>JAICVC010000076.1 GCA_025935515.1 Sphingomonas sp.
ACAATTCCACGGTAACCGGCCCTGTTTCCGATCCGACGCACGATACTTCGGGCACCGCCACCGCCCGGAATGAGGCCAATTGAATCGATGCTGCCTTCGAGTAGCCCTTCGCCAATCGCATGTGCAATGCAAGACGTGCGAGTTGGTGGCGCAGGCTTCGGTTTGATTTTCGCCGTAATTACGATTGGTCTGTCGCCACCGCCGCTGCTACCCTCATTTGTGCCGCGCTCGCCACGGTCTAGCCTGTCGAGGAGGCGTTCGTAATCCAGCGGTGTAATGCAGGAAAGTCCTGCGCCATCACCCACACCAATGGTGCCTCTCGTGCAGGCGGTAATTACGATGGCCCGGCCAGACGGATCGACCAGATTCACCGGATCATTCAGCGCATATTGATAGAGGCTCGCGCTATCGATCGGGCCGACCGGCTCGGCCTGCATGAACCGTCCGCCGGGCCGCTCGTTGGGCCAGTACATGCGGTTCTTGTAATTGTAGACGCCGATCTCCCCCAGCCACATCTGGCCGGTGTACTGGAAGGTGCCGTAATTGCCGCCCTGCGGCATGCCATATTCGTCATAGCGGTTGACGACGGTGACGATGCCATTGGGATCGGTCACCGCGATCACGCTGTTGCGCTGGTCGAGGTGGTACCAGCCTCGGGCCGTCGGGTTGGAGGAAGTGTAGCCGGTAATGATCTCGTCGGGCGCATCCCCGCGCACGTAACGGCCTATGATGTTGCCGGAGGAGTCGAGCTCGGCCACCACCTCATCGCCATCGTAGATGAAGCGCTTTGGTGTTCCGGGATTATAGATGTCGAGGCGGTTCAGCGGGTCGTAGTTCAGCGTCCTGACGCCCGCGTTGATCGGGAGGGCTGAAACCAGCTTGTTTTCCAGGTCGTAGGTGAAGGTGAACCAGCCGTCCGAGGTCAAGTTGCCGTTGGCGTCGAATGTATAAACGGTCGCGTCGGCCTGCTTGCCCTGGTTGAGTCCGTTAGCGACGTAGGCGAGGTTGGTGTTGGCGTTGGCGGGTGAACGAGAAGGCGTCGTTGCTCCGGGTCTCCGTGATGATGTGCGAGGCCCGCATGAGAACCCCCCAAGCGACTCACCGAGCAGGAACAACAGTAGCTGAAATCGACCGACGCCGGAAGCGGGGCGTCAGCTCGCCTCGCGGCGCTCGACGTACCAGGGGCGCATGATGTCGGCGCTGCGCTTTTCCTTCTTGGGCGCCAGGCGGGCGAGGTCGAACTGGCCGTCGAACTGGATCCCGAACTGGCCGGCCTGGGCCCAGCGGACCGTCCCCACCACCGGCCCGACGCCGACGATGTCGATCGTCACCTTGGTTCCAGGAGCGACCGGCTGCGGGCATTCGGCGAGCGCGCCCATCGACGAGATGTTGCGCAGGCGGACCTCGACCGTCTCGCCGTCGATGACGGCCAGCGCGCGGCGCATCAGCCGATGGCGCGGCTCGCGGATGCAGGCGAAGCCGGCGGCCTCGAGGGTCACGCTGTTGGCGAGGCTGCGCGCGGTTTCGGCTTCGCTCGGCTTTCCGAAAATATAGCCCTGGACCATGCTGACCCCGAGCTCGCGGATCAATTGCAGGTCGTCGTGGGTCTCGACGCCCTCGGCGCAGGTGTCCATGCCGAGCGTTTCGGCCAGCGTGACGATGGCGCGGATGATCGCGGCGTTGCGGTTGGTCGCCGAGGTCGAGGCGGCGCCGCGGACGAAGCTCTGGTCGATCTTGATCTTGTCGAACGGCGCCTTCTTCAAATAACCGAGCGAGCTGTAGCCGGTGCCGAAGTCGTCGAGGGCGAGGCGAACCCCGAGCGACTTCAGCTTGGCGAAGGTGTCGTCGGTCGAATCGCCGTCGGCGAGGAACACGCCCTCGGTGATCTCGAGCTCGAGCCGCCCGGGCCGCACGCCGGTCTCCTTGAGATGGGTGCGGACCAGCTCGACGATGGCCGGATCGTTGAACTGCAGCGGCGAGAGGTTGACCGCGACCCGGACGTGGTCGGGCCAGTTGGCGGCCTCCTCGAGCGACGTCCGCAGCACCCATTCGCCGATCCTGGCGATCAGCCCGGCCTCTTCGGCGAGGGGGATGAACCTGGCCGGCGAGATGGCGCCGCGAACCGGGTGCTGCCAGCGCACCAGCGATTCGAAGCCGGACACATCCTCGCTCGCGGCGTGGACGATCGGCTGATAATGGACCGACAGCTCGCCGCGCTCGATCGCCTGGCGCAGGTCGTTCTCGAGCAGCTGGCGCTCGGCCGCCTCGCTGTGCATCGAGGGCTGGTAAATGCAATGCTTGCCGCGGCCGGCGCCCTTGGCCGCGTAGAGCGCAAGGTCGGCATTGCGGACGAGGGCGTCGGCGCTCGCCCGGCCCGGGTCGCCGATCGCGATTCCGACAGAGGCGCCGATGGTCACCTTGTTGCCCTCGATCATGTAGGGCCTGGAGACCTGCTCGATCAAAGTCCGGGCGAGGGACTCCAGGAGGCCGATGTCGACCGCGCCGGGAAGCACGGCCTGGAATTCGTCGCCGCCGAGCCGTCCGATCTGGCCATGATTGCCCATCACCGACTTCAACCGCTCCGCGACCTCGCGCAGCAGCGCGTCGCCGACCGGGTGGCCGAGCGTGTCGTTGACGTTCTTGAAGCGGTCGAGATCGATCATGAACAGGGCACAGCCCTTCTGGCGATGGGTCGCGTTGCGCAGCGCTTCATCGAGCGTCTTGCGCATCATTGCCCGGTTGGGCAGGCCGGTGAGGGAGTCGGAGCGGGCGAGCCGCGTGATCTCGCGCTCGGACTTGCGCTGCTCGGTGAGATCGGTGCCGATGCCGCGGAAGCCGAGGAAGCGGCCGCGCTCGTCAAAGATCGGGTTGCCCGACAGCGACCAGTGGACGTCCTGCTCGCTGGCCGGGCGGACGACCACGTCCGAGAAGGGGAAGCGGGCTGACAAATGGAAGCCGAGCGTCTTGCGCTCCTCCATCGAATCGGAGGTCTCGGTATCGACCGAGAGGAGATCGGTGAACTGGCGGCCGAGTAGATCGGCCGGCTCGCATTCGAAGTCCTCGGCGAGCTGGCGCGACACGTAGGACAAGGTGCCCTGGGCGTTTGTTTCCCAGAACCAGCCGCGGCCGCTGTTCTCGAACTCGTCGATGAACCGCAAGGCCTTGCGCGCCAGCGCGTCGAGCTTGAGCCTCGCCCGGCCGGTGTCGATGATCGTCCTTGTGCCTGCAATGCTGTAGGCGACGAGCACGAGGGACATGGTTTCGACGCTGATAGCGACCAGCGGCGAGTCGGCGAGAACGATCGCCATCATCGCGGAGACGATCGTGTTCGCGAGCGCGAGCGGAGGAGAGCTGATCGACACGATCGCGCCGATCCCGATCCCCGCGCACATGACGATCTGGGCCGCCGAAATGTGCGTGACGAAGGCATCGTCGGCGACGGTCTGGCCGAACCAGGTCCACAGGGCGCCGACCAGCAGCATGTAGACGAACAAGCAGCGCACCATCGTGTGCGAGGCGATGTTGAACCGTTCGCGGGTGATCAGCGCCGCGGCCGCGAGCCCGTCGATTGCGATGACCAGGAAGGCGGGGATCAGGGGGTTGTCGTAGCACAGGCAGAATTGCAGGGCCGGTGACAGCAGCACGTAGCCGATGGTGATCAGCAAATGGGTGAAGCCCATCAGCAGCGCGATGTGATCGAGGCCGGCCACCCGCCAGTCGGCAAGCGGCATTTCTTCGCCGCTCTCCGTGTTGCGGACGTCGAACCACAAGGTGTCGCGGATCGACGGCCGCTCGCTGGCGGCTTCGCTTGCTTCGATCTCGGTCGCGAATCGTGACCTGCGCATCGGGTTCCCAGGCTCCGCCCGGCGCACCGCGCGCGCGAGCTACGTGTCGACGCGCTGGAGATTAAACGCGGCCCTCTTAACGGGGTCGCCTAGGAAGATGGTAAACGCGGCGTCAGGATTCTTCCGGCAGGAAATCGGACACCGACAAATAACGCTCGCCGGTGTCGTAGTTGAAGCCGAGGACGCGGGCGTTGTCGCCGAGCTCGGGCAGCTTCTGCCTGATCGCGGCCAGCGTGGCGCCCGAGGACATCCCGACCAGCATTCCCTCCTGGCGGGCGGCGCGGCGCGCCATGTCCTTGGCGTCGTCGGGCGTCACCTCGATGACCCCGTCGAGGACGCTGGTGTCCATGATCGCGGGAATGAAGCCCGCGCCGATGCCCTGGATCGGGTGCGGCCCCGGCTGGCCGCCGGACAGGACCGGCGACAGCGTCGGCTCGACCGCGAAGACCTTGAGGCCGGGCCATTTGGGCTTCAGCACTTCGGCGCAGGCGGTGATGTGGCCGCCGGTACCGACGCCGGTGATGATCGCGTCGAGCGGATCGTCGCCGAAGTCGTCGAGGATTTCCTGCGCGGTGGTGCGCCGATGGACTTCGACATTGGCGGGGTTCTCAAACTGCTGCGGCATCCAGGAGCCGGGCGTCGCTGCGATGATCTCTTCCGCCCGCGCAATCGAGCCCTTCATGCCCTTTTCGCGCGGCGTGAGCTCGAACTCCGCACCATAGGCCAGCATCAGCCGCCGCCGCTCGACGCTCATGCTGTCGGGCATCACCAGGATCAGGCGATAGCCCTTGACCGCGGCGACCATCGCCAGCCCGATGCCGGTGTTCCCCGAGGTCGGCTCGACGATCACGCCGCCGGGTTTCAGCTTGCCGGTCCGCTCGGCATCTTCGACCATGGCAAAGGCAATCCGGTCCTTGACGGATCCGCCGGGGTTGGCGCGTTCCTGCTTGATCCAGACCTGGGCGCCCGGCCCGAACAGGCGGTTGACCCGGACGTGCGGCGTGTTGCCGATGGTCTCGAGCATATTGGCGGCCTTCATGCCTGGCTCTCCTCTTTTGCAGAAAGCCCGCAAATCGTGCGGCCAACGGCCTTTTGCAAGGCGCGCGTCATACGCCGGTTGCAACGACGTCAGCGTCTTCCGGCGGGGTTTCGGGCAGCTCGAACGTCCGGGCTCGCCTCAGCTCCGGGAACAGGCCGGCCCAAAGCAGCGTCACTGCGATCGCTGCGACGCCGCCGCCAACCGTCGCTGCGACGGGCCCGACCAATGCCGCGAGAAAGCCGCTGCGGGTTTCGCCCAACTCGTTCGAGGCGGAAATGGCGAGGGTCGAAACGCCGGCGACGCGGCCGCGCATCTCGTCCGGCGTGTGCAGCTGAATGAGCGACTGGCGGATGTAGACCGAGAACATGTCGGCGGCGCCGAGCAGCGCAAGCATCGTAAGCGACAAGGGAAACCAGGTCGAGAAACCGAAAATCGCGGTCGCTCCGCCGAAAATCACGACGGCGGTCAGCATCTTGACGCCGACGTCGGACTCCAGTGGGCGAACCGAGAAGATGATCGCGGTCAGCGTCGCGCCCAATGCCGGCGCCGCTCTCAGTGGCCCAAGGCCTTCCGGCCCGACGTGCAGGATGTCGCGCGCGTAGATCGGGAGCATCGCGGTTACCCCGCCGAGCAGGACCGCGAACAGGTCGAGCGTGATCGCGCCGAGCACAAGCCGGTTGCGCCGCACATAGGCCAGCCCGTCGATCATCTGGCTGAGCGGCGTCCCGGGCCTGAGCGGCGTGCGCGCAATCGGCGGAATGATGAACAGGCATATCACCGAAAAGGCGAACAGCGCCGAGCTCAACGCATAGGGAAGGTGCGGGGTCACGTCGTAGAGGATGCCACCGAGCGCGGGGCCGACGATCGCGCCGGTCTGCCAGGCGGCCGAGCTCAGCGCGATCGCGTTGGGCAGGATTTCACGCGGGACGAGGTTCGGCGCGAGCGCCCCGAGGGCCGGCCCGGCAAACGCCCGCGCGACGCCCAGCAAAGCGGCCACCGTGAACAGGATCGGCAGGCTGATCAGCCCCTCCCAGGTGGCGCCGAACAGGATCAGCGCGCACAGCAGCTCCAGCGACACGACCGCCCGCGCGATATAGCGCCGGTCCAGCCGGTCCGCCGCCCAGCCGCTCACCGGCGTCAGGACGAACAGCGGCACGAACTGCACCAGCCCGATCAGCCCGAGCCAGAACGCCGCCTCGCGGATGCTCATGGTCGCGCGCGCGATGTCATAGACCTGCCAGCCGATGACGATCACCATCGCCATCTGCGCGACCGTCGTCGCCAGCCGCGCAAGCCAGAAATAGCGGAATCCCGGAATTCGCAGCGGTTCGGGAAGGAAGGTCACGCGCCGCTAGCTAGGGGTGCGCCGAAGGGGGAGCAACCCAGCCGCTGGCGCTCTCGGCGGTCGGGTTCCAGCCGAGCAACATCAGCATGACGAAGAAGCCGACGACGTAGGCGACCGGCACGAACCAGGCCTCCCTGATCCAGCGTGCAACCGAGCGGCCTTCGGGGTAGAGATTGGTGATCGCGACGCCGGCCGACGAGCCGAACCACACCATCGAACCGCCGAAACCGACGGCAAAGGACAGCAGCGCCCAGTCGTAGCCTCCCTGGCGCAGCGCGAGCGCGGTCAGCGGGATATTGTCGAACACCGACGAAAGCAGGCCGAGGCCGAACACGGTCTGCCACGAGGGGTCGGGCAGCCCCTTCAACGGCATCAGCGAGGCGGAGGCGACCAGGGCCGCGAGAAACACCGCGCCCTTTGCGCCGTGCCGCATCACCGACCAGTCGGGTCGCGCGAAAAGACTGGTCAGGAGGATCGCCGCCCACAGCGCCAGACCCAGCCACGGCGCGATTTCCTCGCCCTGGCTGAGTGACGTTGCGATCACGTTTGCGGTCACCGCCGCAGCGAGGATGAAGGCGACGATCCAGATCCTGCGCCATTCCAGCGGGTGACCGGGCTGATCATTGTCGAGGATCGGCTGGTGGCGATGCTGCGCCCGCGCGCCGAACAGCGCAACGACGAGGAACGCCGGAACCGCGGCGAGATAGGCGGGCATGACGGTCAGCGCCGAAACGCCCTTGAGCCACATGATCGTCGTCGTGGTGTCGCCGATCACGCTGCCGGCGCCGCCGGCATTCGACGCCGCGACCAGCGCCGCGACGAAGGCGACCGTCACCCTGCCCTTGTAGAGGTGCCGCGCCATGACCCCGCCGAGCACCGCAGCGGCGATATTGTCGAGGAATGCAGCAAGGACGAAAATGACCCCGAGCAGCGCCACGCTTCCCGCGAACCCGTCCGGGAGGATGTTGGGCAAATGATCCGAGATATTGCTCCGCTCGAACTGATTCGACAGCACTTCGAAGCCGACCAGCAGCAGCAGCAGGTTGGTGATGATCACCCATTCGTGCCCGATGTGCTCCATCAGTGCGCCGGCACCGCGGCCGGTCGGATAAGCGGTCACGAACGTCTCGAAGGCGAAAATGACGAGCAGCCCGATGACGCTGATCATCAGCGCGCGCTGGTGGCGCAGCGCGACGCCGAGCAGCATCAGGGCGAACAGCATGAACTCGAAAGGCACGCCGAATGGAGCGATCATCCGGGGCCCATAACAAGCCCTATCGCGCAGGTCTGCCCTGCTGCTGAAGCTGGGGTCAATGCCGGCGAAAATCAGGTCTCGTGCCGCTTCGGCGCCAATAATCCTCGAGGCCAATCCGTTGCAGCATCAGCCCGAAGCGCCGGTCATTCCATGCTGCCTTCATCGGCGGCAGAAACAAGGCCTGGGTGACGCGGTCGGCGTCACCGGCCGCGGGGGCCACCTTCGCCCATTCGCCTTGGTTGAAATAATAACCGTCGAGAATGGCGAACATGTCATCGAGCGCGCCGAGGACGCAGCAGGCGTTCGCGACCCCGAGCGCCGCCGCTGGATTGCGGCGGAGGAAGGCCTGCGCTTCGCTGACGGCGGAATGTGGCGGTCGCTCCCCGCCGAGGGCTTGCGCGACCGCTCGCATGGCACGGACGATATCGTCGCCGATTTCGGCGGGACGCTCGGCGCCCTCGCGTAACAGGTCGAGCGCTTCTGCCGGACGCCCGCTGTACATCAGGTACGGGACGCGGGTTCGCCAGATCTCCGGATTCTGCGGCCAGTGTTCGACGGCAGTTTGCAGGCTATTATCCGCCGCCTGAAGGTCGCCGGACGCCCACAAATCGACGATGTATTTCCGCTCGGCTCCAGGAATGAGGAAATGATTCCGGTCGATGTTCCTCGAAAAGCTCAGCGCGTCGTCCCAGCGCCCGACATTCCCGAGCAGGTCGGCGGTGATCGAGAACAGCAGTGGAATGGACGAATTCTTCCGCACCGCCGCGCGGTCCGCCTGCTCCCGCTCTTGCCAGTGGCGGTACACCGGATCGAGGAGCAGCAGTGCACCGAGCGCGCGCCCCTCGCGGGGGTCCAGCTCGAGCGACCGCTTCGCGGCCGCGCGGCTGCGCAGGTCGAGACCTGGCCGTTCGGCGAGCGGCACGGTCCGCTTGCGGACCGCGTAAGCGAGCGCGAGCCCGCCCCACGCGAGGGCCGATCGCGGGGCGGCCTCGGTCGCCTGCGTAAGCAAAGCAATCGCTTGCATGGTCGAACCGGGCCCGCCGGGATCGAGCACGTCATTGTCCTGAAGTGCATCGAAGCCCTTCTGCATGAGCAGCTGCGCCTGGGGGGAGAGCTGTTCGTCGCGCGATCCAAACCGCCAGGCGCTCAAGCCCGCGGCGCCAACCACGAGCACCGCCGCGCCTCCGGCGAGCAGCTTGCGCCTGTGGAAGATCGGCTGGCTTGGCTGCGCCGGCTCCCTTGATGGCCGCGCGACCAGCGCTTCGACGCTTTTCGAAATTTGCCCCCAGCCGGCGTGCGCGGTTCCGCCGCGCCAGTTCGAGAGGTCAGCGCACTGGATCTGATCGAACGGCATCGGCAGACGAACCTCGCCGACGCGCGCCTGCACCAGCTTGTGCAGCTCACGAGCGCGATTGGCCTCGGAGCGGACCCATTCCGATTCGGCCGAGGCCCTGGACCACAGCACGAGCACCGCGGGCGCCGCTTCGAGTTCGGTCGCGATGACATCGGCATAAGCGCGGTGCGCGGGCAGCTCGCGGTCGAACCATACCGACCAGCCCTGCTTGCCGAGCGCGCGCGCAATCCGATCCGCAGCGGGCGAGTCCGAACGTGCGTAGGACAGGAAGACGTCGGCCACCGCAAACCCCCTGACCGCTGTTGTATCGCTTGCGAAGCGTCGGCGCGAGGCTAGACCTGTTGCCGATGGCCAAACCCAAGTCCCGATATGTCTGCCAGGCCTGCGGGTCGGTTCAGCACCGCTGGCAGGGACAATGCCCCGATTGCGCCGAGTGGAACACTTTGGTGCAGGAAAGCGCGGAGGTGTCGAGCATCTTCGCCGCCAAGCACAACCTGCAGGGCGGCGGGCGGGTAATCCCGTTGGTCGGGCTCGAGACTCCCGCGGCGCTTCCGGAGCGGCTGCCGAGCGGGCTCGCCGAGTTCGACCGCGCGATCGGCGGCGGCATCGTCGCGGGCTCGGCGATGCTGGTCGGCGGCGATCCGGGAATCGGCAAATCCACCCT
>JAICVC010000164.1 GCA_025935515.1 Sphingomonas sp.
GGCGAGCGTCGTCACCATCGCATCCTGGCCGATCAGCTCGGCAAAGGTCTGCGGGCGATATTTGCGGGCGAGCACGCGGTAGGGCGATGCAGCCGAAGAGGGCGCTGCCTGTTCGGGAAGATCAAGACCGAGGCCCGGTGATTCGTCGTCCATCAACAGTCGTTTAGGCCGTTTCGTCATCCCCGCGAAAGCGGGGATCCACCTTTTCTGCTCTGGTGGGCCGGCGCGGAGTAAATCCACGCCGTCGGTCCTGTCGAGCTATGCTCGCAGGCCGTCCGGCATTCGCTGTCTCTTCGTGCTGCTCCGCTGCACTCGGCAGCTCATGCGGTGGAAGCCGACGACCCGGCACGAAATCGTTGTGGCTGCTTCCTTCCGGACCTGACCAGGTTGGCGACAGCGCCGTCCGCCGACTTCCGGGGGCGCATATGGGTGAAGACTGTTTCTGGCGCAAGTTCGCGCCGCTCTTCATTGACCGTTCACGCCGGCTGGGGGAGGCATTTCCAAATGCCGTTCGCCGCCCTGATCCCACTACTCCTGTTTGCAGCCGAAGCTCCGATCAGGGTCGTGGGTCACGCCTGGGCCCCGTTCATCAGCCCGATGGGCGAACCCTTCCGCGCGCGCACCAAAAGCGACGATACGCTCGCGTTATGGTTCCACCAGGCCGACCGCAACGGCGACAGCATGCTGACGCCCGAAGAAATGCAGGCCGACGCCGACCGCTTCTTCGCGAAGCTCGACCGCGACCATAATGGCGAGATCGAGCCCGAGGAGCTGGTGGCCTACGAGTGGGAGGTCGCGCCGGAAATCCAGGTCAATTCAAAGCGCAAGCGATTGCCGGGGCAGCCCGCCGAGCAAGCAAGGGCCGGCGATGATATCGGGTTCGGCGACGAAGAGCCGAGCCGGCACAGACGCGCGAACGTGGAAGACGGCCTTGAAGGCGGAGCCAGGTATGCGCTGCTGAATCTGCCGGAACCGGTCGCGGCGGCCGATGCCGACTTCAATCGCGCCATCACGCTCGCCGAATTCCGTCGGGCTTCCCAGGAGCGGTTCCAGTTGCTGGACCGAGCGCGAGCGGGCAGGCTTACGCTGCCGGAGCTGGAGGCGCTGGTCCCGCCGCCGCCGAAAGCCGGACGCCGTGCTCGCCAAAGCCAGGACAAGCCGGATCCCCGGATTGGCCAGCCGCTGCCGTCCAAGGACTGACGCCCACCGCCGCTAACTTCTGCCAATTTGCCCGGCGATCAGGTCGGCGATTGCGCGATGCGCAGCCGCTCGCGCCTCGCTGTCGCGGGTTCCTCCGCTGATATAGGCGGCGACGATCAACGGCGGTTTTCCAGGCGGCCAGGCAATTGCCACGTCATTCACGGCCCCGCCCCGACCTGTCCCCGGTTTGTGACCGACCCGCCAGCCGCGCGGAAACCCGCCCTTAAGGCGATCCGGCTTGGCCACGGAGGTGATCATCCACTCGGTGAGCCTCGCGCGGGAGCGGGCTGAAAGCATGTCTCGAAGCAACAGCGTCCGGACGAGCGCAGCCATTGCCGCCGGTGTGGTCGTGTCGCGCGGATCGCCGGGCGTGTTGCTGTTGAGCGCAAGCTCGTATCGGTCGACCCGTGTCACCTTGTCGCCGCAGGCCCTAATAAACTCGGTCAAAGCACCTGGGCCGCCGGTTCTGCGAAGCAGCAGGTTCGCGGCGCTATTGTCGCTTTGACGAACGGTGGCAGCAGCCAGGGCCTCGATCGGAAGGCGGCCGCGCGCGAGGTTCGCTTCAACGACGGGCGAATTGTCGAGCAGGTCGCGCGGCCCAAACGAGAGTTGTTCCGCCAGGGACAACAAGCGCCGGTCGGCGAGGCGCAGGACGAATGCTGCGAGCGGAAGCTTGAAGGTCGAGCACATGGCGAACCGCACATTCGCGTTGAAGGCGATTTGCCGACCCGAACCGGTATCGACCGCCATCACGCCCAACCGCGCGCCCCTTCCGAGAGAGTCCTGGATGGCCCCCAATCGCCGATCGATCCCCTCTCTCGACGCCGGGGCCGCCTGGCCACTTGCGCCCACAAATGCCGCGGTGGAAATCAGGAACAATCTTCGCTCGATCATCGCCCCATCCAGTTCCTGGCCTCCGGCGGGACCTTGACGGTCAGGCATTTCATGTCGGCGGTGAGCAAGATCTGACATGCGAGCCGCGACGTTCGCGTCGCATGCGCGGCGAGGTCGAGCAAATCCTCTTCCTCTTCGCTCGCCGGCGGAAGCTTGCCGAAATCTTCCACGTCGACGATCACATGGCAGGTCGAGCAGGCCATGACACCCTCCCAGGCGCCCTCGAGCGGCTGGCGGGCCGCCCAGGCCACATCGAGCAACCGCTGCCCAGGCTCCGCTTCCACTTCCTTGTCGAGCGTCCCGTCGGCCCGAAAAAAACGCACCAGCGTCACGCGTCGAGCTTCTCCTGCTCCACCGCAGCCTTGGCCAGGCGGTGGCAGGCTTCGACCAGCTCTTGCTGCGTCGTGTAGCGGCCAAATCCGAGGCGGATGGAAGAGCGGCTTTGACGATAATCGAGCCCCAAGGCTCGAAGCACGTGACTTGGGCGCCCGGATCCGCTCGCGCACGCCGAGCCGAGCGAAAAGGCGACGTCGCGGAGGTCGGCGATGAGCCGCGCCGCGTCCACCCCCTCCCGGCGGACGTTGAGATTGCCAGCGTAGCGGTGAGCGGTGCTGCCGTTGACGATCCAGCCGGGACCCAGCGCATCGACCGCGGCCTTCCATAACTTCTGAACATGGTCGTAGTCGCGGTTGCAGCGCTCTTCGGCGAGCTTGGCGGCAGCGCCGAAGCCGACGCACAAGGCGGGCGACAGCGTGCCGGAACGCAGGCCTTGCTCTTGCCCGCCGCCGTGGATGAAGGGCGTAGGTTCCGCGCCCTTTCGCATCCACAGGGCACCAATGCCCTTGGGCCCGTGAA
>JAICVC010000055.1 GCA_025935515.1 Sphingomonas sp.
ACCTGGCCAATGAGATCGAGGTCGACGAAGCTGTCGTTCATCGGCGTGACGAGCGTGTCGGCCTTGAGGATTGCGGCCCGAGCGACCGGGTCGTCGCGGCCCGGCGTGTCGATGACGATGACGTCGGCCTGTTCGGCGAGCCCGGCGATCGCCGCGGCAAGGCCGTTTTCGCTATGGTCCTCGAGCACCGCAAAAGCGGCCTGCGGCAGCGCCTTGTCGAGCCTGCGCATGGTCGCGTCGCGGTTTTCGAGATAGCGCGTCATCGTCCGCTGGCGGCTGTCGAGGTCGAGCGCGCCGACGCGGTGGCCAGAGGCAGCGAGCGCAATCGCGGTATGGACCGCGGTCGTCGATTTGCCGGTGCCGCCCTTTTCGTTGGCGAAGACGATGAAGTGCGGCTGGCTCATTGCCCTCCCCTCGGGCTTGATCTTTTACCCCGCGGCATCGAAACGCCGCCCCCAGCGAAGATTAACTGAGGCGGCGGGCGCGTGCAAATCGTTCGTAATAGTGAAGAATTGGCACGCGCGCGCGCCGAGCTGGCTGGAAAAGTCGCGCTCGTTCCGACGATGGGCGCGCTTCACGCCGGTCACATGGCGCTGGTCGCCGAGGCGAGCGAGCGGGCCGATCATGTCGCTGCGAGCCTGTTCGTGAATCCGGCGCAATTCGGCGAAGGCGAAGACTTCAGCCGCTATCCGCGCCGGGAAGACCAGGACATCGCGATGTTGGAGGAAGCCGGTTGCGAGCTGCTGTGGGCACCGTCGGTGGCGGATATTTATCCCGACGGCTTTTCGACCAAGGTCAGCGTGTCAGGACTGTCGGAGCGATGGGAAGGCGAGGCGCGGCCGGGCCATTTCGACGGCGTCGCAACGGTCGTCGCCAAGCTCCTGCTGGCGGTCCGGCCCGATGTCGCCTTGTTCGGCGAAAAGGATTTCCAGCAGCTCGCCGTGATCCGGCGCATGGTCGGAGATCTCGGCATCCCGGTCGAGGTCGTCGGCGTGCCGACGGTGCGCGAGCCGGACGGCCTCGCCCTGTCGTCACGCAATGCCTACCTCAGTCCCGCCGAACGTCAGCAGGCCGTCGCGCTGCCCGATGCGCTCAAGGCGGCGCGAAACACGCTCCAAGGCGGAACGGCGGTGGCCACCGTGGTCCGGCAGGCCAAGCAGGCGCTGGTCGATGCCGGCTTTCTGAAGATCGATTATTTCGCGCTGGTCGACGCGGCGACGCTCGAGCCGCTCGACGAGCCGCGCGGCGAGATGCGCCTGATCGCCGCCGCCGTCATCGGGTCCACCCGCCTCATCGACAATTTGGCCGTCTGATATCCTCCCCGACCTAGCGGAGGAAGAAGAAGTAGAGGATCGCTCCGATCACCACCAAGTAGAGAAGCGAGATCAGCAGCACCACGAGCGCCTTATCCGGCAGCTCGGCAAACATTATGTCGAAAAGGAAATTAAACATCTTTCATGGGCTCGAGCTTTGCCTTCCCCACTATTTCTATCGCCATGGTTGAATCGCGTTAACCATTTTTTTGCGGTTCGCGGACGAACTTCGGTTCCAACAGAGGGACCGAGGGGACAAAGTATGGGGGCGATTAGCCAGAAGAGCGCGGAATTCCTGTTGAGGAGCCGCCTTGCCGACGCCGAAGCCGGCGACGTCGACGCCTTGTTCGAGCTTGGGGTGACCTATTCGACGGGCCGCGGCGGGATCGCCGTCGACCTGATCGAAGCCCACAAATGGTTCAACCTCGCGGCGCTGTCGGGCAGCACCCGCGGCCAGGAATGCCGGGCCGAGATCGCCTGCGAGATGAGCGCCCGCGAGATCGCCGAAGCGCAGCGCCAGGCGCGGGCGTGGCTGACCGCGACCGGCACCCAGAGCCGCGCGGCGTAATCCCTGTGCTCCTGCGAAGGCAGGAGCGCAGACTCTTTCTCTCGGACTGGGCCCCGGCCTTCGCCGGGGATCTACCTGACCAGCACCGTCACCGCGCGGCCGAGGCCCGGGCGCTCCTTGCCCCAGCTCGTCGCCGACAGTTGCGCCGCTGGAACGCCAAGCAGCACCAGATAGCTGCGCGCTTCCTCCGCCCGGCGAGCGCCGACGGCCAGCGCATGATCGCGGGTGTCGCCGGCATCTCCATAGCCTTCGATCCGAACGACGACTTCCGGGTGGCGCCTCAGCCAGGCCGCCTGTGCCGTGAGCACGGTCCTCGCGGGGACGGTCAAGCCGACACTCTCGGCGCCGAAATAGACGGTGGTCCCGCCCGACTGCGCTGCAAATTCGGCGCGCAGCGCGTCGATACCCTGGAGGACCGGTTGCGCCGGCGCCGGCAGGCGCCTTCTCAAGCCCGGCAGCTGAGCCTGGGCGGCGGCATCGAGCGCCAACAGCGCGGCCAGGAGAATCGCCTTGCGCATCAGTCCATCACTCCCGACCAGTCAGGGTCCGATCCGTCCTGCGGGATCGTCATTGGCCGCGGCGCGCTTCCGTCGAGCGCGATCCGGGCCAGCGCCGAGCGTCCGGTCGGGCCGATCCGCTGGAACAGGATTTCACGGCTGCTCGCTGCCCAGCCCGGGCCTTCGTCGCCGGGGCCGTTGGTCAGGATCCGCTCGCCCGTCCCGTCCGGCCTGACGATGCCGATGCGGCGCCCGTCCTGCCCGCGCCGGGTGAAGGCGATCCACTCGCCGTCGGGGCTCCAGGTGGGGGAAGCGTACCAGCCGCCGCCGAAGCTGATCCGGCGCTGGCCGGTGCCGTCGGCGTTCATCACGTAGAGCTGCTGCGATCCGCCGCGGTCGCTTTCGAACACGATCTTGCTGCCGTCGGGCGAAAAGCTGGGGTCGGTGTCGACACCGGGCGCAGTGGTCAGGCGCCGCGGCGGCCCGCCGCCCGAATTGGCGACATAGATGTCGCTGTTGGCGCCGATCATCATCGAAAAGGCGATCCGCGAGCCATCGGGCGAGAATCGCGGCGCGAAGGTCATCGCGTCGCCGGGCAGAAGCGGGCGGTCGTGCTTGGATTCGAGGTCGAGCAGGTGAACGCTGGGCTTGCCGCCGGCAAAGCTCACGTAAGCGACCCGCGCCGCCCTGGGCCCAAGCCGCGGAGTCAGCACCATTGCGTCGCCCGAGGTCAGGTAGCGGTGGTTGTGGCCATCGCTGCCCATGATCGCGACGCGGCGCGAGCGGCCGTCGCCGACGCCGCTTTCGGCGACATAAGCGACCATCGTGTCGAACATGCCGGGCGCGCCGGTAATCGCGGTGTAGGCAAGGCCCGAGCATTTGTGCGCGGCGCGGCGCCAGTCGTTCGGCCCGATCACGAAACCCTTGCGGGCGAGCTCGCGGCCCTTGTCGAGGTCATAGACGTAGCAGCCGACGGTCAGCCGTCCGTCCGAGCGCGACTGGACAAACCCGGTCACCAGCGCCTTGGCACCCTTCGCCCGCCATTTGGAAAAGGTCGGCGCGGTGACTTCGGGATAGGCATAATAATCGTCGCGATTGGGCTTGAGCGGCATCACCTCGGCGGTCTGGCGAAGATCGGTCTCGATCTGCTCGGTGACCTGCCAGCCGACGGCCAGCATCTCGTTGCCGCGCGAACCGCTGGTCGGGCTGGTGAGCGGCGGCACGGCGATCACGGTCGCCGCCGGCTGGCCCGGCTGCTGCGCCTGCGCCGCCGTGCCGAGGCCGAGCAGCAAGAGGGAAATTGCGGTTCTTTTCATCGGTCCTGCGTGGTGATTGCCTTGAACTTCTCGACCCAGTCGCTGGGCTGCCGCCGCGGCCGGCCTTCGCCGTCGAGGAAGGCCGCGGTGACCCGGGCATCGGTCAACAGTTCGGGCCCGCGCATGACTCGCTGATGAATATCGACCGACGATGCGCGGACCTGATCGACGGAGCTGATGACCTGAACGTCGTCGCCGAGCTTGGCCGGGCGCCGATATTTGATGTGGACATCGACCACCGCATAGGCGCTGCCCGAGCGCCGGAGCTCGGCCGCCTGGTCGACCCCGACGGCGCGGATGAAGTCCGACCGGGCGCGCTCCATGAACTTCAGATAATTGGCGTAATAGACGATGCCGTAGGCGTCGGTGTCCTCGAAATAGACGCTGAGCGCGAAGTGATGGTCGCTGCCGATGAAGCCGCCGCGATAGGGGATGTCGAGCGAGTTGGCCGCCATGGCCACGGCCTGTAGCGACCCGCGACTCCCGCCGTAAACCCCGCTTGACTCGCGTGTAACGCTAACGTTACATGTAACCCACGAGTTACACAGGGGGCCTGTCATGACCGAGCGTTCGATTACCGAAAGAGCCGAATTCCTGAGCCGCCGGCGGGCGCGGATGCTGCCCTTCCTCGCGGTGATCTTCCTGTCCCAGCAGGCCACATATTTCTCGACCCCGGACCGCAGCCCGCACTCCGCCGACCACGTCAAGATCGCGGCCTGGCTCGTGCTCTCGGCGGTGCTGGTCGCCGCGATGGCGACCAAGGGGTTCTGGCTGCAGCCCAAGGAAATCCGCGATCTCATCGATGATGAGAATACCCGGGCCAACCGGCTCGACGCGATGCGCTGGGGGTTCCTGTTCACGATGGCCGCCGGCGTGGCGGTGTACTTTCTGACGATGTTCGAGCCGATTTCGGCGCGCGAGGCGGTGCACGTCACGACCTCAGCGGGAATCGTGTCAGCCCTCGTCCGCTGGGGGGTCCTCGAAAAACGCGCGCACCGAGATGGCTGAGCGGCTTGCCAACCGCTTGAAGGACCGCCGGAGCGAGCTCGGTCTCACCCAGGCCGAGCTCGCCGAGCGCGTGGGGGTCACCCGCAAGACTGTCAACACGGTCGAAAACGGCGTGTTCACGCCCTCGGCGACGCTGGCGATCAAGCTCGCCGCTGCGCTCGAGCTCAGCATCGAGCAGCTGTTCTGGATCGAGCGCTGATCTCGCCAACCTGGCGGATGAGGTCGCCCTGCGCCTCGCTCATGTCGGCGAGGTGCATGCCCCAGCCGGGGAGGAACATGTTCAGCACTCCGACCTCGCCGCCGATCCGGTCGGTCCATTTCTGGCCGGGCGCATGGTTGGTGCGGATCGACAAATAGCCGCGCTGGCCATCGTTGACGCATTTGGCTGACGCGAGGCCTTCGGTGCGGAGGTAAGGCGAAGGGGGCGCACCTTCGCTCGACCAGGCGATCGGCCCGCCCGGCACCGGCAGGGCCGAGCGCGCATACCAGTAGCTGTCGAGCGGGACCCAGTCCCTCGCGCCCGGCCGCGCCGGGTTGACGCAGCCGACGGTCATGCCGGGTTGCTCGGCGACGCCGAAGATCGCTCCGGCGGGCGGGACGTTCCTGTCGCGGAAGCTGACCCAGCTGATCACGCAGCCAGTCTCGCCGGGGCGGCGGCACAGCGGCGTCTTCTTGAACGTGCCGCCGACCAGCTTGCCCTGCGGGACGATGGTGTTGAAGCCCGGCAGAATCGCCAGCTTCATCCGCGCGGCCACGGCGGGATTCTTCTCGATCTCGCGCGCGATCAGCATCTGCAGCATCAGGCTGCCCTGGCTGTGGCCGATCAGCACAAACGGGCGGCCGTTGTTCTTCGTTGCGAGGTAGTTGCGCCAGGACGCGGCGACGTCACGATAGGCGAGCGCGGCGGCGGCATCGATGTTCGCGCCGGTCGCATAAGCCGCGACCGCGCCGAGCGTCATCTGCCGATACAAGGGCGCGAAGGTGCGGCAGACGCCGGCGAAGCGCGCGAACTGGGACTGGGCGGCGCCGGTCTCCTCGGACGGGTTCAAGTCGCTGTTCAGCCCCTGGTCGCGCGAGACGGTGGGATAGACGTAGAAGCAATCGAGCGGCGGGTTGTTGGCGACCGTGCTGAGGCCGGTCGAGCCATAGCCATTGGGGTTGAGCGCGGTGGTCGCCAGCGGGGTCGAACAGACGTCCTTGCGCCCGGGGAGGCAAAGCCAGCTCGAATCGCTGGCGTAGCTGGGCGCGGTCGGTTGGGTCGGGGTTTGCGCGGGAAGAGGCGCGGCGGCGAACGCGGCTGCCGTAAGCAAGTAGCGATAGCGCATTATTTCGACGTTGCTCCCTGATCGAACAGACCGGCCTGGCTCCCCTGCGGCGCGGACAGGCCCAAATGGGCATAGCCGCGGCCGTTGAGGCAGCGCCCGCGTGCGGTGCGGGCGATGAGGCCAAGCTGAATGAGGAACGGCTCGATCACGTCCTCGATCGTGTCGCGGGGCTCGGAAAGCCCGGCGGCGAGCGTCTCCACGCCGACCGGGCCGCCGCCGTAGAGATCGGCGATCATGGTCAGGTAACGCCGGTCCATCGCGTCGAGGCCGAGCGCGTCGATCTCCAGCCGTGACAGCGCCTTGTCGGCGACTTGCGCCTCGACCGTGTCCGATCCCGCCGCATGGGCGAAGTCGCGCACCCGGCGCAGCAGCCGGCCGGCGATGCGGGGAGTCCCGCGCGAGCGGCGGGCGATCTCCTGCGCGCCGTCGGCGGTGAGGTCGACGTTGAGCAATCGCGCGGCGCGGCGGACGACCTGCTCGAGCTCCTCGACGGTGTAGAAATTGAGGCGGACGGGAATCCCGAAGCGGTCGCGCAGCGGCGTCGTCAGCAGGCCCTGCCGGGTGGTCGCGCCGATCAGCGTGAAGCGCGGCAGATCGATCCGGACCGAGCGTGCCGACGGGCCTTCGCCGATCATCAGGTCGAGCGCGCGGTCCTCCATCGCCGGGTAGAGCACCTCCTCGACCGCGGGATTGAGGCGGTGGATCTCGTCGATGAACAGGACGTCGCCGTCCTCGAGGTTGGTGAGCAAGGCCGCGAGGTCGCCCGACTTGGCGATCACCGGCCCGGAGGTCGCGCGGAAGCCGACGCCCATCTCGCGCGCGAGGATCCCGGCAAGCGTGGTCTTGCCGAGGCCGGGCGGACCGTGGAGCAGCACGTGGTCGAGCGCCTCGCCGCGGCTTTTCGCAGCGCTGACGAACACGCGGAGGTTCTCGCGCGCCGCCTGCTGGCCGATGAACTCGTCGAGGCTCTTCGGGCGCAGCGCCGCGTCGGCGTCTTCGCTGGTCCGCTCGGGCGTGGTGATGCGGGCGGGATCGGTGGCCACGAACCGTTGATTCGCAGATGGATCGGCTTACGACAAGCAGTGAACCTTGTCTGGCGGGGGGCTCCATGCAGATCGATCGGCGGACCTTGATTGCGGGCGGGATGGCGGCCCTCGCGGCAGGGCCGGCATTGGCCCAGCGGCGGCTGGCCGGGCCGGGCTGGTTCGACCGCGCGATCATCATCGACGCGCTCGGGGGTGTCTCGGATCCTTATTCACCGGACGACCAGCTGCGGCTCAGCGACCGGGCATGGTCCGAAATGACGGGTTCTGGAGTGACGATGCTGCGCGACACGGTGTTTCCGGTCGGCAACGTCGCCGATCCGTGGGGCGACTATCAGAAGGACATCGCCACCAAGCGCAACGTCCTCAACGCCAACCCCGACCGGCTGCTGCTCGTCCGAAGCGCGGCCGACATCCTCAAGGCCAAGCGGGAGAAGAAGTTCGGCTGGCTGCTGGGCACCCAGGACTCGGTCATGGTCGGCCCGGAGCTCGACCGGCTGGCGCAGCTGAAGAAGGACGGAGTGATGACCGTCCAGCTGACCTACAACAACGGCAATCTCTCCGGCGACGGCTCGCTCGAGCCGCGCAACAACGGTCTGACCAAGCTCGGCAAGGCGACGATCGAGCGGATCGAAGCCCAGAAGCTGCTGCTCGACCTTGCTCATGGGGGAGCGCGGACGATGGCCGAAGCGGCGGCCTTCGCCAAGCGCCCGCCGGTGATCAGCCATACCGGCGCCCGGGCACTCATCGACCATCCGCGCAACACCAGCGATGAGACGATCAAGGCCGTTGCCGCCAAGGGCGGAGTCGTCGGAGTCTATTTCATGCCCTTCCTGACGCTCGACAGCCACCCAAAGGGCGGCGACCTCATCCGCCACATCGAGCACGTCGCCAATGTCGCCGGAGAGGACCATGTCGGCATCGGCACCGACAACGGCGTGCTGCCGCAGCTGGTGAACGCCGAGACGACGCGCAAGCTCAACGAATGGGCGGCGCAGCGGATCAAAATGGGCATCGCCGCGCCTGGTGAGGGCCTCAACGTCTGGCCGATGGTCGCGGATTACAACAGCGTCGACCGCTATCGGCGCATCGCGGCGGACCTGCAGAAGCGCGGCTGGAGCGAGGGGCGCCTGGAGAAGCTGATGGGCGGCAATTTCCTGCGCGTTTATCGCGAGGCGTGGGGCGGCTGACGCTTCGTCATTGCGAGCGCAGCGAAGCAGTCCATAGGCGAACCTCGATTGCCTCGGCTCCTTCGGAGCCTCGCAATGACGGCTTACCGGCTATGCTCGACGTCGCCCGTGATCTCGACCCAGCCGCATTTCCGCTCTTCCCAGACCGAGAATGACGGCGCGGCAAAGTAGGGATCGTCGAACGCACCCAGCGGAATTGCGATAAGACCGTTGAACTTGTCGTCGAACTTGCCGTCGATGTCGTAATAGACGTCGGATCCGCAGTCGGGGCAGAAGTGGAAGGTGGCCCGATTGCCGCTGTCGGCGACCTTGACGAAGGTCTTCGATTCCCCCTCGACCCGCACCCGATCCGACGGCCAGCGCGCCTGCACGGCGAACGCGCTGCCGGAGCGCTTCTTGCAGTTGAGGCAATGGCACGCCGACACGCGCACCGGCTTGCCGGTGACCGCGGCCTTGAGCTGGCCGCAGCGGCAGGAAGCGGCCCGCTCGGTCACGCGCGGATCTCCACCGGCGTACCGTCGGGCACCGCTTCGAACAGCCAGTCCATCTCCGGGTTGGTGACCGCGATGCAGCCCTCGGTCCAGTCCATCGTGCGGTGACGGCTGCCGATCCAGCTCCGATCGTCGGGCAGACCATGGATCATGATGTCACCGCCGGCTTTCACGCCGCGGGCCGCTGCTTCGGCTATCTGTTCCGGCGTCGGATAATCGATCCGCAGGGAACGATGGTAGGCGCTCGCGGGGTTGTGGGCGCTGATCGTGTACAACCCTTCGGGGACTCGGCGATCGCCCGCTCGACGCTTGGGTTTGAGCCCGCCCTTGCCAAGTGCCACCCGAAATTCGCGGATGATTTGCCCCTGCCAGTAGACGGCCATCCAGTGCTCGGACTTGTCGACGACGATGCGGTCGACGGGGCCCGGCGGCGCTTGCTCGCACTGGCCGGTTCGATAATTCCAGGCATTTTCGGGCTTCGCAAGGCAGCGGTCGATCTTCGCGTAGACGCTGGACCGCGCGGCGTATCCGCCACCAAACGCAAAGGGCACGATGAACAAGAAAGCGGCCGCCAAGCGTTTCATTTCGCCGCTTTCTTGAGCGCCAGGCGGACGAGCGCGTCGAGGGTCGCGTCGGGTCCGAGATCGTCCTGCGCCGCGTTGACGGCGGCGCTTGCCTCGGCCGGCTTGAAGCCGAGGTTGCCGAGCGCGGACAGCGCGTCGGCCGCTGCACCGCCGCGCGGGAGCGGCGCGCCTCCGCCGATCGCGGCGACGCCGAGCTTGCCCTGCAGCTCGTTGGCGATGCGGGCCGCAAGCTTGGGCCCAACGCCGTTGGCGCGGCCGATCATGGCCTTGTCCTCCTGCGCGACTGCGCGCGCGAGCTCGTCGGGCGACAGGACCGACAGGATCGCCAGCGCGAGCCGCCCGCCGACGCCCTGGACCGAGGTCAGCGCGCGGAAGGCGTCGCGCTCGACCGCCGAGCCGAAGCCGAACAGGGTCCATGCATCCTCGCGGACCTGCAGCTCGGTGAGGAGCAGGACTTCGCCGCCGGGGGGCCCGAGCGCGTCGAGCGTCCTAGCGCTGAGGTGCACGAGGTAGCCGACACCGGCGACGTCGATCACCGCGCTGTCGCTGCTGGTCTCGGCGAGGATTCCGGTTAGGCGCGCGATCATGACGAAGCGTACCGTATCCCTTCGTCATCCCCGCGCAAGCGGGGGTCCCGCTGCGTTGAAGAAGAAGCGGGATTCCCGCTTTCGCGCGAATGACGAATTAGGGAATGCGTCGCTGAGTCGCCAGATGATGGGCGTGGGTGATTGCAACGGCGAGCGCGTCGGCGGCATCGGGACCGGCGATCTTCACGCCCGGGAGCAGCCGTGAGACCATCGCGTGGACCTGCGCCTTGTCGGCGCTGCCGGTGCCGACGACCGCCTTCTTGACCAGCGCCGGCGAATATTCGCCGACCTCGATCCCGGCGCGGGCGGCGCACATCAGCACGACTCCGCGCGCCTGGCCGAGCTTGAGCGTCGATTGCGGGTTCTTGTTGACGAACACTTCCTCGACCGCGGCAGCAGCGGGTCGATGGTCGGCGAGTAGAGCTTCGAGCTGGTCGGCCAGGGCGGAGAGCCTGTGCGGAAGCGGCGACGACGCGTCGGTCTTGATCTGTCCGTTGGCGATATGGGCGAGACGGTTGCCCTCCGCCTCGATCAGGCCCCAGCCGGTCGTGCCCAGACCCGGATCGAGGCCGAGGATTTTCAAAGCCCCTCTCCTTTAGGGGAGGGGTTGGGGTGGGGCCAACTGTCGGGAGGGGAATGAAGCGTGCCGAGAATGACCACCAAGACACCCTCGAGATTCTGCATCACGTCGGTATTGGTGAAGCGAATGGTCTTGTAGCCTCTTGCGGCGAGAAGACTGTCCCTGCGGCGATCTCGCGCGGCGTCATGCGTCCAACCGTCGATCTCGACGATCAGGCCTTTCGCGGGACAGAGGAAATCGGCGACGAATGGCGGAATGGCGACCTGGCGCCGGAACTTGAACCCACCCAGTTGCGAATTGCGCAAGAGTCGCCAGAGCCGAAGTTCCGGTTCGGTCGAACGATTGCGAAGTTCCCGGGCGCGCGGCTTCAGCTTGGCTTTGGCTTCGGACTGGCCCACGTCTGCCCCACCCCCTTGCCCCCTCCCCTAAAGGAGAGGGGGAATTCAGGCCAGCCGCTCCAGCTCGTCGTCGGGGATATTCTCATTGCCCCAGACGGTCTGCACGTCGTCGTCGTCTTCGAGCGCTTCCATGAGATTTGCCAGCTTTTGCGCATCGTCTCCGCGGACCTCGACCTCGGTCGACGGCTTCCACGCGAGCCTGGCGCCTTCGCCCTCGCCGAGCATCGGCTCGAGCGCACGGGCGACTTCGTGGAGGCTTTCAATCGTCGTCCAAATGCGGTGTCCGCCCTCGTCGCTTTCGACATCTTCGGCGCCAGCCTCGATCGCGGCTTCGAGCACCTTGTCGGAATCGCCCGCGCCGGCGGGATATTCGATCAGCCCCAGGCGCGCGAAGCCGTGGCTGACGCTGCCGCCCGCTCCGAGGTTGCCGCCGTTCTTGGAGAAGATCGTGCGGACGTTGGTCGCGGTGCGGTTGCGGTTGTCGGTCAGCGCCTCGACGATGATCGCGACGCCGCCGGGACCGAAGCCCTCGTAGCGGATTTCCTCGTAATTTTCGGCGTCGGCGCCGGCCGCCTTGTCGATCGAGCGCTGGATATTGTCCTTGGGCATCGACTGTGCGCGGGCGGCGATGACCGCGGCGCGGAGGCGCGCATTCGCTTCCGGGTCGGGAAGCCCCATCTTCGCGGCGACGGTGATTTCGCGGCTGAGCTTCGAGAAGAGAGCGGAGCGCTTCTTATCCTGCGCGCCCTTCCGGTACATGATGTTCTTATATTTGGAATGGCCGGCCATTTGCCCCTCATGTACCCCGGCGAAGGCCGGGGTCCAGTCCAAGAAAGAGTCTGGGCTCCTGCCTTCGCAGGAGCACGGCCTCTATTCCAGCCCCAGCGCCTGGCGATAGGTCTCCAGCACCGCGTCCTGCTCCTGCCGCGTATGGGTCTCCATCTTCCGCAGCCGCACGATCATCCGCATGATCTTCGGGTCGTAGCCGTTGGCCTTGGCCTCGGAATAGACGTCGCGG
>JAICVC010000030.1 GCA_025935515.1 Sphingomonas sp.
GTCGATCAGCAGGATGCGCCGGCTGTTGATCTCGTCTTCCTGATGCTGCCGCGGACGTTCGACGTCGATCGCGTGATAGACGATCCAGAAGTCGCCGGCCTCGTCGATGACGATGCAATTGTGTCCGGGCGCAAGCCAGCGCTCGCTCTTGAATAGCATCAGGCTGTGGGGAGTGCCGCGCGCTTCCTCGAGGGTCTCGAACGGGCCCATCGCGCTGGGCGATCGGGCAACCATCACGCCATAATGAGCGTCCGGCCCGCAGCAATTGTCGCCCGAATAGAACAAATAATAAAAACCGTCGTGATGGATCGCCCAAGCCGCCTCGACCAGCCTTGGGAACGCGCCCCTCACCGGGTTCGGTGAGACGAGATCGACCGGTTCGCTGCCGGCCACGAAGGAAAGGCGATCTTCGGCGAGCTCCTGGACCTTGATCGGCTGGAAGCCCGAGCCCCAGTAGAGCAGCCGTTTGCCCGTGGCCGGGTCGTCGAAGGCCATGGGATCGATGTATTCGAAGCCCATTCCATGCAGCAGCGGAAGGCCCATGTCGGTGAACGGTCCGGCAGGCGAGGTTGCCGTGGCAACGGCCAGGCAATGCCCGCGTGTCGGCTGATGGCAGACGTCGGGGGTCGCCGAATAATACATGAAGTAGGTCGAGCCATCGAAGATGACGCTGGGCGCCCAGAAATCCTGCGTCGTCTGGGCCCATCCCGGCTTTACCGGAAGCGCGTCGCCGAGCTGCTCCCAATGGACGAGGTTCGATGAGCGCGCGACCTGGATGTTGATCCATTCGCCGTCGCGAAGCGTCTGCGTCGCATAGGCGTAATAATAACCGTCGGGCGCCAGTATCACGGCCGGATCGGGGAAATCCGCGTCCAGCACGGGATTGATGTAACTGCCCGCCAAGGGCGCCGGAACCGCGGCTCCGTCTTGCTCGCCAGTCCGCGAAGGCAGGGCGTCAGGAGAATCGAAGGATGAGTGCACGCTAGCTCCATATGGCGCGCACCGACGTTTCGAAAGCCGGTTGTTCGTTATCGTCTCATTCGGCGGCGACCGCGGTCTCCTGGTTCTGCGGCTTCTTCTCATCGAGCCGCCGGAACGTCGCCAGCGCCTGCCCGACGATCTGGTCCATGTTGTAGTAACGATAGGTCGCAAGCCGCCCGACGAATGTCACTCCCTCGGCTTGGTCGGCGAGCGCCTCGTAACGTTTGAACAACTCCTGATTCTCGGGCCGTGGGATCGGATAATAAGGATCGCCCTCGGCCGAGGGATATTCGTAAGTGACGGTGGTCACCGGCGACTGCTGCCCGGTCAGATGCTTGTACTCGCTGATGCGGGTGAACGGCACGTCCTCGGAAGGGTAGTTGACGACCGCCACCGGCTGGAACCGATCCTCCTCCAGCGTCTGGTGATCGAACCTCAGGCTCCGGTAAGGCAGCTTGCCGAAACGGTAGTCGAAATATTCGTCGATCGGCCCGGTGTAAATGATGTGGTCGGCAAGCTCGTGCGCGCGGTCCTTGAACTCGCGGAAGTCGGTGCCGAGGCGCTTCTCGATCAGCGGATGGTCGAGCATCTTCTCGAACATCGCGGTGTAGCCCTGAAGCGGCATCGCCTGGAACGTGTCGCTGAAATAGCGGTCGTCGGTGTTGGTCCGGGTCGGGATCCGCGAGGTGACCTGCTTGTCGAGCTCGCTCGGGTCGAGGCCCCATTGCTTGCGCGTATAGCCGCGGAAGAACAGCTCGTAGAGCTCGCGGCCGACGGCGTTGATGACGACATCCTCCGAGGTGCGGATATCGTCCACCGGCTCCGCGCGCGATGCGAGATAGTCGGCAGCCTCCTCATCCGTCTTCAAATCAAGGTCAAAGAGGGTGTTGAGCGTCGTCCGGTTGATCGGGATCGGCACCAGCTTTTCACGCACATAGGCGAGCACGCGATGCTCGTAC
The DNA here is from genome assembly GCA_025935515.1 of Sphingomonas sp. Classification (GTDB taxonomy): domain Bacteria; phylum Pseudomonadota; class Alphaproteobacteria; order Sphingomonadales; family Sphingomonadaceae; genus Sphingomicrobium. Next base: position 1,941 of record JAICVC010000030.1, read on the forward strand.
GGCCGCCATTCGGTGAACTGCGAGAGATAGTCCACGACCTGGCTGCTGTTGGTGTGGAAGATGTGCGGGCCGTACTTGTGATAGAGGATGCCCGCCTCATTGGGCTCGTCATAGGCGTTGCCGCCGACGTGCGGGCGCCGGTCAATCAGCAGGATGCGCGCACCGTGCTGGCTGGCCAGCCGCTCGGCGAGCACCGAGCCGGCAAAGCCGGCGCCGACGATCAGATAATCGTAACGGCGCCCGGGGTTCGACCCGGCGCGGAACAGGGCGTTCATTCGGCGGCGACCAGCAGCGCCGGGCCGGTCGCTCCAGTACGAACTCCGAGCAAGTCGGCGACGAGGCCCGCCATCCGCGCCTGGGTCGTGTCCCAGCTCGCGGCCGACAGCATCAGGTCCGCCTCCGCCAGCCAGCCGCTTTCGGGGTTGCGCGACAGCTCCAGCGCCTCCTCGCACGCCGCGACGAACTCTTGTGGTGTCGCCGCAATCTTGACGCCTTCGAGCTGGCCGTAGTGGCGCACGACGTCCTTGATCGGAGTCGAGACCACCGGCTTCCCGCCGGCGAGATATTCGGGCGTCTTGGTCGGCGAGATGAATTGGGTCGATTCGTTCATCGCGAACGGCATCAGCGCGACGTCCCAGCCCGACAGATAGGCGGGAAGCTGGTCGTAGGTCTTGGACCCAAGGTAATGGATGTTGGGCCGCCTCGGCAGCTCGTCCTCGGAAATCTTCACCACCGGTCCGACCATCACGAACGACCAGTCCGGACGCATCTTAGCAACCGCGTCGAGCAGCTCGATGTCGAAGCGCTCGTCGATCACGCCGTAGAAGCCGAGCCGCGGCAGCGGCAGGTCTTCCTGGTCCGCCGGCTCGAACTGGCGCGCCCGCGCCTTGCAGAAATGCGCGCGGTCGACCGACGAGGGGAAGCAGTGGACGTTCGGGTGGCGATCCTTCTTCGCCTCGTAGAGGCTGGAGCCGCCGGTGAAGACGATGTCGGCGCGGTCGATCAGCTCCTGCTCGAGGTCGAGCAGGTGGGTCGGCGCGAACTTGAACTTGCTGAGCTCGTCCATCGCGTCGAACACGGTGAGGTCGGCATCGATGTGCCTCGAGAAAGGCAGCATCATCGGCGTATAGTACCAGGCGATCAGCGGCCCGCGGACGGCGGCGATGTGCGCATCGAGCAGCCGCTCCAGCGCGGCCTCGCGCGCGTCATCGGGCATGCCCTGCGGGAGATGCGGAACGCCAATGCGCACCTTCGGCTGACCTGCCGCTTCGCGGACCTGGAGGTAGGCCGTTTCGCGCGGCCCGATCTCGACCGGCTCTTCCCAGTAGATGACGGCCATCTCGCGCGCGAAACGGCTCATCAGATGCTGCGGCCGCTGGAACACGAAGTTCCACCGCAGGTGCGAGAAACAGACCAAGGTTGCGGCCTCAGGCTCCGGCGCCGAGGGCTCGGCTCGAGACTCTACAGGCACCCCGACGCGCGTAAGCATTTTTCCTTAGTCCTCCGTGTCATGTATAGCCCGCAAGACTGAACGGGCCGAGGGGGTTACGGTTCCGCAACACTGATCCAGGTTAAGGCCGTTCGTCGCATTGTGCGCCGCAACATAGGATAGGTCGGTGCCGCGCCTGCAACGGGGCGCCTCATCCTTGAGATGGCCCGTTCCTCTCCCGAAACAAGACCCGCCCCGAATTGACCGGGCCAGGACGGCGTTTAAGGAAGTCGAACCGAGGAGATGGCTTTGGCGACGACCATGGAAGAGCTCGACAAGCGCCGCGGGCTGGCCCGGCTTGGCGGCGGCGAGAAGCGTATCGCGGCGCAGCATGCCAAGGGCCGTCTGACCGCGCGCGAGCGGCTTTCGGTCCTGCTCGATCCCGGCAGCTTCGAAGAATATGACATGTTCGTCGAGCACAATGCCACCGACTTCGGGATGGCGGAGCAGAAGATCCCCGGGGACGGCGTCGTCACTGGATCGGGCACGATCAACGGCCGGCTGGTTTATGTCTTCGCGCAGGACTTCACCGTGTTCGGCGGGTCGTTGAGCGAGCGCCACGCGCAGAAGATCTGCAAGGTCATGGACATGGCGATGAAGGTTGGCGCGCCCGTGATCGGCCTCAACGACTCGGGCGGCGCGCGCATCCAGGAGGGCGTCGCAAGCCTCGCCGGCTATGCCGAAGTGTTCCAGCGCAACGTGCTCGCAAGCGGAGTCATCCCGCAGGTCAGCCTGATCATGGGCCCGTGCGCGGGCGGCGCGGTCTATTCGCCGGCGATGACCGACTTCATCTTCATGGTGAAGGACTCGTCCTACATGTTCGTCACCGGGCCCGAGGTGGTGAAGACCGTCACCAACGAAGTGGTGACGCAGGAGGAGCTGGGCGGCGCGCTCACCCACACCAGGAAATCGGGCGTGGCGGATGTCGCGTTCGAGAACGACATCGACGCGCTGCTGGCGACGCGCGAGTTCGTCGACTTCCTGCCCTTGTCGAACCGCCACGATCTGCCCGAGCGCCCGTGCGAGGACCCGGTCGATAGGATCGAGGACAGCCTCGACACGCTCGTTCCGCCGAGCGCCGCGACGCCCTATGACATGCACGAGCTGATCCGGAAGGTCGCCGACGAGGGCGACTTCTTCGAGCTGATGCCGGCGCACGCCGCCAACATCCTGGTCGGCTTCATCCGGATCGAGGGCCGCACGGTCGGGGTGGTCGCCAACCAGCCGATGGTGCTGGCCGGTGTCCTAGACATCAACTCCGCCAAGAAGGCCGCGAGGTTTGTGCGCTTCTGCGACGCGTTCGAGGTGCCCATCCTGACCTTCGTCGACGTGCCCGGCTTCCTCCCCGGCGTCGGGCAGGAGCATCACGGGATCATCAAGCATGGCGCGAAACTGCTGTTCGCCTACGCCGAGGCGACGGTGCCGAAGATCACCGTGATCACGCGCAAGGCCTATGGCGGCGCCTACGACGTCATGGCGAGCAAGCATTTGCGCGGCGACCTCAACTACGCCTGGCCGACCGCCGAGATCGCGGTGATGGGCGCCAAGGGCGCGGTCGAGATCATCTTCCGCAAGGACGCCGACAACCCGGAAGAGATTGCCAAGCGCACCGCCGAATATGAGGAGCGCTTCGCCAACCCCTTCGTCGCGGCGAGCAAGGGCTTCATCGACGAAGTGATTATGCCGCACTCGACGCGGCGGCGCGTGGCGATGGGGCTAAGGAAGCTCAGGAACAAGCAGCTCGAGAATCCGTGGAAGAAACATGACAATATTCCGCTGTGAGAATTGGCTGTGAAGAGAGGCTGCGCAATTCTCTTCGTGCTCGCGGCGGTCATCGTGTCGATTATAGGAAAATGCACCGGAACCGGAGATGATCAGCCGGTCACTGAATCGACGAATAAGGCCGACGTGGTGACCACCCCCGTACGGAGGGCAGAGGAAGGAACACCGTTCGATGTCGCGTCCGATCCGCGCGCTTCGTATCGGTTACTCAAATGGTCGCCGCTGAAAAATGGCAACATTGAAGCTGTAACTCTTCGTGAGGGACCATCCGGCATCAGTTACGCGCGTCGTGAGATCGATTGCGACGATCAGACCTTCCGCTATCTTGGAGAAGGGGACACGCGACAGGACGCGATGCGCGACTCTCCAAATATTGGGGAAATGTCAGCCTTGGTCTCAGGCTCAATCTCAGCGGTAACGGTAGATGTTGTTTGCGCTGAAGCACGCCGATGAGCACCTACATTGCCACGATCCGCTGGCGCCGTACTGACGACGGAGACTTCGCCAAGGGCCAGTACAGCCGCGCGCACAAAAGACGGATTCGCACATGATAAGGATATTGTAATGAGGGCGCCTTCACATTATCATGACATGTGAAGGAGAAATTTGCATGCAGACCGAACGCGTCACCTTTCTGACCAGCCGCGACCACAAGGCGGCGCTCGATGCTTTCGCGGCCAGCCGCGGCGAATCCGTCGGAAACGTGGTGCGAGAGGCAACGGCGCGCTACATATCGCGGCCGCCGGAGGCGGAAGGCAGCTCAGAGGCTGCGCTTGAATTGTTGCTGGAGGAGCTGGAAGAGGCCATTCCACAATGGAACGCCAAGTTCGACTCGATGGAAGCATCGCTCGACCATGCGCACGAGGAAGTGCGTAAGGCGCTGGCCGCCGTTGAAACGACCAAGTGAGTAGTACCGAAAAAGTCTTCGGGATCGTCAAATCCGTCATCCTGATGCACGAACGGTTCGATGGTCTCGACGAACGCATCAGGCGGCTCGACGGCGATCTGACGAACCTCAGCCGAAGCCATTCCGACCTGGCCCAGCGAGTGGCGCGCATCGAAGGCGTGATGGAAGGTTATGCGCGCGCTTCGGCTGCGTCGAACAGGCCTCGTCTTCCGAAGAAATGAGCATCTACACCGCAACGATCCGCTGGAGCCGCGATCCGGGTCCTGACTTCGCCAAGGGCCAGTACAGCCGCGCGCACGCATGGGCGTTCGACGGCGGCGCCGTAGTTCCGGCGAGCGCGAGCCCGCACATCGTTCCGGCGCCCTGGTCCGATGCGGCGGGAGTCGATCCGGAGGAAGCGTTCGTCGCCTCGCTGGCGTCGTGCCACATGCTGGTCTTCGTCGACTTCGCGCGGCGCGCGGGGTTCGTGGTCGAGGGCTATGTCGACGAGGCCGAAGGCGTGCTCGAGAAGGGCGCCGACGGCAGGATGGCGATGACCCTCGTGACGCTGCATCCGCGGGTCACTTGGGGCGGCGATCCGCCCGACGAAGCCGCCATCGCCGATCTCCACCACCGCGCGCATGACGCGTGCTTCATCGCCAATTCGGTGACGAGCGAAGTGACGGTCGAACACTGACCGTCATGCTGAACTTGTTTCAGCATCCATCGTACCCACGGGAAATAGGGTTTGGGTAATGGCCCCTGAAACGAGTTCACGGTGACGAGATCGGCGGTAAGCCAAGCGCCGGCGCCAAATCATGCCAGTCCGGGTTGTCGCTCTCGATCAAATTGATCTTCCACTGCCGGTGCCACCGTTTGAGCTGCTTCTCGCGTGAGACGGCCTCATACATTGTTTCGAACTGCTCGAAGCGCACGAGACGGTAAACCCGGTAGCGGGCAGTGAAACCCTTCACTCGGCCGCTTCGGTGCTGGTAGAGGCGCGCGATCAGGTCTGAAGTGACGCCGATGTACAGCGTCCCATAGTCCTGATTGGCCAGAATGTAGACGCACGGCTCCTTCACGGTTGCTGGGAATGCGGAGGAATGGATGCTGAAACAAGTTCAGCATGACGGAGCAGGACGATGAAACTCGGGCGCCTCAACCATGTCGGCGTGGCGACGCCGTCGATCGAGCGGAGCCTCGAGCTCTACCGGACGATGTTCGGCGCCGAGCCGCATGGGCCCGCTTTCGATCTTCCCGCGCAGGGGGTGCGCGTGTGCTTCGTCGACACGCCCAACTCGCAGGTCGAGCTGATCGAGCCGCTCGGCGAGAATTCGCCGATCGTGAAGTTCCTTGAGAAGAACCCGCTCGGCGGCCAGCACCATGTCTGCTTCGAGGTGCCCGACATCCACGCGGCAAAGGCCGAGCTAGAATCCAAGGGCGCGCGAGTCCTCGGCGAGCCTCGGATCGGCGCGCACGGAACGCCCGTTTTCTTCGTCCACCCGAAGGACATGGGCGGAGTCCTGACCGAGATCATGGAGACGCCGAAAGCGGCGCACTGAGGAAGAGGCGCTGCAGCTCACCGGGGCCGGACCGCGCGTGGGGGCTGACGCATTTCCGCGGCCCGGTCCCGGCGGCCTTGGTCAGTGCCCGAGCTGCGGCATCCGGTTCATCTGCGGCGCTAAAGAGCGGCGCTGATCCCCAGCACCACGGCGGTGCGGCCATGACCGCGCCCGGTATAAATGTCGGGCGCCTTCCCCCGCGCGGTGAAGGCGCCGTGAAGCGCAACCGGGCCGAGCCGCTGGACGACGCCGAGCCGCGCATCCCATTGGGCGCGCGCGCCGCCCTGGTAAACGCCGTTGCCGAGCGGGACGAGCGCGCCGAGGCTGGCGTCGAGCCGCAGTTCGTGAGTCACGTCGAGATGGCCGTTGATCTCCCCATGGAGCGTCCAGCGCGCCGGACCGATGTAATTGGGCGAAATCGAAAAGCGCGTGCCGACCAGCTTCCCGGCGAGGCCGGCATAGAGCTCGGAGTAGGACCGACCGAAGGCCATCCCCGAATAATGCGAATAGCGCGAATGAATGATCCCGAGGTCGAGCGTGAGATCGGGGCGGAGGCGGGTCGCATAGCCGCCGTTCAAGGACAGGCCCAGACCCTTCAGCCCTTCGTGGCGGGTGGCGACGATACTGCCCGACACCGCCGCATAGATGCCGTTGCGGGCGTCGTAGGACAGATCGAGAATCCCGACCGGGCGGCCGTCGCTCAGCGAATAACCGCGGAACCGCTGGTCGGTGTAAGCCGACGCCACCACGCCGACCTGGGCCGCCGCGGGCGTGCTCGCAGCGCCGAAACATGCCGCGATGAGGATCGCCCGGCTAGCGGCGAAGCGCCGCGCGCATCGTTTGCGATGCCGAGCAGGCGCAGTCACAGCCGCCCGCAATCCGCACCAGGGTGGCGCAGGCATCGATCACCCCGCCCCCGCGGCGCTGCGAGACGAGCGCGACTGGCGAAGAGCGCCGGCGCTCGCGCATCAGCGCGACGAGACCGCTGACATGGGCCGCGGCAAACGAGCTTCCATTGACGATAAACCATCGTCCTCCAGGCTGCGTGGTCGGAACGCCCCGCCCGGGCGCAATGTAAACGCCGCCGCGCGGCGCTGCCAAGGATGAGTCCGAGACCGCAACGACGCCCGGTACCGATGCCGGGAAGCCGCCGCCCGGCAGGTTCGGATCGACTGCCCCGACGACGGTCGTCCCGCGGCCTATCGCCACTCCGACCAGCGCCCGAAGTAGCCTCGCATCGGGACCGCTGAGGCTGAGGTTGATGACCTCGGGCCGGCTCTCGGCCGCGACATACAGCGCCTTGGCGAGGCTCAGCGTGTCGCAGGCGGTCGAGTTGCGGCCCATCTGCCAACAGGCGCGCAGGCCGAGCAGTTTGGCGCCCGGCGCGACTCCGGCGATTCCGATCCGGTTGTCGGCCCTTGCGGCGATAATCCCCGCGACCGCGGTTCCGTGCTGCTCGGGACCGAACGGCCGGCCGGCGACGAAATTGCGGTTGACCAGCAATTGTCCGGCGAGATCGGGATGGCCGGCATCGATGCCGCTGTCGACGATCGCGATGCGCGTCCCGCGGCCACTCGCCATCTGGTGGAGATCGGCGAGGTGCCACTGGCTCGCAGCCGGCTGCGCCGCGTACAGGGGGTCGTTATGGGTGACCGCGTCGGACCGCGCGCTGTAAAGCTCGACCGGCTCGGCCCAGTCGACATCGGCATCGCGCGATACCTGCTGCGCCACCGCGGCAGTTGACCGGCCCTGCGGCACCGCCATCACGAAGCAGTCGACTCCGATCATCGGCATTGGCCAATTGTCGACGAAGGTCAGGCCGTAGCGGCGCGCAATGCTGCGTGCGAGCCGCTGGCGGGCGCTCCGGGCCAGCTCATCGCCATAGCCGCCGCCGTAGGCGCCGCCGGCGCGATAATGGTCGGGCGGGTGCCGGACCATGACCAGGATTTGCGTGGTCGGCGAGGAGTCGGGCGCTCCGGCGCTGGCCGGACTGAAGGACGCCGCCGCGAACGCCGACACGATGAACGCCAGCAGCCGCCACCACGGCATCCGGCTCACGGGCTCGCTCCATCTACCGGCTGCGCCAGCCGCACGTCGCGGTTCGCTTGCAGCCTCGCGAGCGCGGCTTGCCGTTTGCCCGGATCGACATGGACCAGATAAGCGCCGGCGGGGGTCGGCCCGCCGACGATCGACGCGCCGGCGGCGCCCAACGCATCGCCGACCTCCTTCTGGGTCGCTTGCGCTCGGAACATGACGATCGCGTTCCCGGCGGCCGGCGCGGGCGCGGAGCCGAGCGCATGGTAGTCGGGCCGGCTGAGCGAGACGAGCAGGCTCGCCGAGACGACCAGGAAGGCGAGCTGCGCGAGTGCGAGCGTCGCGACCGCGGGCCGGCTGAGGATCGCCCACAGCTCGGCGAGCGCGGACGGACGTGGCCCACGCACCGGCGGGGGCGGCGCGATTTGCGCCTTCAATCGCGCCCAGCCCGATTCGAGCTGCGGCGAGGTCGCCTGGAATTCGCCGATCAGCCGCCGCTCGAGAGTCAGCTGCTGACGGCAGGCGGCGCAGGAATAAAGATGGCGCTCGACGCGTCCGCGTTCCGCCGCGTTGAGCTGGCCAGTGGCATACCATGGCAGCAGCGCTTCCGCCTCGTCGTGGGGGCCGCCTTGATCCAGGCTGTGATCGGCCGGCACGGTCTAGAGCCAGTCCGCCAGGCTGCCGCCGATCGCCTTTTTGAGGCGGCGGCGGGCGTGGAACATGCGGGTTTTCACCGTGTCGACGGGGCAATCGACGATCTCGGCGATCTCGCGGTAGCCGAGGCCGTGGAAGTAGGTAAGGTCGACCACCGCGCGATGGTCGGCCGACAGCTGGTCCATCGCCTTGATCAAGGAATCGTGGAGCCGCTGGTGATCAAGCTCGTCGTCGGGGGCGGGATCGTCGCTGACCCGCGTATCGGTTTCCGGATCCTCGACCGGGTCCGGCCAGCGGAGCCGCGCCTTGTGCGCCTTGCGGTAGGCGATCGCGAAGATCCATGTCGAGGGCTTGCTCGACCCGCGGAACCGGTCCGCCGTTTGCCACACCACCATCATCGTGTCGTCGAGCACCTCTTCGATCAGCTGGGGTCGGCGCAGAAGCGTTGTCAGGAACCGTGACAGGCGCGGCTGATAGAGCCGGTAGAGCCGCTCGAACGCCTGCAGGTCCCCGGCCGCGACGCGCGCCAGCAGCGCCCGATCATCAGGCGCCGGCGACCTCGCTGCCTCGGCCCGAGGACGTCTGGCGATCCCGGGCCAATTCACTTCGGGACTTTGCCCACTCGCATGGGTGCCTCCACGCGCCGGAAAGGTTCACGGGCGTTTCGTGGCGCGTTTAGCGCCGTTCGTTTCGCGGCGAAACCGAGTTCATGTTTCGCTCGGCGATGATGATCGCACCGACGACGCAGCCGGCGAACAGCCCGCCCTCGAGAGCGCCGCTGACCGCCTGGCTGACCGGGCCGAAGCCGCGTTCGCCGACCAGGGTGCCGAGTCGATCGAAGTGCAGCCGCGATTCCGGGAAGGTGCGCGACAGGAGGTCGAGGCTGCCCCCCATCAGCCGCCCGCCAAGCAGCGGAACCACCATCCCGGCCAAGGCGCCGGCCGCTCCGGCCACTGCAACCCCGCGCCGCAACCTGTCGCCGAGGCGGTAGGCGAGCCAGGTGCCGAGGCCCACGGAAGAGCCGATCAGCAAGCCTTCCATGGCGCCGGTCATACCCGCCGGCGAGCGCCCGAATAGCAGGTTGAAGGCATCGATCCCGAGCAGCTTGACGACCGCGCCGACGATCAGCCCGCCGGCCGCACCGCCCGCCACGCACCAGCGCCAGTCGGCCTTCGCCCACCGCCGGGCGAGCGCGATTCCGAAGCTGACCCCGGCCCCGCCCATCAGCGCGACGGCGATCGTCAGGCAGAGGATCACGAGCAGGACGGAGACGGCGCCAAGCCCCGGCTGCAGCGGCTGCGCTGCGCCCGCGAAGCCGTAGATCAACCCGCCGATGAACCCAGCGAGGCCCCCGCCGATCGTCCCGGCCGCGCCGAGCAGCAAGGTCTCGCTCCACGAGTTCTTAGCTCGCGCCCGAGCGAACGTCCCACTGGTGTCGATCGGTGCGATGAAGCGATAACCGTGCTTGGGCACGGTCTCGATCACGCGCGGACTGGCCGCATCGTCGCCGAGCGCCCGGCGCAGCGACTTGATGCACTGGGTCAGCGCTTCGTCGGTGACCGGAACGCCGGCCCAGACTTCGCCCATGAACCGGTCCTTGGAGACCAGGGTGCCGGCCTCGCGCACAAGCAGCGTCAAGGCGTCGAAATAGCGCGCGCTGAGCTCGACCGGCTCGCCATCGCGGCGCAGCCGCCGGTCGGCGGTATCCAGCGTGAATCGATCGAACCGGTAGGTGGCAGATGCGCTTTTCAGCAAAACCTCAGCCTTTGCTCATGCCGTTCACCGGCGCCCGAGGCACAGTTGAAGCCGCAATCGGGGATGAAAGGCAAGGCAATGGCGGAACTGACCAAAACGGGCGTTCCCTGGCGGATCGTCGGCTGGGGCGCGGCCGTCGCCCTCCTCGCGATCCCGTTCATCGCGATGCGCTTCACCAGCGAGGTCAACTGGACCGCGAGCGACTTCATTTTCGCGGGCGTGCTGTTCGCCCTGATCGGCGGCGCCTTCGAGCTCGCCGTGCGGGCGTCGAGTAGCCGCTTCTATCGCGGCGGGACCGCACTCGCGCTGCTGGGGACCTTGCTGACGATCTGGGCCAACCTCGCGGTGGGCATCGTCGGCAGCGAGGACAATCCCGCCAACCTGTGGTTCTTCGCCGCGTTGCTGGTCGGAATCGCCGGCGCGATCATCGCGCGCTTCCGCGCGGCCGGCATGTCGCTTGTCGCCTTCGCAACCGCGGTGTCGCTGTGGATCGCTTTCGCGATCGCTTCCTTCGGCCCGACGGACGAGCCGTTAGTCAGCCATACCGTTGAGTTCGCCGGCATCAGCATCTTCGCTCTTCTCTTCATCACTTCGGCCGCCTTGTTCCACAAAGCCGCCCAATCGTGACGGCCGGGCCTGGTTGATGTATGGCGAGAGGATGCTCGAGCAGCTTGCTCATCGCGCCAACGACGTCGAACAACTGGGCCGGATGTTCGAGCATGCGCCGGGGTTCATGGCCGTGGTCGAAGGGCCGGACCTCACGTTTGCCGTGGCCAACCAGGCTTTCAGGAAGCTGGTCGGGCGCAACGACCTGATCGGCAAGACCCTGACCGAAGCGCTGCCCGAGCTCGACGACCAGGGGATCGACGAGATTTTGACCGGGGTGGCCCGCTCTGGCGAGGCGTTCGTTGCCCACGCACTGCCGCTCACCGTCGTGCGGGAAAATCTGATGCCCGAGGAGCTGGTGCTCGACCTGGTGTTCCAGCCGGTCCCGGAATCGTCGGGCATTTTCATCCAGGGCCATGACGTCACCGACGACAAGAGAAGCCATATGCTGCGGACGGCGCACGCCAGGGTGCTCGGCCTCGCAATCAGCGACAGCCCGCTGGAGCAGACTCTCGGCGAGCTGATCCGAATCGTCGAATCGACCTCGTCGACCGGCGTGCTTGGCTCGATCCTCTTGCTCGACGCGGATGGAAAGCGACTTCTTCACGGTGCCGCACCGAGCCTTCCCAAGGCTTATTGCGACGCGATCCACGGCACCGAGATCGGGGCCTGTGTCGGGTCATGCGGGACCGCGGCTTATCTCGGCGCGGCAGTGTACGTCTCGGACATCGCGACCGATCCCCTGTGGGCCGACTTCAAGGATCTGGCGCTCAGCCATGGCCTTCGCGCCTGCTGGTCGATCCCCATCCTGACGCGCGGACGCGACGTGGTCGGCACGTTCGCCATGTACCACCGGGAGCCGCGCGAGCCGACGTTCCGCGACCTGATGCTGGTCGACCTCATTACACAAACGGCCGCCCTGGTGATCGATCGCGAGCGCGCGCACGCGGCCGTGCAGAATGCCGCCCCGACACACGACTCAGTCCCTGGCTAGTCGTCCTCGTCCTCGTAGCCGACGAGGTTCAGCTCGCAGGCCTTGATCTGGTGGGTCATGCACCAGTGCTTCAACGCCTCCTCGCGGCCGTGGGTGATCCACACCTCGCACGGTTCCAGCTCGCGGATGGTCATCGTCAGCTCGTCCCAGTCGGCATGGTCGGAGATGATCAGCGGCAGCTCGACATTGCGCTGCCGCGCGCGCTGGCGAATGCGCATCCAGCCCGAGGCCATCGCGGTCACCGGGTCGGGCAGGCGCCGCGACCAGCGGTCGTTGAGCGCCGAGGGCGGGGCGATGACGACATGGCCGGCCATCTCCTGCTTGGTCGCCGAGGCGGCATGGCGAAGCTCGCCGAGATCGACGCCGAAGCCTTGATAGAGCTGGTTCAGCCGCTCGATCGCGCCGTGGAAGTAGATCGCCTCGTGGTGGCCGCGCGCGCGAAGCTCCGCGATGATCCGTTGCGCCTTGCCAAGCGCGTAGGCGCCGACCAGCACGCAGCGGCTCGGCTCGGCATGCAGCCGGTGGAGCAGCCGGTCGATCTCGCTGCCGGTCTCCGGGTGGCGGAACACGGGTAGCCCGAACGTCGCCTCGGTGACGAAGATGTCGCACGGCACCGGCACGAAACAGGCGCAGGTCGGGTCCGGACGGCGCTTGTAATCACCCGACACGACCACCCGCTCGCCCTTGTGCTCCATCACGATCTGGGCAGAGCCCAACACGTGGCCGGCGGGCGCGAAGCGGACCTCGACCTCGCCGACGCGGAGGCTCTGGTCATAACCGATCGGCTGCCCGTTCTGGGGTCCGCACCGCACCTCCATGATCGCTAGCGTCTCGGGCGTCGCAAGCACCGCGCCATGGCCGCCGCGCGCGTGGTCGCTGTGGCCGTGGGTCACCCACGCCCTCGGCTTGGGCTGCGAGGGATCGATCCACGCATCGGCCGGGCGCACGTAGATGCCCTCCGGGTGGGACTCGATCCAGGAACCCAAGCGCGCCATTGCGAGCTATATAGGCGAACAGGCCGGAGGTTCCGGAACGGGAGGAAACATGGACGAATCGCTTTGGTGGCTGATCGACATCGTCGGGCCGGCCATCCTGCTCATTATCCTCATTTGGCTGGTGATGCGGAGGCGCTCGACCGGCAAGACCGGCCGCACCGAACAGGCGACACGCGACCTCTATCGCGAAGAGGAAGAGCGCCGCCGCGACGGGACCGACGACCTCTGAGCGACCTCCCGCCAGTCGTCCAGCGCTGGTTCGATTCAAAAGGCTGGACTCCGCGCCGGCACCAGCTCGAGATGCTGGAGCTGGCGCGTGCCGGACGCAGCGCCTTGCTGGTCGCGGCGACCGGAGCGGGTAAGACCCTGGCCGGCTTCCTGCCGACCATCTGCGAGCTGGCCGAACAGCCGACCGAGGGGCTGCACACGCTCTATGTCTCGCCGCTGAAGGCGCTCGCGGTCGACGTCCAGCGCAACCTGATCGGCCCGATCGAGGAGATGGGGCTGCCGATCCGGGTCGAGACGCGCACCGGCGACACCCCGTCCGACCGCAAGGCGCGGCAGCGGGTGAAGCCGCCGCAGGTGCTGCTGACGACGCCTGAGTCGCTCAGCCTGCTGCTCAGCTATCCAGATTCGGCGACGATGTTCGAAGGGCTGAAGGCGATCGTCGTCGATGAGCTGCACGGCTTCGCCAAGGAGAAGCGCGGTGACCTCCTGTCGCTGTCGATGTCGCGGCTGCTGAAGCTGGCGCCAGGGCTTCGGCGCGTCGGCCTGTCGGCGACGATCAGTGACCCCGACGCCTACCGGTCCTGGCTGGCTCCGGACGCCGACATGGAGCTCGTCGATCTCGTCCTCGGCGATCCAGGCGCAGAGCCCGACCTTTCGATCCTGATCCCCGAGAACAAGATCCCGTGGGGCGGGCATTCCGGACGCCACGCCGCGCGCGAGGTGATGGAGCTGATCGAGCAGCACAAGACGACGCTCGTCTTCTGCAACACGCGCAGCCTCGCCGAGCTGATCTTCCAGGACCTGTGGGCGGTGAACGATGCCGCGCTGCCGATCGGCATCCACCACGGCAGCCTCGCGGTCGAGGCGCGGCGCAAGGTCGAAGCAGCGATGGCAGCCGGCCGGTTGCGCGGACTGGTCGCCACCGCCAGCCTCGACCTCGGCATCGACTGGGGCGATGTCGACCTGGTCGTCCAGATGGGCGCGCCCAAAGGCTCCTCGCGCCTGCTCCAGCGGATCGGCCGCGCCAACCACCGGCTCGACGAGCCGAGCAAAGGCATCATCGTCCCCGGCAACCGCTTCGAATATCTCGAAGCGCGCGCCGCGCTCGACGCGATCGACGACGGCGAGCTCGACCCGGAGGTGTTCCGGCCCGGAGCGCTCGACGTGCTCGCGCAGCACATCCTCGCGATGGCCGTCGCCGCGCCCTTTCAGGAGGACGAGCTGCTTGCCGAGGTGCGCTCCGCCCCCCCCTATGCAGGCCTTAAGCAGGAGACATTCGAGGAAATCCTCAACTTCATCGCCACCGGCGGTTATGCGCTGAAAGCCTACGACCGCTTCCGGCGGCTGGTGCCGGAGCAAGGCGGAATGTGGCGCATCGCCAAGCCCGCCGTTGCCCAGCAGCACCGGCTCAACGCCGGCGTCATCGTCGAGCAGCCGCTGCTCACGGTCCGCTTCCGCAACGGACGCAAGCTCGGCACGATCGAGGAAGGCTATGCCTCAACGCTGGCGCCGGGCGATCACTTCTATTTCTCCGGCCTCAGCCTCGAGGTCGAGCAGTTCAAGGACACCGACATCATCGTCCACGCGTCGGCGAAACGGGCACGGATCGTGACCTACGGCGGCCAGCGCATGTCGATGTCGACCCACCTGGCCAACCGCGTCCGCCACATGCTGTGCGACCGCAACGACTGGTCGCGCTTTCCCGACGACGTGCGCGACTGGCTCGAGGTGCAATCCGAGCGCTCGGTCCTGCCCGAGCCGCACCAGCTGCTGGTCGAGACCTTCGCGCACGAGAAGCAGCATTTCATGGTCGCCTACAGCTTCGAAGGCTGGAACGCCCACCAGTCGCTCGGCATGCTGCTGACCAAGCGCATGGAGAAAGCGGGGCTCAAGCCGCTCGGCTTCGTCGCCAACGATTATGCGCTCGCCTGCTACGGGCTGGAGCCGATCACCGATCCCAAGTCGCTGTTCTCCGCGGACATCCTGGAGCAGGAGTTCGTCGACTGGGTCGAAAGCTCCTACTTGTTGAAGACCGCGTTCCGCGAAGTGGCGGTGATCGGCGGCTTGGTCGAACGCCATCATCCCGGCCGGAAGAAGTCGGGACGGCAGGTCAGCTTCTCGACCGACCTGATCTACGACGTGCTTCGCCGCTATGAGCCGCAGCACCTCCTGCTCCGCGCGGCGTGGGACGACGCGCGTCGGCGGATGACGGAGCTCGGCCGGCTGGTCCGGCTGGTCGACCGCGCGTCGGCGACGATGGTCCATGTCGCGGCGGACCGGATTACGCCGATGGCGGTCCCCCTGATGGTCATCGTCGGCCGCGA
>JAICVC010000169.1 GCA_025935515.1 Sphingomonas sp.
CACGTCCCGGCCGCGCGACCGGCTGGAACCCGGGCGGCATCAACCCGCTGCATGGTTCCGGCTTCCCCGGCGTAATGGAAGGTTTCTATCGCGATGCCTTCCGTCTTCACGAAGAGCAGCGCGGGCAGATCAGCGCGGCTTCGGGCATCGACTTCGGCTGGCGCGTCGTCGACCGCCTGTTCCTCGCTCGCAATGAAAAGGAGGCCGCCGGCCTCCAGCGGTACATCGCCTTCTACAATGCGCTCGAGGGCTTCTCCGGCCGCTGGATGGACGCCGCCGAGATCGCGGAGTGGGATTCGCGGGTTGATCCCTCCTGGGCCGGCGGACTGATGACTAGCGGTAACGTTCGCGTCGATTCCGAGCGCTATCGGCAGGCGCTGCTCGCAACCGCTCGGGGCGTGGGGGCGATGGTCGTGACCGCCCAACTCCGGTCGATTGAAACCCGCGGGGGCCGCATCGTGGCGATCGATTGGGGCGAGGGTTGCACCGAAGTCTCCGGGTTGTGCATGGCCACCGGCTCCTGGGCTGGCGGCGGCGTCGCCGGCTGGGAGCCGGGCGAGGTGGTGCAGGTTTCTCCCGTGATCGGCGACCTCTTGCTGGTCAAATCCAGCGATCGTCCGCCCAGCGCCGACGTCAGCCACGGCCTCACCGCCATCTACCAGCACGACCAGGGCGACTTCTGGATCGGCGGCACCACCCGCCGCGACGGCCCGCTCGGCGAAACCACCGACGCAATCGAGCAGCAACTGCTCGACGGCGCCCGCTCACTCATGCCCGGCTGGGGTCAGCCGCAAGTCATCGCTCGCGCCTCGGCCGCGCGGCCATCGACCCGCGACGGCTTGCCCCTCGTCGGCCGCACGCCTAGTTACGAAAACGGCTGGATCATCAATGGCCTAGGGGGGAAGGGCATCTTGCTTTCGGCATGGGCTGCGCAAAGTCTCATCCGAATGATGGATGCAGGCGGCGATCTGCCGGAATTCGCCCCTGTCTCACCGAGCCGAGCGACGGGGTAAAATGGCAGAACATTATACGTTGAAATGCAAGGACTGCGGTGCCGAGCAGCTGAGCGACTACGCCTCCTTTTGCGCGTGCGGCGGCCTGATCGAGGCCCAGTTCGACCTCGCGGATGTGAAGCTGCGCGACAGCGATGACCCGCACCAGCGCTATTTCGACCTGATCCCCGTGCGCGACGAAAGACTGCTTGCGCCGGGCGTCCGGACCCGCACGGTCCACGCCCGCAACCTCGGCGGCCGCTTCGGGCTCAACCAGCTCTATTTGAAGGACGAGACCGAGAACCGCACCGGCACCACCAAGGACCGCATGGCGGCGGTCGCTCTGCCCTTCCTCTACGAGGGCGGCGTGCGCCACTTCTGCACCTCGTCGACCGGCAACAGCTCGACCGGCTACGCCCAGGCGATGGGGCAGATCCCCGAAATGCAGATGGAGCTGTTCACCGCCGAGGACTTCAAGGACCGCGTCCACTACGCACCGACGCCCCAGGTCCGGCACCATGTGCTGAAAGAGGCGAGCTTCGTCGACGCGGGCGATTTTTCGATCAAATATGCGGAAAGCCACGGTCTCACCGCCGAGCGCGGCTTTTTCAACCTCGGCCGCCGCGAGGGGCTCAAGCTCCCCTGGCTGGAGGCCCTCGAGCAGGTCTCGCGGTCGATCGACTGGTACGTCCAGGGCGTATCGAGCGCGATGGGCGTGCACGGCGTCTACAAGGCCGCCAAGGAGGCCGTCGCGATCGGCCACGCCGACAAGGTCCCGAGCCTGCTTTGCGCGCAGCAGATGAGCTGCCGGCCGATGGTCCAGGCGTGGGACGAGGGCAGCGAGACGATCCAGCCGCACCATATCGTCAAACGGCCGCATGGAATCGCCGAAGCGATCCTCCGCGGCAACCCGAGCCGCGTTTATCCAATCATCCGCGAGATCGTCATCGAGAGCGGCGGGACCATGATCGCCGTGACCGACGAGGAGATCCGCGCGGCGCAGGCGGCCGTCCTCGAGGACGAAGGCATCAAGATTTGCGAATCCGCCGGGACGGCCGTCGCCGCGATCGCCAGGCTGGCGAAGACCAACGACGCGCTCGCCGACCAGAAGATCCTGGTCAACCTGACCGGCAGCAAGCGCGAAGGCGTGACGCCGGCCCAGATCGATCAATGGTGGGAGAAGGACCGCGACAAGTGGGTCCCGGCCGACGCCTCTGATAACTTGGCCGCGAGCCCGCAGAGCCTGACGGCCTAGACCGATTCCCCGACGTTTGCGGCGCGCTTCGGCCTCGCGCGAGCAGTAGGTTTGGTCGGGGCACCGCCCCTCGCAAGCCTGGCCTGGTATTTCGTTGCGACGTTCGCGACGTGAGCAATGCAAATCCGCACCGCCCGCGCGAACTCCCGGTTGTCGGCTGACAGGATCTCGCCGTGTCCGCCATGGATCAGCAGGACATGAACCTGCTGGCCAAACACCTTCCTGATGCTGAAGCGGTTGCGCCAGCGGTTCACGGTGGCGATGATCATCGAGCGGACCGGGAAGGGCCGCGGCTGGTACGCGCGCAGCGCTGCCTCGAACGCGCGAGCGACGCCGATCGCGGCCTGGACCGCATCGCTGTTGTGGAGATCGACCTTCCACGTACCCGATTCCACGCGCTGCTCGAACTGGCGGAGCAGCAATTCGTCGGTGAC
>JAICVC010000080.1 GCA_025935515.1 Sphingomonas sp.
AACAGCGGCATTGCCCCGCGCTTCTCGAACCAGCGCTTGAACATCAGATAGTGTTTGCGTTCGTCCGCGCGGTGCTGCTCGACTTCGGCGATCAGCCTTTTGTCGTCCGGGAAATGGCGGCGGACGGCAAGCAGCACCTTGTCGAGCGCGGTGTACCCGCGGTGCTCGTTGTACACATAGATCGACGTGACGACGTCGATCCAACGTCTGCCGAACCAAGACATCAGCACAGAATTACGACCGGCCATTGGGGCGGTCAACGAAAGCTGCGCGCCAATTGTTGCGAATCGTTTGCAATAGTGAGCGCCGCCGCTACCAAGAGTTGAGCGCGGGCGCGCCGGCGAACCCAGGAGCCATATGACCGACAAGACCAATTTCGACACCGCTACCCGAATTGCCGCCGGCGACGACGGCACGACCTATGATGGTGTCGCCATTGCCCTGCACTGGTTCACGGCGCTGCTGGTTTTCGCGAATTTCGCGCTTGCGCACACGTGGGACTGGTTCGCGAAGCCGACCAAAGGGTTGATGGAACAGGCGCACATGTCCTTCGGCGTTTTGCTGACCGCGGCGATCCTCGCGCGGCTGATCTGGCGTTGGTTGCCCGGGCACCAGGTGTCGTCGCTCGAGGCGGGCTGGGTGAAGCTCGCTTCGAAGGGGACGCATTACCTGCTTTATCTGCTGCTGATCGCCGAAGCGGCGCTGGGCTTCGCGTTTCGTTGGGGCGCCGGGCGGCCGATGGCTTTCTTCGGCACCGGGATCCCGCCGATGATCGGTGAGATGGCGCGCCCGCTGCGGCGCGAGCTGCGCGAGTATCACGAATGGATCGGCTGGGGGATCATTGTGCTCGCGCTGCTGCACGCGCTTGCCGCGCTCTACCACCATTATGTCTTGAGGGACCGAGTGCTGACACGGATGCTGCCGAGCGCCGCGAACGAGCGCGCCTAGCAAGGATGCGCGCGCCGATTGGCGCAAGACCTGCTGTCGATCGTGATCCAGCCCTTCAGTGCGCCGACGGGTTCTCGCGCACGACCCCAGGCGGGTGCGGAACCGGAGCATCGAGGCGGGCGATCGGCGCTAAATGGATGCGGCCATGCGGCGCGTCGAAGGTCATCACGAAGCGCTGCAACAGCTCCATCCCGATCAGCGGCGGGTTGCCGCCCGGCCCCCAGAAGTCGCGGAAGACGTAAGGACCGATCGTGACCGAGCGGTATTTGCCCGAGACGCCCTCGAAGTCCTTGCCGAGTCCGTTGCCCAGCATCGTGGTGGTGATGATATCCGCTTCGGCGGCTGAGGGGTCGTTGACCGAGCTTTCCGAGCCCGTGTCGATGCGCAGCTCGCGATCGATCCCGAGCCCTTGCCGCGGCTCGATTCGCGCGCGGATGAACAGCTTGCCGCCTTCGGTGCGCAGCGGGAGCGTCGCCGCTCGCGCCGGCCGCGGTGCGCGGTCCGACGCAAACCAGCTGATCCGTTGCGCCGACGGGTCGATCGTCACGACGTTTCGGACGAAGAGCTCGGCGCCGATCAGGCCGCGAACCTCCTTGGGCAGCGGCGCCTGTCTGAGATCGAGGACAAAGGGCGTGCTTTCATAGGAATCGCCGCCGATGGCGATGGTGACCGGCTGCGAATAAGCGTAGGTCACCGGGCCCTGTCCGGCTCCGGTCGTTGAACCGTGTCCGCTCACGCCAAGCTTCAATTCGGCCGCGAGCGTGGGATCGAGGACGCTTCGCGGGGCACCGGAGTCGACGATGAACCAGAAGGGGCCGGCACCGTTCACCCGCGCCTGGACCATCATCAGCTTGCCGTCGCGGCGGTACTGGATGTCGCCGAGCGGCTTCGTCTCAGCATCGCGAAAGACGCATGCGGGCAAAATCGCGAGAACGCCGAAGATCCCAAGCAACAGGCGGCGCATGGCATCGCTCCTTCGTCAGGACCGGCGATGAGATACCTGCGCCACGTGTCTTGGAAGCGGCTTTCGCTCAACCGTCAGCGAAAGTCGACGAAGACGCCTAGGCCGCGATATCGTACGGCTGGATCTCGCCCGACAAGTAGAGATTGCGCGCCTTGGTCCGGGAGAGCTTGCCCGAGCTGGTGCGGGGCAGGGTGCGGGGCGGGACCAGCTCGACCACTGGGGTAATGCCGGTGATGGCGCGGACGCGCTCGCGGATCTCGTCGCGCAGGCGGCCGCGTTCCTCATTGTCGGACACGCGGCAATGGACCAGGACGGCCGGCGTCTCCTCGCCGCTGTGGCCGGTGATCGCGAACGCGGCGATGTCGCCCGACTTGAAGCCGGGCAGCTGCTCGACGGCCCATTCGATGTCCTGCGGCCAGTGGTTGCGGCCGTTGATGATGATCATGTCCTTGGCGCGGCCAACGATGAAGATGTAGCCCTTCGACATGTAGCCCATGTCGCCGGTGTCGAGCCAACCGTCGTCGCTGAGGCAGGCCGTCGTCGATTCCTCGTCGCGGAAATAGGAGTGCATGACGCTCGCGCCGCGGACGTAAACCTTGCCGATGCCGCGGTCGGGGAGGAGCTCGCCGGCGGCCCCGCGGATCTCGATCTCCATGCCGGTGACCGGCTTCCCGCAATTGACAACGGCGCGGTAGCGGCGCGGGCGACCGTCGTCTTCCGGGGTTCCGCCCGACAGCTCGTTCTCCTCGACCAGCTCAAGCCGGATGCCTTCGCCCGGCGGCATCAAGGATACCGCGAGCGTCGCTTCGGCGAGGCCGTAGCTTGGGCAGAAGGCGCTGGCCTTGAAGCCGGCGGCGTCGAAGCAGTCGACGAAGGCCTGCATCACGTCCGGACGAATCATGTCGGCGCCGTTGCCGGCGATCCGCCAGTTCCTGAGGTCGAAGCGGTCCTCGGCGCGGGTCTGCGAGCTCATCCGGCGCGAGCAAATATCGTAGCCGAAGGTCGGCGAGTAACTGAGGCTCGTGCCGGGATTGCGCGTGACCATGTCGAGCCAGGCGAGTGGCCGCCGGGCAAAGTCTTCGGTCTTCAGATAATCGACCGACATCTGCATCGCGATCGGCGACAGGAAGCAGCCGACCAATCCCATGTCATGGTACCATGGCAGCCATGAAATCACCCGGTCGGTCTCGACCACCTCGAGCCCGACGCCGTGCGAGTGGAGATTGTCGAGCAAAGCGCGGTGCGTGACCGCGACTCCGTGCGGGAAGCGCGTCGACCCGCTCGAATATTGCAGATAGGCGATGTCATCGGGGCTGGCGGTGGGCAGTTCGCCAGGCGCTGGCTCGATCGTCCCAAGCGTGTCCCAGGATCGTGAAGCACAGCCGGCCTGGCCCGCCGCTGCCTCGCAGAAACCCGCGAGCTCTGGGGGATAAAGCAGCAAGGCCGGGTCGCAGCTTTTCAGCTGCACTGCCAGCTGATCGACATAAGCCTCGCGCCCGCCGAAGCTGGTTGGAAGCGGCAGCGGCACCGGCCAGGCGCCGGCGCAAACCGCGCCGAAGAAGGCGGTTGCAAACTCGGCGCCCGTCTCGGCCACCAAAGCGATGCGGTCGCCGGGCTTGACGCCGAGCGCGACGAAGCGGCGGGCGGCGTCTAGTCCGTCCTCGCGCAGCTCCGAATAGGGATAAGCGCGCGTCAGCGTGCCGCGCGCGTCGTGGAAGTTGAGGCCTCGCCTGCCTTGCGCGGCATAGTCCAGCGCTTCGCCGATGGTTCCGAAATCGGCGAGCCGGCGAGGCAGCTCATCCAAGGTGGGCGTCGCCCCGGCGGGCGCGAGGTCCTTCGTCACTGACGGGTTGCGCTCGAGCACGCAGTCCATTTCCCTGGCTGTTTCTTATCTCTCATCGGCAGCATTGGATGCCGCCGCTTTCCCCTTGGCGAGCCACTGTGGCACAAAAAGGGCGTGAGGACACCGTCCAAGCCCCGCCGTCTCCCGCAGCCGCTGAATGAGGCGGCGCTGCGCGAGCTCGCGCTTCGCTACGCGGGCAAATATGCAACCACGCGCGCCAAACTACGGGGCTACCTCGCGCGCAAGGTTCGCGAACGCGGCTGGAACGGCGACAAGGAGCCGGACCTCGAGGCACTTGCGAGCCGCTTTGCCGAACTCGGCTACATCGACGACGCATCCTATGCCTTGAGCCAGTCCCGATCGCTGAGCGGCCGCGGTTATGGGAAGCGCCGGTTGATCCAGAAACTGCGCCTCGCCGGAGTCGAGGATGCCGACAGCGCCGAAGCCAATGCGCATGCCGACGACGAAGCCGTCGATGCGGCTCTTCGGTTTGCCCGGCGCAGGCGTATCGGCCCGTTTGCAAGCGACCGTCCGGACCCGCGGCAGCGCGAAAAATGGATCGCCGCGATGATCCGGGCCGGTCACGATTCCGGACTCGCGCGCGCGATCACGGGCCTCGCGCCGGGCACGGAGATCGATGCCGAAACCCTCCGGGAACGATCAGGATCGGCCGGACTCTAAACCAGGTTAGCTATCGGACACCGAAAGTCGGTTTGCCGACACAATCACCCATGTTAATGGGAGCCTGGTATGGTGCGTTCTGGCTTGCAACTGTCCGAGGAAGGGGATCGGCCCGTCATGGAGTCGGACGAAATCCCCCAGCCGGAGGAGATGGCGCCCATCACCGGGCGCGTAAAATGGTTCGATGCGACGCGCGGCTTCGGCTTCCTCGTCAGCGACGACGTCGACGGCGACGTGCTGCTGCACTTCAGCGTGCTTCGCGAGCACGGCCGGCGAAGCGTGCCCGAAGGCTCGATCATCGAATGCGTGCCGGTCAAGCTCGACCGCGGGCTGCAGGCACGGAAGGTCATTTCGATCGACACTTCCTCGGCCTTGCCGCAGCAGCCGCGCTCGTCCATGCCGGCCGGCGAACGGTCGGACCGCAAGGCGCTTGCCGATGCGGCCGGCGAGTTCGAGCCGGTGGAGGTCAAATGGTTCAACCGCGTTCGCGGCTACGGTTTCGTGAAGCGGCCCGACGAATCGGGCGGCGAGGACGTGTTCGTGCACATGGAAACGGTGCGCACCTCGCACCTGCCGGAGCTTCAGCCAGGCCAGCAGCTCGAAGCGCGGATCGCGCCGAGCGCGAAGGGCCTGACCGCGGTCGAGCTGCGCGGTTTCGGCGACTCGGCGGACTAAGCGGCGCGCTGGTCGCCGTGCTCGCCTGCAGCCCGCAGGCGCCGGCCCAGAACGCGCCGGTCGACAGCGCGGCGCAGGACCCCGGCGCCCAGACCGGACTTCGCGAAGTGCCGCTGACCATCCGCTCGAAGAACAAGACTCATCACTTCACGGTTGAGGTCGCGGCGACTCCCGAACAGCAGGAAAAGGGGCTGATGTTCCGGCGCTCGCTCGGCGCGGACCGGGGCATGATCTTCCCCTACGAGCCGCCGCAGGAAGTCGCCTTCTGGATGAAGAACACGCTGATCCCGCTCGACATCATCTATATTCGGAGCGACGGGACGATCGTCCGGATCACCAAGGCCGAGGCGATGGACCTGGCGCCCTTGCCGTCGGGCGAGCCGATCGCCGCGGTGCTCGAAATCCGCAGCGGCCGGGCGGCCGAGCTTGGCATTACGGAAGGCGACATCGTCACCTGGAAGCCGTGACCGTGGACGGATTGCTTCGTCGCTTGCGCTCCTCGCAATGACGGGGCAATGCGCGCCGCGATGGGTTTCTGGTCGAAAATCTTCACCTGGTGGAACGGTGCGACCGTCGGAACCGTGCTGTGGACCCGCCGCTTTGGCGACGAGGTCGGCCGCGACGAGGCCGGCAACATCTATTACCAGGAAAAGAAGCGGCCGCAGCGCCGCTGGGTGATCTATTCGGGCGCCAACGACGGCAGCCGCGTGCCGCCGGGGTGGCAGCTGTGGCTTCGCGGAACGATCGAAGAGCTGCCCGAAGCGGAGCTGCCGCCGGTCCGCCACTTCCAGCAGCCGCCGACCGGCAACCTCACCGGCACGATGCAGGCGTTCCGCCCGGACGGCGCCCTGGGGTCGGGCAAGCTGCGGCCGGCGTCGACCGGGGACTACGAGCCCTGGATCCCCGAATAAGCGTGAAGGCCGCCGCGACATTGCTGCTCGCCGCGTTCGCGCTTGCCGCGTGCGGCAAGCGTTCGAACGAGGCGAATGCCCCGCTGCCCGCGGCTCGGCAGGCCGCCTCGACCGCCAACGGCGAGGGCGGAGTCACGCCGATGGCGCAGCGGGTCGCGGTGCTCGGAATCCTCAACAAGCGCAACGGGATCGTCCAGGACGTGGCGCTCCACCCCGGCCAGTCGGTGCGGTGGAAGGACGCGATCGTCCGCTTGCGGGCCTGCGAGACGACCGCGCCATGGGAAGACGAGAAGCTGACCGGAGCGTTCGTGCAGGTCGACGTCCAGCAGCCGGACCGCCGCTGGAACCGTATCTTCTCGGGCTGGCTTTACAAGGAATCGCCCTCGCTCAACGTGGTCGAGCACCCGGTTTACGACGTCTGGCCCAAGAGCTGCGAGATGACGTATCCGGCGGGGCCGCCCGCGTCGGCGGCGCCGGCGAGCTCGAGCAACCTGTCGAGCGCGAGGAAATCCGGGGCAGCGTCGGGTAGCTTGCCGAGCGCTTCGACCAACACGCCCGCGCCGGAGCCGCCGGCCCCGGCGCCGCCGCCAAGCGCGGTCGACAACAACGCGACATAGGTCTCGCGCGGAACGCTGATCGCGCCGAGCGACGCCAGATGCTCGGTCATGAACTGACAGTCGAGCAACGTGAAATTGCCGACCTTGAGCCGCGCCACGAGCCAGGCCAGCGCGACCTTCGAGGCGTCGCGCTTCCGGCTGAACATGCTCTCGCCGAAGAAGGCGCGGCCGAGCTTCACGCCGTAGAGGCCGCCGACCATGCGCTCGCCGTCCCAGATTTCGACCGAATGGGCATGGCCCGAAGCATGGAGCGCGAGCATCGCCCGCTCGAGCTCGTCGTTTATCCAGGTTTCCGGACGGTCCGCGCAGGCGCCGATGACGGCAGCGAAGTCGCGGTCACGAGTGACCCGGTAGCGGCCCGAGCGAAGCGTCCGCCGAAGCGAGCGCGACACGTGGAAACGGTCGAGCGGGATGATCGCCCGGTTGCGCGGCTCGACCCAGAACAGCTCATCGGCGCCGCGGCTGTCTGCCATCGGGAAAATGCCCGTGGCGTAACCCTGGAGAAGGAGGCGCGGATCGAGGCGACTCATGCCGCCAGAATTACAGTATCTCCCGAACTCTGTCCTGCGGCCGGCAGAGGCGGACGCCGTTGGGAGTCTCGACGATCGGGCGCTCGATCAGGATCGGGTGTTCGATCATCGCGTCGAGGATTTCATCGTCGGTGACGTCTGGGCGCGTCAGGCCGAGCTCCTCGGCCAGCGGTTCCTTCGCGCGAAGGCCGTCGCGCGGAGTGATTCCGGCACGGCGATACAACCGTTCGAGCTCATCGCGGCTCGGCGGGTTTTTCATATATTCTTGGATCCATACGTCGCAGCCCGCTTCGCGCAGCAGATCGAGCGTCCTGCGCGATGTCCCGCACATCGGATTGTGAAAAATTGTTGCCTTCATCGTCTGCAAGTTCCCGGAACAGTTTCAGGAAGTTAAACAAGGATTTAACGCTGCTGTTGGCTTTTCGTCGGCTCGCTTTGTCGCGGTTGCGGAACGATGCGCGTTCGCCGTCGTTCCAGCGCCTGTAACATGTACCGTAGCCAGCGGAAGCGGCGGCGTGCGCATGTTCGAGCAGCTCAATAGAACGGGAGAAAGAGCGATGCGTAGATCAATTCTAGCACTGACGCTTGCCGGTACCGCGGCCCTTGGCGCTTGCGCCACCAATCCGCGGGTCGCGCAGGACGCCGCAATCGGCGGCGTCGGCGGTGCGGCCGTTGGTGCAGTGGTTCCAGGCGTGAGCGTTATTGAAGGTGCGGCGGTCGGCGCCGCCATCGGCGGTCTCGCCGGCGCTATCTGGTCCGACACCAACAATGACGGCTATGTCGACGGCTACACCTACAACGGTCAATATTATGCCGGCACTCCGTCGGGCTATGATCCGGGCACGCGCAGCGTTCTCGGCAGCGCCGCCACGGGCGCTCTGGGCGGTGCCGCTCTCGGCGCAGTCGCCGGTGCAGTGATCCCGGGCGTCAGTGTCCTCCAGGGCGCGGTGATCGGTGCTGCGGTCGGCGGTCTCGCCGGCGCGATCTGGGCCGACCGCGACAACGACGGCCGGGTGGACGGCTACGTCTATAACGGGCAATATTATGCCGGTGCGCCGGCTGCGACTGCCCCGGCCCCGGAACCGATGGCTCCGGCGCCAATGCGTAGCGGTGAGCGCGGCTAAATCCGGCCCCCGTCAAAGCGGGGCTTTGATGGGAAGCCTGATTGGAGAATGCGTGAAGAGTTTGCGTGACGAGTGCACCGGCCGCTGGCCGGTGCACTTTTTTCAGAAAAGTGCCGCCGCCACCGCGGCTTTGACCCTGATCGCGGGGCCAGCTCCGGCCGCAGCCGCGGACATGGCGCCCGTGAAGGCACTGCAGCAAGCGCCGTCCCACGGCCAGAGCGTCGCCGATTTTTATCGCGCAAGAAACAATTACCCGCTGTGGCTGTCCCCGGCCGCGGGCAATGCGGCCGACCAGCTGATCGCCCTGCTGTCGAGCTCGAGCCTGGATGGCCTCTACCCGGACAAATATCACGTCGCTGCGCTTCAGCAGGCGCTGGATGCCGCGCGCAACCCGAAGAACATCAAGAAGAAACAGGAAAGCGTGGACCGCGCCGAGCATGCGCTGTCCGACGCCTTCGTGGCTTATGTCGATGACCTGGTGCGCGATCCCAACATCGGCATCCTCTATGTCGATCCGGGGCTGAGGCCCAAGCCGCCGTCGCCGCTGGCTGCCTTGCTCAATGCCGCGGCGGCGCCGTCGCTCGGCGATTACCTCCGGAACATGGGGTGGATGCACCCTTATTATGCGGAGCTCCGAAGCGCGCTAGCCAACCACCAATATGCCGACGAGCACCAGCGCCAGCTGATCGCGCTGAACCTCGAGCGTGCGCGCACCCTTCCGGCCGGCAAGCAGCGCTACGTGGTGGTCAACGCCGCCCAGCAGCGGCTCTACATGTTCGAGGGCGGGAAGGTCGTCGATTCGATGGTCGTGGTGGTCGGCAAGCCCAAATATCCGACGCCGATGATGACCGCCTACATCCGATTCGCCAGCC
>JAICVC010000106.1 GCA_025935515.1 Sphingomonas sp.
GGTCCGCACGGCCTTTCTCGAGGCGCGGTGGCTGTGGGGTCAGCAATCCGTCTTCGACCTTGCGATGCGGCGGTGCCGCAAAGAGGTCGAGACCGGCTCGGCCGCGGACTATGTCGCCGCCAAGCTGGCCGAGCGCGACGCCCGCCACATCAGGATGGGCGACAGCCGCTACGTCGTCGAGCCCAACGTCAAGGATGGCAAAGGGGGTCTGCGCGACCTCCACACGCTCTACTGGATCGGCAAATATGTGCACGGCGTCGAACGCCCCGCCGAGCTGGTCAAGGCCGGCCTGCTGACCGCCGCCGAGTTTCGCCGTTTCGACCGTGCCGAGCGATTCTTCTGGGCCGTGCGCTGCCATCTCCACCTCCTCGCCGGACGCGCCGAGGACCGGCTGACCTTCGACTACCAGCCGCGCATCGCCGAGATCATGCATTACGCCGACCGCCCCGGAAAATCGGCGGTCGAACGGTTCATGCAATTCTATTTCCTCAATGCGAAAAGCGTCGGCGACCTCACCGGCCTGTTCCTTGCGCAGCTCGACGAGCAGCTCGGCAAGAAGGGCTTTCGCTTCGCACTCCCGACCATCCGCCGGCGCCCGAAGCGGCTCGGCGGGTTCACCCTCGATCGGGGACGCATCTCGATTCCGTCGGATCGGTTCTTCCAGTCCGATCCGGTGCGGCTGCTGGAGCTGTTCGCGCTTGCCGCGCGCGAGCGTCTTGAAGTCCACCCGACGGCGATGCGCGCGGCGAGCCGCGACTCCAAGCTGATCGATCGCGCCGTCCGTGCGGATCCCCGCGCCAACGCCTTGTTCATGGAGGTGCTGACCTCGATCGACCATCCGGAAACGGTGCTTCGCTGGATGAACGAAGCGGGCGTGTTCGGACGCTTCATTCCCGACTTCGGCCGGGTCGTCGCACAGATGCAGTTCGACATGTATCACCATTATACGGTCGACGAGCATTCGATCCGCGCGATCGGCTTGCTTGCGGCGATCGAGCGCGGCGACCTCAAGGAAGATCACCCGCTGTCGACCGCGATCCTGAACAAGCAGATTGCCTCCCGTCGCGTGCTCTATGCGGCGGTATTGCTGCACGATATCGCCAAGGGGCGCGGCGGCGACCACAGCGAGATCGGCGCCGAGATCGCGTTGAAGCTTTGCCCGCGCCTGGGGCTCGATGCGGCCGAAGCCGAGACCGTCTCGTGGCTGGTCCGCTATCACCTGCTGTTGTCCTCGACGGCCTTCAAGCGCGACCTTGCCGATCCCAAGACGATCGAGGATTTCGCACTCGCCGTGCAAAGCCCCGAACGGCTCCGCCTGCTGCTGATCCTGACCGTGGTCGACATCCGGGCTGTTGGCCCGGGCGTCTGGAACGAGTGGAAACGGACGCTCCTGAGAACCCTGTTCGAGGCTGCCGAGGAGCGGCTGCGGCTCGGCCACAAGCAGCACGGCCGCGCCGAGCTCGTCGAACAGCGGCAGGAGGAGCTGGCCGCCGCACTCGGCTGGAAGGCAAGCGCGGTCCGCGCCCACGCGAGGCGGCTGCCCGACAGTTACTGGCTCGCCGAGCCGCTGCCCTGGCAAATCGCCAACGCGCGCCAGGTCGCCGCCGCCGAAGCCCATATCGGCGAGGCGACTCCCAACGTCACGGTCGAGGACGATCCCCAAAGCGGGGCGACCCGGGTCAGCGTTTTCACGCCGGATCGCGAGGCGCTCTTTTACCGCATCTGCGCCGGCCTCGCGGCCGCGGGCGCGAATATCATCGACGCCAGGGTCCATACGACGCGCGACGGCATGGCCCTCGACAATCTGCTGGTGCTGGACGGATTGGGCAAAGCCTATTCCGACCGGCGCTTGCGCGCGCGGCTCGCGCGGTCGGTCGAGGCGGCGCTCGTCAGGGCTGACCCGCCGCCGCTCCCGGCCGGCGAAGCGCAGCGCCGCGGCGTTGCGTTCGACGTCGCGCCATCGGTCGCAATCGCCGACCGGGCGTCCACCCGCACCACGGTGGTCGAGGTCAATGCCCGCGACCGCACCGGCTTGCTGGCCGGGCTCGCCGCCGCAATCCATGGCCAGGGACACGCGGTCCATTCGGCGCACATCGCGACCTATGGCGAGCGCGCCGTCGACGTTTTCTATCTGACTCGTGCGGACGGGAAGAAGCTTGCGCCCGAGGACGTCAGTGCGCTGCGTTCAGCCCTGCTTGCCGCCGCGAAGCGCGCCCCCAACGCAAAGGCCGCCTAAACGAAAAGGCCCCGCCCGGCGGGCGAGGCCTTCCCTTTCAAACCGTCGCTGAAGCTATTCGCCGCGCTCGGGCACTGCCGCTGGCGGCGGCGGAGGCGGTGGGGGCGGCGGAGGCGCCGGCTGCTCGACCACCGGCGGGGGCGGCGCGGGCGGCGGGGTGTAGGCTGGCGCCGCGGGCCGATTGAAGCCCATCTTCGCGCGGAAGGTCACGCCGAACGTCCGCGGCTCGCCAAGGAATGCGCCGAACAGCTGGGTCGACCGGCTGGTGAAGTTGGCCTGCACCGCCCTCGTCGTGCCGCTGCCCTGGATCGGCGCATCGAACGCGACCTGGAGGAAGTGCTTGTTGAACAGGTTCTGGCCCCACAGCTCCAGGCCCCATGCGTCGTTCGGACCGTGCACGCCAATGCGCCCGTTGAACACGGTGTAGGAATCCTGCACCTTCTCGATGTCGAGGTCGGAGCCGGTGTTGAACCGGCTCATGTATCGCGCGTCGAGATAGACGAGGCCGCGCAGCCCGGAGACCCACAACGGCGGAGTCCAGGCAATCGACCCGGTCGCAGTCCACAGCGGCGCGCCCGAGACGCGCCGGCCGGGAAGCTGGAACAAAGCGTTGGTCAGCGGCCGCCCGTCGGCACCGACGAGGTTGTGGCGGTACTTGGTGTCCGACATCACGACGCCGCCGTTGATCGCGAGGTCGCGCATCGGCCGGGTGAAGGCCTCGAGCTCGAAGCCCTGGCTGCGGACGCCGGCGCGAAGGTCGCCGGTGCAGGCGCCGGTGAACGGGCTGTTGTCGGAGTCGGCGCCGCCCAAGTCGCTGCTGCAGCTGTTGATGTTCTCGACCACGAAGTTGAGGCCGTTGAACGTATTCAGCTGGAAGTTGCGGAAGACCTGGTGGAACACCGCGAGGTTCACGTCGACGCCGCGCCCGTTGAACTTCAATCCTGCTTCGAACGCATCGTTGATCTCGGCCTTGAAGCGAAGGTCGGCGCCGGAGGCGACATGGCCGCTGCAATTGACCTGCGTTGGGGTGGTGCAGATTGCGCCATTGCCCGAGATCACGAACGGCGGCGGCGTAGCCGAGGGTGCCGAGCTGCGGAACAGCGCCGACCGGTCTAGGTTGAACCCGCCCGCCTTGTAGCCGCGCGAGTAGCTCGCATAGGTGAGGATCTGGTCGGTCGGCTTGTAGCTGATCACCGCGGTGCCGGAGATCTTGCTCTCCTTGACGCTGTCGGTGAACGCAAACGAGCCGCCGGGGACGCTCGGCGAAACGCAGGGAAAGCTCTGCAGCGACGCTAGCGCGCTCGCAGCGACGAGGGTGCAGATCGTATTATTGTCGGCAAGGACCGAGTCGAGCGACTTCTTCTCGTGCGTCCAGCGGGCGCCGAGCGTGAGCTTCAGCCGGTCGGTGATCGAGAAGATGTTGTGGGTGAACAGCGCGAAGTTGCGGCTGTGCTGGTCGTATAGGTCATTAAGCGCAGCACCGCTCAGCGAGAGCGCGGGACTGGTCAGGTTGCGGAAGCCGCTGTTGGTGAATGGTGCCGCGCTGAAGTTCGCCGACACACCCGGGCCCCCGGTGTTGTTGAGGCGGGCGAAGGCTGACAGGACGGTGATGTTGCCGGCGATGCTCGTCGCCAGCGGAAGGTTGCCAGCGCCGACCGCGGCGTTGAACTGGTTCACGAGGTTGGCGCGCACGCCGGCCGCGACAGCCGGATTGAAGCAGGTCGGCGAGGCGCCCGGAGCCAGGATGGTGGGGACCGCCGGCGCAAACGCGCCCAACGCGATCAGGCAGTTGCCGAAACGCTCGTAGTCGGCGCCATAGGCGAGGTTGTCGCGGAGCTTCAGTTTCTCGTCGGCGAAATAGCCGCCGACCAGCCAGTCGAGCTTGTTGCCGAAGGCGTTGCCCTGGAGGCGGAGTTCCTGAGTGAAGGTCTTGAAGCGATTGAAAGCGCCGCCGTTGCTGTCGCGGAAGAGGATGTCGAGATTGTTGAAGTCGGCATCCTGGCCGCGGGTATATTTGTTGTAGCGATAGGCCGTGATCGACGTCAGCTCGGCAGCGCCGAAGTCATAGACCAGCTCGCCTGATAGACCCCAATCCCTGACTCGCGCGGCATAGTCGCGGCCGGGCGTGAGCGCGGTGCGGCGCGAGAAAGTGTCGTCGCGAATGATTCCGCCGAGCGCTCGCTCGATACCGGCGATCGTCGATGGCTGCGGGCCCGCGGCGGTGACGTCCATCGCCGGCAAATAGGGCGCTCCGCAGCATTCCTCGTCGCGCTTGGCATAATCGCCGACGATCCGAAGCGAGAGGTTGTCGCTCGGCTGGAACAGGACCTGCCCGCGCAGCATCCAGCGGTCGCGATCGTTGATCCGCCGCCCGGAGATCACGTCCTTGAGGAAGCCATCGCGCTTGACGTAAACGCCGTCGAGGCGCGCGGCGACGGTGTCGCTGAGCGGACCGGTGATGCTCGCCTCGAACCGGCGCAGGTTGTAATTTCCGATATCGATCTGGCCGCTGACTTCCGGAGTGAAGCGCGGCTTGGCCGTGATGACCGAGATCAGGCCGGCGGACGTATTGCGGCCAAACAGCGTGCCCTGTGGACCACGCAGCACTTCGATCCGGTCGACCGGGCCGAGCTCGGTCAGGCCGACGCCGGTGCGCGAACGATAGACGCCGTCGATGAACAGGCCGACCGAGCTTTCGAGGCCGGGGTTGTCGCCGACGGTGCCGATGCCGCGAATGTTCGCCCGGCCCGCGCCGGCTTCCGACGACGTCGAAAAGACCTGCAGCGAGGGCGCCACCTGGTTCAGCTGGCGGATATCGGTCGCGCCCG
Organism: Sphingomonas sp.; assembly: GCA_025935515.1. Lineage (GTDB taxonomy): Bacteria > Pseudomonadota > Alphaproteobacteria > Sphingomonadales > Sphingomonadaceae > Sphingomicrobium. Next base: position 5,065 of record JAICVC010000106.1, read on the forward strand.
TGTTCTCGAGGTTCTCGGCGGTGACCGCGCTGACCGCCATCGGCACGTCCGACAGCGCCTGGTTGCGGCGCGTCGCGGTGATGACGATGTCGCCGGTATCGACGGGCTGCTGCTCGCGCGCCTGGTCCTGCGCTGCCGCGCCCTCCGTTGCGCCGGGCGTCGGCTGAGCCGCTTGCTTGTCGGTGTCGGTCGTCGATACGGTGGTTTGGGCGAAGGCCGGAGTCGCGATTGCGAACAGGCCAGTCGACACCAGCAAGGCGGACTTGAGGATCATTCTGCTCTCTCCCCCACGGGCCAGGCGCCCGGTCGGGAGCGACGCTAAACCCGAACGCGGTTCAAAGGGAAGCATTGCCGCAGGCGCGCATGCAACAATGCCGCGCCGCTGAAGCAATTTGGCAACAGCAGTGTAAGTAGCGAGCGATAGCTAGGCGTAGCTCTCGAGATAGCCGCAGCGGCGGCAGCGGTAGGTCGTCACCGGAAGCTGCTCCTTTCCCCTGAGCTTGAGGCCGGTCCAGATGCTGCGCTGCGGCTCGCCTGCGACCCATTTGGGCACCGCCGCGCTGCCGTGACCGTACATCACGTCGACGATATAGCCGGGCTCCATCGATCCGCCGCAGCGCGGACACTCGAGGGACCGGCTCGCCATTATTTGGGCGCGAGCACCATCAACATCTGGCGGCCTTCCATGCGCGGGTGGGCCTCGACCTTGGCCATCTCGGCAGTCTGTTCCTGGACCCGGCGAAGCACGGCCATGCCGAGTTCGCCATGCGCCATCTCGCGGCCCCGAAAGCGCATCGTGACCTTCACCTTGTCGCCTTCCCCGAGGAACTCGAACACCTTCTTCATCTTGGTGTCATAGTCGTGGTCGTCGATGTTGGGACGCATCTTGATCTCCTTGATCTCCTGCGTCTTCTGCTTCTTGCGCTGCTCCGCGGCCTTCTTCTGGGCCTCGTATTTGTAGCGGCCGATATCGAGGAACTTGGCGACCGGCGGGTCGGCGTTGGGCGAGATCTCGACCAGGTCGAGCCCGACGCCCTGCGCCTGTTCGAACGCTTCGCGCGTATACATCACGCCCAGATTTTCGCCGTTCTCGTCGATCACCCTGACTTTTTGGGACTGGATGAACTCATTGTAGCGGGGACCGGTCATCGGCGGCGGCGGCGCCATTCCTCGGCGCGGATAGGGCGGGGGTATAGAGCATCTCCTGATTGCTGTTGGTAGCAACGAGCGAATTAGGCGCTCGCGCGCAGGTTGAAAAGGACGCGCGCAACTGAGTGAGTCTTTTTTGCCGCGACCTGTGGCGCAGAGTCGCCAAAGTCCTCGTCAGCGCAGATCAGGCGGGACGGCCTCGCCGCGGATCATCGCGACCGCTTCGTCGAGGTTTATCATCTTCTGATGCTCGTCGCTGCCCAGCCGCCGTAGCGCGACCGTCCCTTCGTCGGCCTCGCGCTTGCCAACGACCAGCAGCAGGGGGACCTTGGCGAGGCTGTGCTCGCGCACCTTGTAGTGGATCTTCTCGTTGCGGAGATCGGTCTCGATACGGATGCCGGCCGCCGCGAGCTTCGCCGCGACTTCCCGCGCATAATCATCGGCGTCGGAGACGATGGTCGCAGCCACCGCCTGAACCGGCGCCAGCCACAGCGGGAACTTGCCCGCATAATGTTCGATCAGAATGCCGATGAACCGCTCGAACGTGCCGAGGATCGCGCGGTGGAGCATCAACGGATGATGCTTCTCGCCGTCTTCGCCGACGTAGACCGCACCCAGGCGCTGCGGCATCTGCGGATCTAGCTGGAGAGTACCGCACTGCCAGGTGCGGCCGATTGCGTCGGTCAGATGGAACTCGAGCTTGGGACCGTAGAAGGCGCCCTCGCCGGGCAGCACTTCATAATCGAGGCCGGTCTGTTTGAGCGCCGTCTCGAGATCGGCCTCGGCACGGTCCCATTCCTCGTCGCTGCCGATACGCTGATCGGGCCGGGTTGCGAGCTTCACCTTGTAATCGGCGAAGCCGAGGTCGCGGTACACCAGGTCGAGCAGTGCGCAGAACCGCTTGGTCTCATCAACCAGCTGGTCGCGCGTGCAGAAGATGTGGCCGTCGTCCTGAGTGAACTGACGAACGCGCATGATTCCGTGAAGCGCACCGTGCGGCTCATTGCGGTGACAGCAGCCATATTCGGCGAACCGGACCGGCAGTTCCCGGTAGCTGGTGATGCCCTGCTTGAAGACCTGGATATGGGCTGGGCAATTCATCGGCTTGAGTGCGAGCAGGTCGGCCTCCCCAGTGATCACCGGCTTGCCTTCCTCCGTCGACGGCACCTCGTCAGGAACAACAAACATGTTCTCGCGGAACTTGCCCCAATGGCCCGACTGGACCCA
>JAICVC010000086.1 GCA_025935515.1 Sphingomonas sp.
TCGAGCTCGATCTCCATATGCCCGTGGGGCGCGTCGTCGTAACCGAACACCGGCAGGTGCCGCTTGATCGTCACGCCCGGCGCGTCGAGCGGCACCAGGATCATCGACTGCTGCTTGTGGGTGTCGGCCTCGGGGTCGGTCTTGCCCATCAGGATAGCCACCTTGCAGCGCGGATCGCCGGCGCCGCTCGACCACCATTTCCGCCCGTTGATCACATATTCGTTGCCGCTCATTTCGATCCGGCACTTGATGTTGGTCGCGTCGGACGAGGCGACGTCGGGCTCGGTCATCAGGAAGGCCGAGCGGATCTCGCCGTCCATCAGCGGCTTCAGCCACTCGTCCTTCTGCTCGCGCGTGCCGTAGCGGTTGAGGACCTCCATGTTGCCCGTGTCCGGCGCAGAGCAATTGAAGGCTTCCGACGACCACAGGATCCGGCCCATTTCCTCGGCGCAGAAAGCATATTGGAGGTTCGATAGGCCCGGCCCGTCGAATTCGAAGCTGTCGTCGATGGGCACCGCACCATGCGAAGGCGGCATGAACAGGTTCCACAGCCCCTCGGCGCGGGCTTTGTCCTTCAGCTCCTCGATGACCGGCAGCACCTTCCAGCGTTCGCCCTGGGCTTGCTGCGCGTCATAGTAGCGGACGCGCGGCCGGACCTCCTCGTCGATGAAGGCGCGGACCCGGTCGCGCCACTGGGTTTCGGCGGGCCCAAGGCTGAAATCCATGCCGGCCGCCTATCAGCAACAATGTCAGTTGGCTATGAGCGGCGCATGGGGAGACTGGCAGGCAAGGTCGCGATCGTCACCGGTGCGGGGTCGGGGATCGGCAAGGCGACCGTCGAGCTGTTCCGCGAGCATGGCGCAACGGTAGTCGGCGCGGACATCAGCGATGGCGCGGATGTTCGCGTGGACGCGGGTAGCGAAGATGACGTCAAGCGACTCATCGACGACGCCATCCGAATGCATGGCGGTCTCGACATTTTCTTCGCCAACGCAGGCGTGTCCGGCGGGTTTGCGTCGATCGCGGATCAGACTGCCGAGGACTGGGCCGAGATATTGCGCATCAACCTCATCGGCCCGTTCCTCGCGATCAAACATGCGGCGCCCAACATGAAAGCCGGCGGGTCGATCATCTGCACGGCGAGCGTCGCGGGCCTGCGTTCCGGCGCCGGCGGTGCGGCTTACTCAGCCTCAAAGGCGGGCGTCATCAACCTCGTCCAGACCGCGGCGCAGCAGCTCACGGGCTCGGGAATCCGGGTCAACGCGATTTGTCCGGGCTTGATCGAGACCGGCATGACCCGGCCGATCTACGACATGGCGCGCGAGCGCGGCCAGGAGAAGCGTATCGGCGAGCTCAACCCGCTGCAGCGCGGCGGCGAGCCGGAGGAGATCGCAATGGCAGCATTATTCCTCGCCTCGGACGAGTCGAGCTACGTCAACGGCGCCGCGCTGGTCGTCGACGGAGGCCTTTCGAGCAGCCATCCGACGACGCGTCGCTTCGACATCCGGATGCTCTAGGCGACGAGCTCGGCGAACTTGTCGAGGTCGATATTGCCGCCGGAAACGACGCAGACGATTGGGCCTTCGCCGGCCTCCCCCGTCAGCGCCGCGGCCAGCGCCAGCGCGCCCGCGCCCTCGGCAATCGTCCGCGATTTTTCGGCGATCAGGCGCATCGCTTCGCGAGTCTGGTCGAGCGTCACCGTGATCGAGCCGTCGACCACCGGCTGCATTCGCTGCCACATCCGCTCGGTGACGCTCTTGCCGCCGGCGCCGTCGACGAAGCTCGCCTGCCAATTCTCATACTTGCGCGGTCCGCCCTCGCGCCGCGAAAGCTCGTAAGGGGCCGCGGTTTCCGGCTCGGCGCCGAGCACGATCGCGTCCGGTTTCTTCGCCTTCACCGCGCTGCCGACGCCGGTGATCAGGCCGCCGCCTCCGATCGCGCAGATGACGGTGCGCACGTCCGGGCAGTCCTCGACGATCTCCAGCCCCATCGTGCCGTGGCCGGCGATGAAATCGTGATTGTCGAAGGGGTGGACGAAGGTCGCGTCGAGGCCCGGGAATTCGTGCGTCTCGGCGGCCACCCAGGCGCGGTCGTAAGACACCGGCACGATGGTCGCACCAAGCGTGCGCATCCGGTCGAGCTTGGTCTGCGGCGCGGTCTCGATGGCGACGACCGTGCAGGGAATCCCGAACGCCCGGGCGGCATAAGCGACGCCTTGCCCCGCATTGCCGGCGCTGATCGTCCAGACGCCCTTGGCGCGGGCCTCATCCGACAGCGCGGCGACGGCGTTCGCGCCGCCGCGGATCTTGTAGGCGTTGGTCGGCTGCAGATTTTCGAGCTTGAGCCAGATGCGCTCGTCGAGCTTCACCAGCGGCGTTCGTAGCACCGTGCCCGCGATCCGCTCGCGGGCAGCCTCGATGTCGGCCAGTTCAATGGGCCTTACCGGTGGAATCATTGCTGCCCTCTCCTGCTCCGCGCGAACTTCCTCTAAGGGGCGCGCATGAAAACGCCACAGCTCCTGAATTACGAACGCGACCGGTGGATCGCCGGCGACGGCGACCTTGCCGAAATCTCGAGCGCGATCGACGGCGAGCCGGTGGCGACGACCGGCTCGGGCGGGATCGATTTCGGGGGCATGCTCCGCCACGCCCGCGAGGTGGGCGGGCCCGCGCTACGCAAGCTGACCTTCCACGAGCGGGCGCGGATGATCAAGGCGCTCGGGCTCGCGATCATGGCGCGCAAGGAGGAGCTGTACGAGCTCAATTATCTGACCGGTGCGACCCGCAAGGACGGGTGGATCGACATCGAGGGCGGCGCGGGGACGCTCTTCTCATTCTCGTCGAAGGGCCGCCGCGAGCTGCCCGACGCCCACGTGCTGCTCGACGGCCAGCTCGAGGGTCTGTCGAAACAGGGGACGTTCGTCGGCCAGCATATCTACACGCCGCTCCAGGGCGCGGCGGTGCATATCAACGCCTTCAATTTCCCCGTGTGGGGAATGTTGGAGAAGCTCGCTCCGACCCTGCTCGCGGGTGTCGCGGCGATCGTGAAGCCCGCCTCCGCAACCGCCTATCTTGCCGAGGCCGCGTTCCGGATCATGACCGAGGCCAAGATTCTGCCTCCCGGCGCGATCCAGCTGATTGTCGGCGGCGTCGGCGATTTGTTCGATCATTTGACAGGGCAGGACGTGGTCAGCTTCACCGGCTCGGCGCACACGGCGCTCAAGCTCCGGACGCACCCGACCGTCATCCGCGAATCGGTCCGCTTCGTCGCCGAGCAGGACAGCCTCAACGCCTCGCTGCTCGGCCCGGACGCGGCGCCGGGCACGCCCGAGTTCGACCTGTTCGTCAGGGAAGTCGCGACCGAGATGACGGTCAAGGCGGGCCAGAAGTGCACCGCGATCCGCCGAGCGATGGCGCCTGCGCAATATCTCGACGCCGTGCAGCAGGCGCTGGCCGAGCGCCTGGCTAAGACCAAGGTCGGCGACCCGCGCGCCGAGGACACCCGGATGGGCGCGCTGGTCAGCGTCAGCCAGCGCGATGACGTCCGGGAGAAGATTGCGCAGCTGGAAGCGGCGGGCGCCCGCATCGTAGCCGGCGACCCCAACGCCGATCCGCCCATCCCCGGCGGCGCCTTCCTGCGGCCGGTGCTGCTCCGAACCGACGAGCCGTGGCGAACTGATGCCGTCCACGATTGCGAGCCGTTCGGGCCGGTCTCCACGATCATGCCGTACAAGGACATCGGCGACGCCATTGCTCTCGCCAACCGCGGCAAGGGCAGCCTGGTGCTGTCGCTGTTCACGCATTCGCCCGACGCCGCGCGCGAGTTCGTCCAGGGCGCCGCTGCGCATCATGGGCGGATGCTGGTGATCGACCGCACCAATGCCGCTGAAAACACGGGTCACGGCTCGCCGCTCCCGGTGCTGGTTCACGGCGGCCCGGGCCGCGCCGGCGGCAGCGAGGAAATGGGCGGAGTGCGCGGCGTCAAGCACTACATGCAGCGCACCGCCATCCAGTCCTCGCCGGCGATGATCGCGGCGATCACCGAGCAATACATCCCTGGCGCTCCCAAGCACGTCATCGAGGTCCATCCGTTCCGGCTCAAGATGAGCGAGCTTCACATCGGTGACACCTGGAAGACGGCAAGCCGCACAGTGACGCTCGAGGACATCGAGCATTTCGCCGAGTTCACCGGCGACAAATTCTACGCCCATATGGACGAGGAAGCCGCCAGGGCCTCCCCCATCTTCGAAGGCCGCGTCGCGCATGGCTATCTGATCCTGAGCTTCGCCGCGGGCCTGTTCGTCGATCCCGACCCAGGGCCGGTGCTGGCCAATACCGGTCTCGAAAATCTGCGGTTCCTGACCCCGCTTTATCCAGGTGATTCGATGCGGGTGGAGCTCAGCGTCCGGTCGAAGTCGCTCAAGAGCGATGAGACCGGCGTGGTTCGCTGGGCGGTCGAGATTTTCAACCAGGAGGACGAGCTGGTCGCGACCTACGACCTTCTGACCGAGAACGTGCCCTAATCTCGCAACCCCTCCACTCGCGCATTCGTTTTGACGGCGAAAATCCAGCGAAGGGAGAGATTCGATGAAAGTCAGCGAAGTGATGACCCGCGAGGTCCACACGGTGCAGCCTCACCAGCCGGTGCAGGAAGCGGCGAATTTCATGCTGAGCGCCGACGCCGGCTCGATTCCGGTCACCGACGGCCATCGCCTGATCGGGATGATTACCGACCGCGACATCGCCGTGCGCGGGATCGCCAGGGGCTACGGCCCCGACACCCCGGTGCGCGAGCTGATGACCGACGACCTGGTGATCGTCCGGATCGACGATTCCATCGAGGATGCCGCGAGCAAGATGAGCGAGGCGCAGGTGCGCCGGCTGCCGGTGATCGACGAGGACGAGCGGCTATGCGGCATCGTCAGCCTCGGCGACCTCAGCCGCGAGGCCGACGACGACTGCGCCGCAGAAGCGCTCGAGGGCGTCAGCCAGCCGGGCGGCGAGCACCGCCAGTAGCGACTAGCGCTCGGCAATTTCCTTGATCGCCTGATCGACGAGTCGGGCGTCTGTCGCGGCATCGTGCCGTTCGGCGATCAGCTGCGCCGCGGCCTTTGCGGCGGCCTCGGCTGCTGAAGCGCGCAGCTGCTCGACAGCGGCGCGCTCTTCGGCAGCGATCTTGTCCTCGGCCATCCGCGTGCGGCGCCCGATCAGCGCCTCGGCGTCGGTCTTGGCCTTGGCGACGATCTCTTCCGCCTCGTGCTTCGCGCGCTCGAGCAGCGCGGCGCGGTCCTTGTCGGCGCTCTCCGACTTCGCTTCATATTCTGCCTTCAGCGCCTCGGCCTCCTTGCGCAGCGCCTCGGCTTCCGAAAGCTGGTCGCGGATCAGCGCGATCTTGCTGTCGAGCGCGCCGGCGATCGCGCCGGGCACCTTCTTCCAGATCAAGAGAGCGAAAACCGCAAGCATCGCAAGGGCCACCCAGCCGCCGGGGTCGAGCCCCAGAAAGCTTGGCTCTGCGTGCTCCGGCGCCGTAGGATGGCCAACCGTCTCGGTGATCTGAAGATCAGACATGAAGCTGCGCCTTCACCGCCGCGGCGGCTTCCTTGCTGTCAACCTCGATTCCGGTCAGGCGCTCGACCATCTCGCGGGTCGCTTGCGCTGCAACCGCTTCAATCTCCGCCCGAGCTGCCAAGACGGCCTCGCGGATCTTGGCCTGGGAGGCTTCTGCCTTCCGGCTGACCTTGTCGGCCGCGGCCTTGACCTTGGCTTCGGTGTCACCGGCACTGGCCTGCTTGGCATCCTGCGCGATCCGCGCTGCGTCGGCTCGAGCGGCATCCATCCGCTCGCGCCACTGCGCCTCGGTCTGGTCGGCAGCGGCGCGCGCCGCTTGCGCGGCCTCCAGGTCTCCGGCGATCCGCTGCTCGCGCGCATCGACGGTCGCCTGGATCTTCGGCACCATCCCGCGAGCGATCACGAAGAAGATGAATCCCAGTCCGATCGCAAGCCACAACAGCTGCGAGAGCAAGACATCGGGAAGCTGCGAAAGTTGAGGCATGGTCGCTTCGCTGCCGGGCCGCAGCGATCCTTAGATCGCGTACAGGATGATCATCGCGACGGCGAACGCCATCAGGCCGAGAAGCTCGGCGGCGGCGAAGCCGATGAACAGGCGGCCCTGCTGGCTGTCCGCGGCCGCCGGATTGCGCAGCGAGCTCTGAAGGAACGAGCCGAACACATAGCCGACGCCGACCGAAGCCGCCCCGACGCCAATCGCCGCGAGACCGGCACCAATGACCTTTGCGGAAGCGAGATCCATGACTTGAACTCCTTGTCTAAAATCCGTGGGTTAGTGAAGGTTGACCGCGTCGTTGATGTACAGCGCCGTCAGAATTGCGAACACGTAGGCCTGGATCGCTGCGACCAGCAATTCCAGGATGTTGATGAATGCGACGAACAGGAAAGCGAGGATGGATACGCCGATCCCGCCGCCCCCGGCGTTCAGCCCCTGGACGATGAAATTGCCGAAGATGTCGACCAGGATATGGCCGGCGAACATCGCGATGAAGGGACGCAGCCCGAGGCTGAAGGGCCGCACCAGGAAGGAGATGAACTCGATCGGGAACAGCAGGACCTTGCCGATCCAGTGAACGCCGGGCGGGACGAACAGCGAGAAGAAATGGAGCCCATGCTTCCAGAAGCCGACGCCAAGCACGATCGCGAAGCTGATCAGCGACATGACGCCGGTGAAGGTGAACTGGCTGGTGACGGTGAATGGATGTGCAGCACCGACGATGCCGAACGGCATATTGCCCATCAGGTTTGCGAACAGCAGGAATACGAAGGCGGTGAAAACCCAAGGCAGATATTTCTTGCCCTCGGGTCCGATGCTTGCGCCGACCATGTCGTCGACGAAGCTGATCAACCCTTCGACCGCCACCTGCCAGCGGCCTTGCCAATTGGGTTGCGGCGCGAGCTCGCGCCTCATGCCCCCGAGCATGAACAGCCAGATCGCGGCGAGCACGATCAGCGTCCACAACGCGCTGTTCGTGAAGACGAACGGATTGTTCTGTTGGAACGAACCGAAGATCGGCTCGATCACGAACTGGTGCATCGGGTCGATCTTGGCGCCGGCAGCCACGCGTGTTCCCTTATCCTCGCTCGCCCGGGCGGCCGCCCGGGGGATTGTTTGAAATCCGAATGACGTTCCATACGCCGACTGCGAAGCCGGCGAACAGCATCAGCAACATCAGCCACGGCTTCGTGCCGAGCCATTTGTCGAGCACGAAACCGATGATGAATCCGCCCGCGGGAGCACCGACGAGGTGGCTCAGGACCAGCTGCCCGACCCGGTAAGTGGAATCGGGCATTTTCCTGCCAGCCCTTTTCGCTTCCTCCTGCTGCAGACGGTCGAGCCGCTTGTCGAGCGATTCGAGCCGTGCATCTGGTGGAAGCTTCGGGACCTCGCCGGGTTCGTCCTCTGCCATGCATCTCCCCTGTGCGTCGCCCTGGCTGAAATCCAAGGGCCAGACCGGGACGAGAAACATGGCGGAAAGCGACACCGCCAAGGCGCCGCCCCTTTATGAACGGGCCGGAAGTTAGTCAACCGCGCCGGGAATTTATCGATCTAGCGGCAGTAATCGGGGACCGCGCCGTGCCCTGCCGGACGCCTGCGCCAGGCGCCGTCGGCCCACATATAGGCTTCGCCGACGCCAACGCGCGCAAGCAGCTGGCAGCCGGCGGTGATTCCGACGTCCTGCGGACTGACGCCCTTGCTTGCAGCAAGGCGGCTGTAAAGCGCGCGGCGCTGGATGTTGATCGCCGCCACCTGGCTGCGGACCGCCGCTGGCGCGCCCGCCGTCGCCCCGAGATAGCCGTCATACCGTTCGCCGACGGTGCCGGCAGCGCGGGCCGCATCGACCGCCGGCGTTTGCGCCGCCGCCGGCATCGCCGCGAACAGGAGAAGAAGGAGCGGCTTCCTCATGGCTTCTTCGGGGGGAAGGCCTGCGGGTTCTGGTTGATCAGCTGCTCGACATCGCGCTGCAGCCGCACCAGCACCTCCTGGCGGATGGTGACGTTGAGGTTGATCTCGATCGGCTTGTCGGGCGCCTTGACGGAAATGCAGCTCGACAGCGGCGCGCCGAGGAGCGCTGCGGCAAGCAGCCCGGGTCGTGCAATCCTGATGGTCATCGTCTCTCTCACTTCGGCTTCGATGGGGTTGGCGGTGTCGGCGGCTCGGGGTTGACTTGCTCCTTCACCGGCGTTTGCGTTTGCTGCTGGTTCTCCTCGATGCGCCGGACTTCCGTGGTGATGCCCGGAACATCGCCGAGGGGCCGCGGAAGCGCGTTGCCGATCACGGTGCGCGGATCGTTGAACGATTTGGCCGTGGCGATCAGTGCGCGGAACGGGCCGGTGATCGTCACATTGAGCTTCAGCGGGATCTTGCTCAGCAGGCCGCGGATGAACTTCTGCGTGCTGGTCTGGCCGAGGCCGACGCCGTCGATCGCGAGCCGGCTGGTGAATTCCCCGGCAAGGTCGCCGTCGAGGCGGATGATCATCGACTTGAAGCGCAGGTCGCGAAGCGCGTTGAAGGCGATGTTGCCCATGGTTCCGAGGTCGGCCTTGTTGACGACGCCGTTGTAGGCAAGCGAGCCGCCGCCCGGCCGGCTGTCGAGCCGGCCGCCGACGATCCGGCCGCCGTTCTCGTCGAAGATCATCGGCAGGACTCCGTCGAAGGTGCCGGTCGCGTCGAGCTCCTTGAAGCCGAGGCTTTGGACGAAGGTGTGGGCGTCGAGCCCGACCACCTCGAAGGTCAGCCGCTTGGCGGTTGGGCGTGCAAAGTTGAGGACGGTTTCGCGGAGGATCA
>JAICVC010000165.1 GCA_025935515.1 Sphingomonas sp.
AGCGGCCTCGGGGAGGATTGCGAATGATCGACGCCGAACAATCGAGCCGGCCGGTGTGGCGGCGTATCGCGGACTTTCCGCTGGTCGCGATGTTCGTCGCAATTCTCCTCTATGCTGCCGCGAGCACGCTTGCATCGATCATCACCTTTCGCACTGGGTTGCAGGCACCCGACGGGATATCGACGGCAGTCCACGCCGCCCTCGCGGTGGGGCTGACGCTGCTGGTCTATAAAATCGCGATCCGCCATCTCGGCGAGCATCCCCGCGATGATCTCGCCGTTCGTGCCGCGGCCAAGGATCTGTCTCTTGGTCTGCTGGCGGGCGCTGGTTTGTTCTCGGCAACAGTCGCTATCGCGGCGATGCTGGGAGTGTACCGCGTCGTCGGCTGCTGCAGCACGGCCGAACTCGTCAAGGACCTGTTCGGTACGGCGATCTTTGCCGGCTTCATGGAGGAATTGTTGTTCCGCGGAATCCTGTTTCGCTGGATGGAAGAGTTCGCCGGCAGCTGGGCGGCGCTCCTCATCACTTCGGCGCTGTTCGGTTTCGGCCATATCTTCAATCCCAACGCGACCTGGTTCACTTCCCTCGCGATTTCGGTCGAAGCCGGATTGCTGCTTGGCGGAGCGTACATGCTGACCCGAAGCCTGTGGATGCCAATCGGCCTCCATGCGGCCTGGAACTTCACCCAGGGATTCGTCTTCGACGTGCCCGTCTCAGGGCACGAAAAGGAGGGCTTCGTGACTGCCAATCTCTCCGGGCCAGCGATCCTGTCCGGCGGGGCTTTCGGCCTTGAGGCATCAATCATTGCACTGGCGACCGCGAGCGTGTTCGGATGCTGGCTGGTGTGGCTGGCGGTCAAGCGCGGCAACACCCTCCAGCCTCGCTGGGTCGCTCGACGCATCGCTGCCTAAAGGAAGCTGTACGGGTCAACATCGACGCTGACGCGCACCTTCGCGCTCCACTCGATCGCGGCGAGCCAGTCGCGGATGACGTCCTGGACGTCGAGACTGCGACGGGCGTGCACGAGCAGCCGCTGGCGATGACGGCCGCGAAGCATTGCGAGCGGAGCGGGAGCAGGACCGAAGACCGCCATGCCCTCGACGTCTGGCGCGGCATGACCAATGCGTCGGGCGATGGCCTCCGCTTCCGATGAGTCCTCGGCGGAGACGACGATGGCGGCAAGCCGGCCGAACGGCGGCATCGCAGCCTCGCGTCGCGCCTCGGTCTCAGCGGCGTAGAAGCCCGGGGCATCGCCTTTCACCAGCGCGGCAATCACAGGGGCATCGGGATCATGGGTCTGGACGAAGACGCGGCCCGGCTTGTCGCCGCGGCCGGCGCGGCCCGCGACCTGCTGAATCTGCTGGAAGCTGCGCTCGGCAGCGCGGAGGTCGCCGCCGGCGAGGCCGAGGTCGGCATCGACCACGCCGACGAGTGTCAGGTTCGGAAAGTGGTAGCCCTTGGTCACCAATTGGGTTCCGACAACGACGTCGATCGCCCCTGCCTCCATCGCGCCCACGAACTCGGCTGCGCGCAGCGGTGACCAGATCGTGTCCGAGGTGACGATGGCGGTCCGCGCGTCTGGGAAAAGTTCGGCGACTTCGTCGGCGATGCGCTCGACGCCGGGTCCGCAGGCGACCAGGCTATCCTCCTCGCCGCATTCCGGGCAGGCCTTGGGGGGCGGCATCACGTGCCCGCAATGGTGGCAGGCGAGGCGGTGCATCAGCCGGTGCTCGACCATCCAGGCGGTGCAGTTCGGGCATTGGAAACGGTGGCCGCAGTGACGGCACAAGGTCAGCGGCGCGAAGCCGCGGCGATTGAGGAACAGCAGCGACTGCTCGCCGCGTTCGAGGTTCGCCTCGATCTCACTGACGAGTTGCGGCGCGAGCCAGCGGCCTCGCGGCGGCGGGTCCTGCGTCAGGTCGATCGCGCGGATGCCCGGCAGCGACGCGCCGGCGAAACGCTGCGGCAGGCTGACTTCCCGGTAGCGGCCGAGCTCGACCATGTGGCGGCTCTCGATCGGCGGAGTCGCGGTTGAAAGGATCACCGGAATGTCTTCAAACCTGGCGCGCATCACCGCGGTGTCGCGGGCGTGGTACTGGACCCCGTCTTCTTGCTTGAAGCTGGGCTCGTGCGCCTCGTCGACGACGATCAGGCCGAGGTTGGGGTAGGGGAGGAACAACGCCGAGCGGGCGCCGACCGTGACGGATGCCTCGCCGCTGGCGATCCCGCGCCAGGCGCGACGCCGCTGCGACGAGCGCAGGTCGGAATGCCAGGCCACTGGCTGGCAGCCGAAGCGGGCCTCGAACCGCTTGAGGAAGGGCTCGGTGAGTGCGATTTCGGGGAGAAGAACGAGCGCCTGCTTCCCCTGCCGGATGCATTCGGCGATCGCCTCGAAATAGACCTCAGTCTTGCCCGACCCGGTGACTCCGTCGAGCAATACCGGGTCGAACCCTTTCCCGACAGCGAAAGCAAGGCTCGCGGCTGCCTGACCCTGGTCTGCGTTGAGGTCGGGCGGCGCGAAATCGGGATTGGGACAGGCGAGGGGCCGATCGGCGTTGACCGAGACCGCTTCCAAGGCTCCCGCATTGACGAGGCCGCGGAGCACGGCATCGCTCACTTGCGCGTGATCGGCGAGCTCGCGGATCGTGCCTTGCCTGCCTTCGAGCGCGGCGAGCGCTTTTTCGCGCTGCGGGGTCAGCCGGGGCGGGACGCTGCCCGTGGGCCGATACTCGATAAGCTGCCGCGACCCCTCGAGCGCAGCCGATGACGGCAGTACCATCCGGAGCACCGAGGCGAGCGGCGCGAGGTAATAATCCGCTGTCCACTCGCACAGGCGCCGGAGCGGTGCCGCGATGGGCGGTAGTACGAGCACGGCGACAAGA
>JAICVC010000005.1 GCA_025935515.1 Sphingomonas sp.
AGCGCGGGATCACCATCCTCGCCAAGTGCACGAGCGTCGAATGGGCCCCCGCGGGAGCGCAATCCGCGACGCATATCAACATCGTCGACACGCCGGGCCACGCCGACTTCGGCGCCGAGGTCGAGCGCATCCTGTCCATGGTCGACGGCGTCATCCTGCTGGTCGACGCGGCCGAGGGGCCGATGCCGCAGACCAAGTTCGTCACCGGCAAGGCGCTTACGCTCGGCCTCAAGCCGATCGTCGTCGTCAACAAGATCGACCGCCCCGATGCGCGCCCCGCCGAAGTCCTCGACGAGGTGTTCGAGCTCTTCCTCAACCTCGACGCCAGCGACGAGCAGCTCGATTTCCCGACGCTCTACGCCAGCGGCCGCGCCGGCTATGCGGGCATGACCGACGACGTCCGCGAGGGCGATCTCACCCCCCTGTTCGAAACCATCGTCAGCCATGTCCCGCCGCCCCGCGTCGATGCCGGCCCATTCCGCATGCTTGCCACCTTGCTCGACCGCGATCCGTTCCTCGGCCGCATCCTCACCGGCCGCATCGAAAGCGGCAAGCTGACCGTCAACATGCCGATCAAGGCGCTCGACGTGAACGGCAACCTCGTCGAGGAAGGCCGCGCCACCAAGCTCTTCGCGTTCCGCGGGCTCGAGCGGGTGCCGGTCGACAGCGCCGAAGCGGGCGAGATCGTAGCCATCGCCGGCCTCATCAAGGCGACCGTCTCCAACACCTTCGCCGATCCGTCGGTCGCAGCCCCGCTCCACGCGCGGCCGATCGACCCGCCGACCCTGGCGATGAGCTTCTCGGTCAACGACAGCCCCTTCGCCGGCAAGGACGGCGACAAGGTCCAGAGCCGGGTCATCCGCGAGCGGCTCGAGCGCGAGGCGGAGGGCAATGTCGCGATCCGCGTCACCACCGCGGCCGACAACGACAGCTTCGAGGTCGCCGGCCGCGGCGAGCTGCAGCTCGGCGTGCTGATCGAGACGCTGCGCCGCGAAGGCTTCGAGCTCGGCATCAGCCGCCCGCGCGTCCTGTTCCGCGACGGGGCGAACGGACGCGAGGAGCCGTACGAGACGGTGGTCGTCGACGTCGACGATGAGTTCAGCGGCACCGTCATCGACAAGATGGCGTTGAGGAAGGCGGAAATGACCGACATGCGCCCGTCGGGCGGCGGCAAGACCCGCCTGACCTTTTCGGCGCCGAGCCGCGGGCTGATCGGCTATCACGGCGAGTTCCTGTCCGACACGCGCGGCACCGGCATCATGAACCGCCTGTTCGAGCGCTACGGCCCCTACAAGGGCCCGATCGCCGGCCGCCAGAACGGCGTGCTGATCTCGATGGAGCAGGGCCCGGCGGTCGCCTACGCGCTGAGCGCGCTGGAGGATCGCGGCGTGCTGTTCGTGTCGCCCGGCGAGATGCTCTACGAGGGCATGGTCATCGGCGAGAACGCCAAGACCCAGGACCTCGAGGTCAACCCCTTGAAGTCCAAGCAGCTGACCAACTTCCGCGCGTCCGGCCCCAAGGACGAAGGCATCCGCCTGACCCCGCCGCGCCGCATGAGCCTCGAGCAGGCGATCGCCTACATCCCGGACGACGAGCTCGGCGCGGTGACGCCCCAGGCGGTGCGGATACGGAAGCGGTTTCTGGATCCGCATGAGCGGAAGCGGCAAAGCCGTAGGGCTGAGGCGGCTTAGCTACCTTAGTTGCATCGACTTGTCTGGCGTTATCCGGGATCGCTGGTCAATTTCGCCTTTGATCCAATTGCCGACCACTGCGATTAAGACTGCGAGCACAAGAGCAGCGACGAGACGGTAGTACGTTTGCTCCCGTTCAACCGAATGGATTCTCTCGCTCAGAACCCTTTCGGTTTTGTCGAGGGCGGTCTTTACGTCCTTTAGTTTGTGACCGAGACTCGCAAATGACTCCAGCTCACCCGAAATTCCCTGCACTAGTTCGATGTTGAGACCTAGGCGAGCGTGCTCGCGTTTGATCGACTTCGTCTTCTGATCCAAGTACGCGTACCACAATACAAATATATCTTGCCCTTGTCTCAAATGAATTTCACGAGGAGCAGCGTTGAAAACGGCGAATGTAAGCTGACCCATATATCCTGGGTCCACATGGAATCCTGAAACATTTACCAGACCTTTGAACTTTGTCTTGGCCCGAATTGAGATGAACGCGATGGCGTCGTCTGGAACCTCAACAATCTCGTGCGTCATTAAGAGAGCAAACTGGCCGGCAGGAATGGTGAACGCTGCGCCTGATTCTAAGACCTGCACTGTAACCGATTGAGGATCGGTCGCGTCGACAGTGGGGCTGACATAGATCTCTGTGCCAATGGACAGCCTGTAAGATGCGCAATCGATGCGGTTTGGGTCGAACGCTCCGGGCGGTGTGATGAGAGTCGGCAGTCTTTTCTGGAGGGTTTCACCACTCCAGTATCCACGCTTAGCAAAAACCATTTTGCTCCCCATATACGGCGCAACACACCACTTCTGCCCGCTGCCATGTTCGTATAGCAAGGGCGTCGAGTGAGAGTTGGACCGCTAATGCTCGTATCTGAATACGATCGCTTCGTTCGAGAGAGCGACCAGTCTGTCGAACTACCTCACGATGAGCAGCTCGACGTCGCGCTCTTCGGACTGTCCGCGGAGATCGGCTCGCTCATCGCTGCGCTAAAAAAGCGGCTCTTGAGCGAAGCTGGCAAAGAGGCTTGGGACCATCCGAACGAAGAGATCGTTGAAGAACTTGGCGATGTCATGTGGTACTGCTTTTCGCTCGCCCGCATCGCAAATCCAGAAAAGACGATAAACATTTTCGCGCATGATATCGCGAATCTAAGGCGAGAGATCAGTGCTCCCGATGCACGGGCGCAAAGAATCCGAGGCGTGCTAGATCATCAGAAATGGGAGGCTTTCCTTAAGCGGGCTGAGCATTTTCCCAAACTCACCCGAAACATGGTTTTCGAGGATTATCAGAACCTCGCATTCCTCACGGCCCGAACGGAAAAGAGGATACTTACCGAGGTTTGCATTGCGGTCATTTGGCAGCTCGCGGCGGAGCTATTTCGGAGGAAGCTCCCTGAGATCGAACTGGAGTTGAACCAGGCTTTGCCAAATCGCCCAATGAACGACGTCTTGGGAGAGATGGCGTGGCATATTTCGGCACTGGCCAAGACTTATGGGCTGTCGCTCAGCGAAATCGCGCAAAAGAATATCGAAAAGGTTTCTTACCGACAAAATAGGGATAGCCCGACGCCTCTGCACGATGCGGCTTTCCCAGCTTCCGAACAAATTCCGCGGCGTTTTGAGGTGACTTTCGTGACGACTGAGAAAGGTCGGTCGCGGATGTACATTGGCGGAAAGCAACTTGGCGACGATCTCACGGATAACGCATATGATGAGGACGGTTACCGCTTCCACGACATCATGCACTTGGCGAACGCGGCAAAGCTGGGGTGGTCGCCGGTGCTACGATCCTTGATGGGCCGCAAGCGTAAGACCGACTCTAAAGTTGATGAAATCGAAGATGGTGCTCGAGCAAAGATCGTCGAAGAAGCGGTCGTGAAGGTCGTGCACTCAGAAGGCGAGCGCATAGCCCGACTGATGCGCCCGCAGGATACGTCGAGCCCGCTTCGACTCTTCGCCTCTCGAGAGGAAATTACATTCAGATTCTTGAAGCTGATTCATCAACTCGTTGCAGGTCTTGAAGTTGAGCAGAACCGATACTGGGAGTGGGAAGACGCGATCTTGGAGGGTTACGCGCTTTTCCATCAGCTTCGTCTGCATGGGCAGGGGACCATCACCGTGGATCTTGGGACGAAGTCCCTATCGTTTCGGCCGCAAGTGAACCGCACATTTGCGTGTGCTGCTTGACCTAAAGGAACGAGCACTGCCTCAGATGCGAATGACGAGTGCTCGCTTCCGGGACCGCCTTCAGCCCCCATTTGGGGGGGAAAAACGGGTTTTCGTACGCCGCTTTGCGCGCTTTGAACTGTTGTTTGATGCGCGTCCTGCCGGAGACACCGGATATGTCCGGATGAGCAACACGGGCGTATTTTGAAATCTCACAGAAAAGGTTTTGACAATCTATCGGCTGCAGGGCTCGCCCAAAAAGGCCATCGAACCGAAGTCCGAGCCGCCGAAATTCTTCGGTTTGTCGCTCTGCCATTAAGAAGATGATGTCTTCTGCGCTCAGGCCGCCAACATCAGCAAAACACTTGGAGATTCCATCAAGGGCACCAGGGCCCGCGACGACGAAGTCTGTTTCGCTGAAATCCATTAACGCTGAATAGTTTAGATCGATTGCGTACTGGAAAGCCAAGAACGGACCGAGCCCCCGGTACGTAAGGATGAGCCGATAAACTTCTTCAAGGCTACGCGTGCGCGCCAACCTCGTCGGTAGATTGTCCTCGACCATCCTGGCGAGAAGGGCGAGGTGGTTGTCGTGCTTTCGCTCAAATCCAAACGCTGGCGACGGCATGATGTACGCAGCATTGTATATCCGGGCACCATGTCTGGTGGCTTCATGTAGGATGCGCGAAATGGAATCGAGATCGGTGGCTTGATAACTCACTGCGCCGAGCGAGTGCTCGATCAGCTCCCAAGTTTCGATCTTGTTGAAAAGCTTGAAGAGGATAGTGCGGAAGAAGACCTCGACCGGCGCTGGAGAGCGATCCTCGCGGTACTGCACCTCCCGGATAAGATACTGGCTCACCCGATCTGCTGCCCGATATGCGTTGGTGAACCGATAGCTGCGGAGGATCGGGTCCTGTGTCCATGGACCGATCTGATCGACCAAACGCTTGTAATAAATGGACATTCGTTCGGCAGCGAAGTGCCAATACGTGTCATACACCTTCGTGGGAATCGGGCGGCCGGTCATACTGATTTGCTAGCGGGTCACGCGAAGAGTCGATAGCTGTCCGATAGCCAAGCCGATGAAACTAGATGCCTATCTTAGCCAGAAATTCCGTCACGGCTGCGGC
Source organism: Sphingomonas sp. (assembly GCA_025935515.1). Lineage (GTDB taxonomy): Bacteria > Pseudomonadota > Alphaproteobacteria > Sphingomonadales > Sphingomonadaceae > Sphingomicrobium. The sequence continues at coordinate 4,988 of JAICVC010000005.1, forward strand.
CTTCTTGCTGCCGAGGCTGGATTCGAGCCGTGCTTCGGATGCAATCAGCGTTAAGGACCCCACTCCGCCACCTGCCTCTTGCGCAACAAAATTCTGCAATTGCGCCAGCCCCACCAAATTCCCGAGGGCCCGTTCAAGATAGAAATGGGATCGATAAAAAGCCGTCAGCCGAACATGATTGGACGGGTCCAGTTTGAAGGACAGGTGACTGAGGCAAGGGCCTCCCCGCGGATACTTCGCGTCCCGGACGGGGTCGTAGGTTGAAATCTCAAAGACCTCATCTGAAACCGGTAATTCGTAGTGCGTCTTACTGCCGTGCGATACTTCGATTCGCCGCCTCAGTTTACAGACTAGAGACTTAAGCGGATTTACTGGCTGCCCTTCGCGATCGAGAAGCACCTTTCCATTGATGTCTTTGCGCCGCAGCATTCGTTCCGCGTAGGTGCCCCAAGCCTTCTTTACTCTGGGATAAATGTCTCGCGGATAATGCTCGTAAATCCCTTCGGCGCCCCCCACGCGCTAACACGAAGAAGGAAAAATCGTGTTAGCGACGGTATGTACCGGATGCTCGCCCGCAGATCGGGCGAATTCGTCAAGCGCGACAATGACCGCAGCGTCTTCGTGTGTCTTCAAGTCTGGCTGCGTCATCACGTACGCCAGATTATAGCATTTGCGACCAGGCTGCTGTTTGAGGAACGAAGCGGCTTGGACCCAACCTGCGGTTACAGATTTGCGATCATCGAGCGCCGCTATCGGCATCGTCTCGCTTCTGCTTGATGATCTCATCCTTCTGTTTCTCGAAATATTTTTTTGCCAGCGGCACAAGATTCGCCAACAAATCATCGAGACTTTCGTAGCCAGTATCCTTGGCTTCCGTTTCAGGGATGTCGATACCAGTTCGCTCTTGAATAGAGACAAAGCATCGCGCGACACCGTGTGAGTCGATCTCAACCGTTGCATCCATGATCGAGCCAAGTTTATCGGCCGTCGGCGCCGCCGGCTTACCCTCGGCGGTGGCCAACTCCCAGCACTCTTGCAGTGCCGCTCTTACATCATTTTCAGGGAAGGCAAATTCGGCTTCAGCGACCATTTATCCTACTCCTAACGGAGAGAACATAGTGGCAACAGAGCCGTTGTTAAAGACGCAAACAAACCATTTTCCTACAGCACCCCATTTCAGTCATAGACTGGTGGATGTCCGCACTAAGCTTGTCGAAGCGGCAACCCCAACCGAGTCCTGGCGCCCCACATCTACCTTCCAATGCGATCCCTCGCGCGCCCGCGCGCGTAGGAGCTGGTGCGTTTGTGAACTTTCGCCTCCACCCCCTCGCGCATGCGCGCGCGTGGCACTGCCAACTTTGCCAACTTCCGCCGGAATTCCCCGGCATCCGTGTTCGCGATACTGGCGTCAACTTCGTCAACTTTGTTGGATTCGGCGCCCGTCAGCCCTTCTCGCCCGACATCTCCAGCACCTTGCGCCACTCATCCTCGCGTACCGGCGCCACCGACAGCCGCGACTGGCGGATCAGCTCCATCTGCGCGAGTTTCGGCTCGGCCTTGATCTCGGCGAGGGTCACCGGCCGGGTGAGCGCGCGCACCGGCTCGACCCGCACCGACACCCAGTCGCCGTCCTTCGGGTCGGGCCCGGCCTCGCGCGTGATGCGCATGATGCCGACCACCGCCTTGTCGGACATGCTGTGGTAGAAGAAGGCCTCGTCGCCCGCCTTCATCGCCTTGAGGTGGAGCCGCGCGGCGTTGTTGCGCACGCCATCCCATTCGGTGCCGCCGTCGCGGACCAGATCCTGCCAGCCGTAGCTTTCGGGCTCCGATTTCATCAGCCAGTGGGCCACGCGGTTGTCTCCTTTCGAAACGCTTTCCGTTAGCGCGCCGGTGAGCCGAGTTAAACCGTCGATAAACGGTTCGCCGGAGCTGTGGATAAGTCGAGAAAACTGAATGAATCGAAAGGGTTCCGAATTCTATCCCGCGAGTCGCACAACTCACCGCCGCGGCATTGGACTCGCTCGAAAGTTAACATATCTGGGTTTCAGCAATTGAGAGCGGTGAGCCCCAAGCGACTAAGACGCGGGGCTCGCAAGACGGGGCGATCCCCGCTGGAGCGTACAGAGCGCTGATGAAGGCGCCTCCAGCGGGCATCCACCCGCCAACACAAGGGCAACATCAATAGTGGTAAAGCTTCTCGGCGGCCGTGCTGCGGCCGCGGTCATTGGTCTATTCATGCTTGCGGTCGGCTCCAGCGCCGCCGCGCAGGACACGCAGACGGCGTCGCTCGTCCACCGGGCGGTGGCGTCGACGACCGCGGTTGCGACCAGCCTCGGCACCGTCGAGCAGGCGCAGCCCGCGCAGTCGGTGACGGTCAAGCTGGCCCCGACGGTCGCGACCGAAGCGGCGTGGCTCTACAAGGCCGGCTGGCCGCTCTATGCGCTGGTCGACAAGTTCAGCGCCGGCGCGCCGCTCGACGAGCAGGCCAACTGCCTCGCCACCGCGGTCTATTTCGAAGCCCGCGGCGAGAGCGTCGAAGGTCAGCTCGCGGTGGCCCGGGTGGTCATGAACCGCGCCGGCTCGGGCAAATATCCGCCCGACTGGTGCAGCGTCGTGAAGCAGCCGTGGCAGTTCTCGTTCGTCAATCCGCGTACCGGCCAGTACCCGGCGGTCGACACCGGCTCGGCGGCCTGGGCCCGGGCGCAGGGTGTCGCGCGGCTGGCGATCGCCAACGTCGTGCCGAGTCTCGAGCCCGACGTCCTGTGGTACCACGCCAATTATGTGGCGCCGTCGTGGGGCCGCCGCCTCAACATGGTGGAGCGGATCGGAGCGCACATCTTCTACCGCGCCTGAGCAAGCTATTTTCGGAGGGGTGAAGGCGTCCCGGGCGAAAGTCCGGGGCGCCATCTTCGTTTCGGCGCGGGGGCTCCTCGCCTCGGCGATAACCTTGTTCACGGGGGATTCGCATCGCGACAATTCCAAGCGAGCATCAAGTCACGGATTTTTCCGGAGAAAATGCGGGCGTAGCGGGGAGACGTTCGAGTGCTCAATATCCTCATTGTCGAGGACGACAGCCAACTGGCGGTGACGCTCAAATATCTGGTGGAGGACAATCCGCGCTATCGCGTCGTGGCGATGGCCGAGGATGCCGACGGCGCGATCGCGGCGACCGAGCAATTTCAGCCCGACCTCGTCCTGCTCGACCTTCACCTGGCGCATGGCTCGACCGGCTTTTCGGTCGCGGTGCGGCTGAACGACCTTGGCGTGCCGTGCCTGTTCGTCAGCGGCAAGGCGCCGCGCTTCCCGATGCCCGACCTCGCGCTCGGCTGCCTGATGAAGCCTTTCACCGCCGAGGACGTGCACCGCTCGCTGGCCGCGGCCGAGGACCTGCTGCGCGGCCGCGAGACCCACCGTCCGAAGATGCCCGACAATTTGACGCTCTACGAGCCGCTTGATTCGAGCGTAGCCCCGGAGCCGGGCTTCATTCCGTCGAAAAAGTCGTTCAGGACCCGGCTCGAGCATTGGATCTCGAGCCACCATCACTAGGACTGCCTAAAGCCGCATCATCCCCTTGCGCGGTTCGCGCACGCCGAGCGTTTCGGCGGTGAGCAGCGCGCCGGCATCGAGCAACGCCTGGCGCCGGCCTTTGATGTCGGCGTTGCGCTGGACGTCCTCCAGCGGAAGCAGCGCGGCAATGCACGGATGGGCGAGGGTGCGTTCGACGAATGCTGCCGTCCGCGGCCAGCGCGCCGCATCGACGTTGAAGCCCGCGTAGGAGCCATTGCGGAAGAAGCTCGCGATCGAGATGTCCGCGACGCCGATTTCGCCGAACAGGAAACCATCGGCCGGAAGCTCCCCCTCCAGATAGTCGAGGGCTGCCGGGATATCCTCGTTCAGCGCCTTGTCGATCCGCGCCTGATCGCCCGGCTCCCCCCAGACCAGCGGGTGAACGACCTTCTGGTAGAACAGATTCCAGATGAAGAGGTCGCCGAGCCGCGTGTCGGCGAATTCTTCCAACCAGCGCGCGCGGGCGCCGTCCTTCGCGTTCGCGGGAAACAGCGCCCGGCCCGGGTAGGCCTCGTCGAGATAGGCGCAGATGACCGAAGAGTCGCTGACCGAGAAGCTGCCGTCGATCAGCACCGGGATCCGGCACAGCGGACTTAAGCGCCGGAATTCGTCATTGCCGAAGAAAGGCGTGATCGGGTCGACCTCGTAGTCGAGGCCCTTGAGGTTCATGCACGCCAGCACCTTGCGGACGTAGGGGCTGACGTAGCTGCCAATGATGGTGAGCGGCTTATCCATCGGAGCGGAATGCGCTCGAAGCCGCGGCCGCACAAGGAGGCTGGACGCGCTACATTTGTCGCGCTACATATGTAGCACTAGTTTCAGGAAAGGCCCATGCCATGCGTTCCATTCTTCCCTTGTTCGTCGCGGCACTAGCGGCGTCCGCGCCAGCGCTAGCGGTGGAGCAGGTGCCCGTGCCTGCATTCCGCGCCATCGAGCTTCACGGCGGCGGAATCGTGACGGTCATCCCGGCCTCCGTGCAGCGGGTCACGATTGTTGAAGGCGCGACGCAATTCACGCGTGTCCGGGTCGACCGCGAAGGCAAGCTGGAAATCGACGCCTGCAATGAGCGATGCCCGGCCGATTACCATCTCCGCATCCGCATCGAGACTCCGAGCATCATGGGCCTCGGCGTCAATGGCGGCGGGCTGATGACGACGGAGCAAGGTTTTGCACCGCAGAGGGAGATCGGCGTGGCCGTCAACGGCGGGGGCAAAATCGACGCCCGGTCGATCGATGCCGCGGCGGTCGGAGCCGCCGTGAACGGGGGCGGGCAAATCCTGGTGCGCTCAAACCGAACTCTCGGCGCTGCAGTCCATGGCGGCGGCGAAATCGTCTATTGGGGCAACCCGGTTGTCGCGAGCTCGATCGGCGGCGGAGGGGCGGTGCGCAAGGGCGGCTAGGCGATCTCGACCAGCTCGACCAGCGTTGGGCCGAAGCGCAGCCCGACCGTCAGCAGCGCGCGGAAGGCGTTGTAGCCGCCAGTCCCTGGGTGGAAGGCGTGGAAGAACAGCTGCGGTCGGCCGTCCACGCCCGGCGCGACCGAGGCATGGCCTGGCGCAAGCCATTCGCCGGTCGACCTGAGCAGCGGCTCGCCCTGCTTGGTGTACGGACCCAGCGGATGATCGGCGACCGCGGCCCCGATCCCGTAGGAGGGCGTCGAGAAATCGTTGCCGGCATAAAACAGCCAGTAGCGGCCTTCCTGGCGCGTCACGAACGGCCCTTCGATCAAATGACCTTCCCAATCGAGATCGTTGGCGAGCACGATTGCGTCCTCGCCGAGCAGAGAACGGCCGTCGTCGGCGATCCGCTGGGCGCGGATCGGGGTGGTCATCGCTTCGAGGATTGCGGGCGCGAGCCCGAACTCGACCAGCGCTTCGCGAACCTGCCCCCAATTGGCGAGCGCGGCTTCGATCAGCGGATGCATGAGGAAGAAGCGGACCATCGGCCGCTGGAGGTTGGCCCAGGGGACGATCGCAGCGGCGAACGCGGCGGTGCGGCGGTCGGCTTCGCTGGCGAACAGCTTGCCGACAAGGTCGGGCTGCCCGCGCAGCAGCATCGCCAGCGGCCGCGGCCAGATGCTGTTGGTGTCGTCCTTCCAGAACAGATATTTGCCGCCGTCTCGGTCGATGAACAGGTGGGAATCGATGACCCCGCCGCTCATCGGCGGGTGGCTTGCGTCATAGCCGAGGCGGGTGGTGTCGACCGGCTTTCCAGTGATGAGCGGCGCGCCGTTGTCGGTCCACGGACCGGTTGGGGAGGGGGCGCGCGCAAGGCCGATGGCCAGCGCCTTATCGGCCTGCCGCGCGGTGAAGACCGTCCAATATTCGCCGCCTGCTTTCCCCATTTCGGGGGCCCAGTAATCGGCGATGTTGCGGCCCCTGGCGGCCCATGCCGGCTCCTGCCCGCAGGGGAAGACGAAGCTTCTCGGTTCCCAATGCTCGAGATCTGACGAATGGAGGATCGGGAAGGCGTCGGGGGCGTCGTTGGAGGTCGCGACCAGCCACCAGCCATCGTTGGTCTTGAGCACGGCCGGGTCGCCGTAGCCGACCAGGATTTGCGGATGGACGTTTTCGGTCAACAGCGGCCGCCAGTGCATCGACGCAGCGGGATGCTGGAGTGCATCCGCGAAGACGTGGGGAACGCGGGTTCCGAAGTCGTTCGACAGCTCGAGGAAGAAGGACGAGAAATCCTGCTGCGTCGCGGTCGGGACGGCGTAGCTGCGACACTGCCCGGCCGCCTTCACGTCGATGATGAAACCGTCGCCGTCAGGCCTGGGATCGACGACGAAGTGAAGGGTTTGGGTCATGACGGTACCAGCCATCGAGAGGCTCAATGCGCCCGGGCCGGGATGGATGCCCCGCGTGGATTCGAACCACGATTGACGGAGTCAGAGTCCGTAGTCTTACCATTAGACGACGGGGCAGCCTGGGAGGACGGCGGGATAGAAACCGTGCCGGAACCTGTCAACGCTGCCACCCGGACTTGCCCAAACCCATCGATTTGTGATTAAAACCGCCCCAAGTCAGCCGCTCCTTTTGGGCGGTGAAGGACAGAAACGGGCGTTTAATGGCGCAGGGTGTCGCCAGTGCGCCGGCCCTGCAGCACGGCTACAAGCCGCAGGGAAGGCCGTCGGACCAGGGCTTCTCGCCAGGGCGAGGACCATATCGCCATACATATGGAGCGATCGACCTCGGCACCAACAATTGCCGGCTCCTGATCGCTCGGCCAACCGACGGCGGGTTCACCGTCATCGACGCCTTCTCGCGCATCGTTCGACTCGGCGAGGGGCTGTCGCACACCGGCGAACTGTCAGCGGACGCCATGGACCGCGCGGTCGGCGCGCTCGGCGTCTGCGCCGAGAAGCTCAGGCGCCGGAACGTTTCGCTCTCCCGCTCGGTCGCCACCGAGGCCTGCCGCCGGGCCAAGAACGGCGAGGAGTTCGCCGACCGTGTCCGCACGGAAACCGGCATCCTTCTCGACATCATAGAACCGGCGGAGGAGGCGCGGCTGGCAGTCCTCGGTTGCCACAAGCTGCTCGAGCCGGGCGATGGACCAGCGTTGATCTTCGACATCGGCGGCGGCTCGACCGAGCTCGTGCTGATCGATCAGGAGCGCGGAACGCCGCAGATCCGCGCCTGGTGGAGCGCGCCGTGGGGCGTCGTCTCGCTGACCGAAAGCGAAGGCAAGGAGGCGCTCGAGGGTCCGGACCGGGTCAAGGCGTATAAACGGATGCGCGAACGCGCTCGGCGTGCCTTCGCCAATTTCGCGACCATGTTGCCCGAAGGCCGCGAAGGCATTCGCCTGCTCGGCACCAGCGGAACGGTGACCACGCTCGCCAGCGTGCATCTCGCGCTTCCGTCCTACGACCGCCGGGCGGTCGATGGCCTGCACGTCCCGATTGAGGCGATGCGGAAAATCAGCGGCATGATCGCCGGGATGGATTATGACGAGCGCTCCTCGCTGCCCTGCATCGGCAACGAGCGGGCGGACCTCGTCGTCGCCGGCTGCGCAATCCTCGAGGCGATCATCGAGATCTGGCCGGCCAGGAACCTGGGCATCGCCGACCGCGGCATTCGCGAGGGCATCCTTCGCTCCCTGATGGCGCGCGACGGCTGGCAATTGTGAAGCGGCTCAAGACCGCAAAAGGCCGCAAAATCTCGTCGACGCGCTGGCTCGAGCGGCAACTGAACGATCCGTATGTCCGGCGCGCCAAGGCGGAGAATTATCGCAGCCGCGCGGCGTACAAACTGCTCGAGCTCGACGAGCGCTTCGGGCTCCTCAAGGGCGTGAAGGCGGTGGTCGATCTCGGCATCGCACCCGGCGGCTGGAGCCAGGTCGTCCGGCGCAAGGCGCCGCAGGCAGGAATCGCCGGAATCGACCTGCTGCCGACCGACCCGATCGAGGGCGTCACCATCCTGCAGATGGACTTCATGGATGACTCGGCACCCGAGCAGCTCAAGCAAGCCCTGCGCGGCCCGGCCGACCTGGTCCTGTCCGACATGGCCGCCAATACCGTCGGCCACCAGCAGACCGACCATCTGCGCACGATGGCGCTGGTTGAGGCGGGGCTCCAGTTCGCGCGCGACGTGTTGCGCCCGGGCGGCGCGTATGTGGCGAAGGTGCTCGCCGGCGGGGCGGATCATGCGCTGGTCGCAGAGCTCAAGCGCAATTTCGCCACCGTGAAGCACGCGAAGCCGCCGGCGAGCCGCAAGGATTCCAGCGAATGGTACGTGGTCGCGCAAGGTTTCAAGGGCGCGGCGGATGGCGGTAACTAAGCCACCGAAGCGGGGAGGAATCGCGGGCGGGCTGAAGAGCTCGCTGACCGAGGCCCTCGACGACCTCGGTCCGGGCCTCGTCACCGGCGCTGCCGACGACGATCCAAGCGGCATCGCCACTTATTCGCAGGCCGGCGCGCAGTTCGGCTACGGCCTGCTGTGGACCATGGTCCTCACCTATCCGCTGATGTGCGCGGTCCAGCTCGTCAGCGCGCACATCGGCCGGGTCACCGGCGACGGGCTGGCGAAGAACCTCGCATGCAATTTCCCACAGGGGGTGGTCATTGCCCTCGTCGCGATCCTCGTCGGCGCGAACATCATCAACATCGGCGCTGATCTGGCGGCGATGGCGGCTGCGGCAGACCTCGTCATCGGCGGTCGGACGCACGTGCTGGTGGTCCTGTTCGCACTGATCAGCGTCGGCCTGCAATTGTTGATCCCGTACCATCGCTATGCGCGCATCCTGAAATGGCTGACGCTCAGCCTGTTCGCTTATGTCGGGGTCCTGCTGCTGGTCCGAATCGACTGGACCGCGGCGTTCCTCGGCATGATCTGGCCGGGCGATCTCGGGAAGGCCGCGATCGTGACCATCGTCGCCCTCCTTGGCACGACGATCAGCCCGTATCTGTTCTTCTGGCAGAGCTCGCAGGAAGCCGAGGAAGTCGCCGACGATCCAAAGGAGAAACGGCTGAAGGATATCCCGAAGCCCGCCGCCAGGGCTAAGCTGCGCCGGATTCGCATCGATACCCTCGTGGGGATGGCTTTTTCCAATCTGGTCGCGCTGGCGATCATCGTCGCAACCGCGGCCACACTTCACCAGCAGGGGGTGACCCAGATCGACACCGCGGCCCAGGCGGCCGAGGCGCTGCGGCCGCTCGCCGGATCCTTCGCTTTCGCCCTGTTCGCGCTCGGCATCATCGGCACGGGCTTGCTGGCAGTCCCGGTGCTCGCCGGTTCGGCAGCCTTCGCCGTGAGCGAAACCCGCAACTGGCCGCGCGGTCTCGAATATGACCCGCGGCGGGCAAAGCGCTTTTATTCGATCATCGTGATGGCCAGTGTCGGCGGGGTCGCGCTGGACTGGCTGAACATCAATCCGATCAAGGCCTTGTTCTGGAGCGCCGTGCTCAACGGCATTGCCGCGGTTCCCTTGATGGCCGCGATGATGATCATTGCCAGCCGCCGCAAGGTGATGGGGCAGTTCACGGCCGAGCCCGCGCTGCTTGTCTTTGGCTGGGGAGCGACCGGCGTGATGGCGGCCGCGACGCTGTCGTTCTTCGCGACCTTGCTCTAACCGCTAGCCGCGCTTTCGCGCCTCCGCGATTGCATCCTTGAGAGCGTCATAGCCGACGGCGCCGTTCATCACCCGGTCGCCGACCACGAACAATGGCGTTCCAGTCGCGCCAAGCTCGCCCGCGAGCTTCTGGTTGCGCGCGAGCTCCGCCTCGATCGCCGCGTCCTCGGGCGGCGCCGGCGCGATTCCGGCGCTCTGGGCCGCTGTCGCGATCGTGTCGGCCGCGGGTCGGCCGGCTTCCCACAAAGCGTCGTGGAACTGGGCAAATCGCCCGAGCTTGGAGGCCTGAAGCGAAAGCCTTGCCGCGGTGACGCTATCGGGGCCGAGGATCGGCAGCTCGCGGTAGACGACGCGCAGTCCCTTGTCCTCCTGGAGAAGGCGATCGACGGCGGGGTTGCTCGCCTTGCAGTAGGGGCAGGCGTAATCGAAGAATTCGACCAGGGTGACCTCGGGCTTCTCCGCGCCCTTCCACGAGCTTGCGAACGGAGTTTCGATCGCTGCGCGGTTATCGGTCAGCACCGGAGCGTATTGCGCGTCGCGCAGCGCCTGCACCCCCTCGTTCAGGATTTGCGGGTCGGCGAGCAGCCCCTGTCGGACGATCTTGCTGCTGAGCAGGGCCGGCGTCGCGAAGAACAGCAGGACTGCGGTAAGGGCGGAACCGACGATCCCTCCCGCAAGCGCTGCGCCGAAGCCCCCCGGCCGCCGCGGCGGCGCCTCCATCTCGTTCACTGTGTCAGGTCTCTCTGATCGCGGTATCTTTTGTCCTTCTTAGCCAGCTCGGCACGCGACACCATCGCGATATCCTGGGCACGCAGATAATCGGGCGATCCCGCCGGAATGCCCTTCATCGCTATCTGCGCGCTCGCATAAGCAAGCTTTGGATTGTTTTGGAGATTGCTGCGCTCGGCGGTGGCCAACGCCGCGCGGCCGCTATCTCCCTCCTGGTCGTAGATGATTCCAAGCTGGTACCAGGCGAACGGATCCTCATTGTCGCGGTTGACCGCTTCTTTCAGCACGGCCTTGGCCTCGGCGTAATTCTTCGGGTCCTCGGTGGCGACCAGCGCATGGCCGAGCATCGCCGCGATCAGCGGCATCTTGCCGGAGCGCTGGACGGCTTCGCGCAGCGGTGCGATCGCTTCCCTCGGTTTGCCGCCTTCGAGGAGAATCTGGCCTTTGAGTTCGAGGAAGAAGGGGTCGTGCGGATCCCGGGCAAGCAAGGCGTCGGCTTCCGCGTTCGCCTTATCCGGGTAACCGCCCATGTGATAGGCGTAGGCGCGCGCATAATGAACTGGGATGCTCTGGTCGCTTTCCGGGTATTTGATCACTGCTTGCTTGGGATCGACGAAGCCGTAGAGCTTGGCCTTGACCCGCTCGAACCGCGCTTCGAGGGCCGGATCGACCGGCCTGGCCCACGCCGGATCGTTCCTGAAGCCCTGTTCGAGCGCCTGGATACGCTCCGAAGAGAGCGGGTGGGTGCGGTCGTAACTGTCCTTGGAGTAGATCGCGAGGCGATACTCCTGGTTCTGCAGCTTGCCGAAGAAATCGAGCATGCCCTTGCCGCTGATCCCTGCGGTATGCAGCGTCTTGACCGCGAAGGCGTCGGCGCTCGCTTCCTGCGTGCGGGTGAATGCGAGGAACTTGCCGATGGCCGCCTGCTGTCCGGCCATCATGATGCCCATCGCCGCATCGCCGGCGCCGGCGGCAATGGCGAGCGCGCCAAGCACCATAGTCGCGAGCGTAATGCCGGTGGCCTCTTTCGCGCCCTCCTGAAGTCGGATGGAATGGCCACCCGCCACGTGACCAAGCTCGTGAGCGATGACGCCCTGGAGCTCGTTCACGTCATCGGCAGCCTGGATCAATCCCGACTGGATGTAGACCGTCTGGCCGGTGGCCACGAACGCGTTGATCTCGGGGTCGTTCAACAGAACGACATTGACGCTGTTGGGATCGAGCTTGGCGGCCAGAATCAACGGCCGCGAAACATCCTTGAACAGCAGCTCCGTCTCGCTGTCGCGGAGGACCGATGGGCCCGCGTCTTCGCTGCTGTCTTGGGCGAAAGCCGGCCGCGCGGCCGACATCGACAGGATCAGCGCCAGCATCAGCAGGCGTGTGGAGCGGGCGAACGCCGAGTTCATCGCGCGCCCGCTTACCATCTCCAGGCCTGAACGCGCGATGAAAAGCGCGGGGCCGGCGCTAGCCGAAGGTGCGCTGCCACCAGCCGGAACGGCGCGGCTCGCCATCGGCATCCTCGGCCGTGTCGTTGTTCGCCGCCGGTACCGGGACCGGCTCGGTTGAGGGTGCCGGCTCCGTCTCCGCGGCATCGGCCTTCCTCGAGCGGCGCTTGCGCGCCGGCTTCGCGGTTGCCGCTGCATCTTCGGCGGTTTCCGCGGGCGGCGCCTCGGCAGGCGCCGGCTCGGGCACCGCAACATCCGCCGCGGCCTTCCTGCGGCGGGGCCGCTTGGGCGCCGGCTTGGCCTCCTCGTCCGCCTCGGTCTCGGCGATCGGCGGCTCCTCGTCGATCGGCCGCTCGACCATCGGCGAGCTGTCGGGTTCGACAGTCGTATCGCCCGAAGCGCCACTGCGGCCGCGCCTGCGCCGGCGACGCCGTCCGCCTTCACGCACTTCCTCCGGCGCCGCCTCCGCCGCTTCAACCTGATCGGCGGCCGGCTCTTCGGGCGCTTCGATTGCGACGGCTTCCTCGCCCTCTATCGCTTCACCGCCCTCGCGGCGGGCACGGCCCCTGCCGCCACGGCGGCGACGCCGCCGGCGACGGCCCGGCCGTTCCTCATCCGCACCCTCGCGGTCTTCAGCCTCGCCCTCTTCATCCTCCTCGGCCTCGTCCGTCTCGACGATCTCTTCTTCCGGCTCTTCTTCCTCGATCATGGCCGCCGGAGCACGGGGTGCTGCTACCGGCCGCGGCCCCGAGCTGTCGACCGTCATGCGGGCGCCCTCGAAGCTCTCGTCGATGAGAATCTCGATCATCACGCCGTACCGCTGCTCGATATCGGCAAGCTCGCTGCGCTTTTTGTTGAGAACGTAGACCGCCGCTTCCTTGCCGGCGCGGAGACAAATGCGCTCGCCGCGACCGCGCGCAGCCTCATCCTCGAGGATGCGCAGCGCCGACAGGCCCGCCGAGGCAGCGGTGCGCATCAGCCCGGTGCCTTCGCAATGCGGGCACGGCTTGGTCGAGGCCTCGAGCACGCCGGTGCGCAGCCGCTGCCGGCTCATCTCCATCAGCCCGAAGCTCGAAATGCGGCCGACCTGGATGCGCGCGCGGTCGTTCTTGAGCGCGTCCTTCATCGCCTTCTCGACTTTGCGGACATGGCTCGATTGCTCCATGTCGATGAAGTCGATCACGATCAGGCCCGCCATGTCGCGCAGGCGCAGCTGTCGCGCGATTTCCTGAGCGGCCTCGAGGTTGGTGTTGTACGCGGTCTGCTCGATGTTGTGCTCGCGCGTCGAGCGCCCAGAGTTGATGTCGATGGAAACCAAAGCCTCAGTCGGATTGATGACGAGGTAGCCGCCCGACTTCAGCTGGACGATCGGCTGGTACATGGCGGAAAGCTGGTCCTCGACGCCCTGGCGCTGGAACAAGGGCGTCGTCTCGTCGTGCAGCTTCACGCGCCGGACGTGGCTCGGCATCAGCAGCTTCATGAAGCCGCGCGCCGCCTTGTAACCTTCCTCGCCTTCGACGATGACCTCGTCGATCTCGCGGTGATAGAGGTCGCGGATCGCCCGCTTGATGAGGTCGCTGTCGCGGTAGATCAGGGCCGGCGCGGTGCTTCCGAGCGTGCGCTCGCGGATCTCGTCCCACAGGCGGGCGAGGTAATCGAAATCGCGCTTGATCTCGACCTTGGTGCGCGACAGGCCCGCGGTCCGGACAATCAGGCCCATGGTGGTGGGCAGCTTGAGGTCGGACATGATCGACTTCAGCCGCTTGCGGTCGGCCCCGTTGGAAATCTTGCGGGAAATGCCGCCGCCGTGGGTCGTATTCGGCATCAGCACGCAATATCGACCAGCCAGCGACAAATAGGTGGTCAGCGCCGCGCCCTTGTTGCCGCGCTCTTCTTTGACGACCTGGACCAGCAGCACCTGGCGGCGCTGGATCACGTCCTGGATCTTGTAGCGGCGACGGAGCGCCTGGCGTTTCTGGCGCAGCTCATCGGCGGCAGACTCGTCGACCGGCGAGCGGTTGGAGCCGGTGCCGGCCTCTTCGGTACCCGGCTCGATTTCGTCGCCGTTGGGCTCTTCGGCGACCTCCTCGAGCTCATCCTCGTCATCGTCGCCATTGCCGTTGTCGAGCTCCACGGCGCGCAGCCGTTCTTCCTCGGCCGCGTGCTCGGCTTCCTCGCGGAGCAAGGCTTCGCGGTCGGCCTTGGGGATCTGGTAGTAGTCGGGATGGATTTCGCTGAAGGCCAGGAAGCCGTGGCGGTTGCCGCCATAATCGACGAACGCCGCCTGGAGCGACGGTTCTACCCTGGTGACCTTGGCGAGATAGATATTGCCTTTGAGCTGCTTGTGCTCGGCGGATTCGAAGTCAAATTCCTCGATCCGGTTCCCTTTGACGACCGCTACCCGGGTCTCTTCCGGGTGGCGCGCATCGATCAGCATGCGCATGGACATTGAATATTCTCCGGGCGCGCGTGGGCAGCGAAGTGGCGCTGCGGCGCGCAATCTTGATGGCCTTCGCCCCTGCGAAAGCGTGATGAATGGAAAGCGCCTCTGCTCGATGGGCCATCCTGCATCCTGCAGGGAACGCGCCCGCCGCGCCTTCAAGGAGCGGACGATGGGCGTTCTGTAGCGTCATTCGAGCGTCAACCTCGTGGAGCCGCGGCCATCGCACCGGCCGGGCCTGAATGCTCCGGCGGCTGCCGGAGATCGGATTGCGGTTAGCATCACGGTTTGCGGGCCGCAACTGGCGCGATCGTCGATTGGTGCGCTCCGGCAATGAAAATGTGAGGATTTCTGCGTTTCCGTGGCTATGGCAAGTTCGCATTAACCAAATTCACGTGATACAAGCGTTTGGGTTCAATGGCTTGGCTGGGCATGCGAAACGAGGTCGGTAAGAGCGGGGCGATTGCGGGCGTGGCGGTGACAGCCGTCGCGGCGGCCGGAATCGTCTTCGCGCTCGTTGGCCGAAGCAGCGGTGCCGCGGCCCAGGCGAGCCTCACCGTCAATCTGCCACCGCCCGCAAGCGACAGGATCTACGCCTCCCCCTTTGCGCGCGGCCGTCCGATCGTCGTGATCGACGCCGGTCACGGCGGCCGCGATCCCGGTGCGACCAGCGTTTCCGGCCAGGTGCGGGAGAAGGATTTGGCTCTCATCTTGTCGCGGGCGCTCCGCGACGAGTTGGTGAAGCGCGGCCGGGTCCGCGTCGCAATGACTCGCGACGAGGATCGCTATCTTCTTCTCGACGACCGCGCCGCGGTTGCGCGGCGCTTGAATGCCGCACTGTTCGTCTCGATCCATGTCGACAGTGCGCCCAATCCGCTTGCGCGCGGCGCGAGCGTCTATTCGCTGTCCGACGTTGCCTCGGATGCCGAAGCCGCCCATCTCGCCTTGCGGGAGAATAGCGAAGCGGGCCGCAGCGCGACCGGCGGCGCGGTCGATACGATGCTCGCGGACCTCGCCATGCGCTCGCAGATGAGCGCTTCGGCCGACCTCGCATCCAGGCTGGTCAACAAGGCCGCGGGCCGCGTGGAGCTTCGGCCCAACCCGCACCGCTTCGCCGCCTTCCACGTGCTGCGGCGCACCGAAGCGCCGGCGGTGCTGTTCGAAGCCGGTTATCTCAGCAACGCCGACGACGAATTGCTGCTTCGAGACCCTGCTGAACGGGCGAAGATGGTCCTTGCGCTGGCGCAGGCGATCGAGGCCGACGTCGCATCGCATGCCCGGCATTAACCGGCTTTCCGCACTTCTCCCGACAGGCTAGACGCTTCGACCGAATGAAGTTCGAGCGCTTGAACGTCCCCGAGTGGCCGCTGCCCGACCTCGTTGCCTTCAACGAGCGGGTCCACGCGCTCGTCGACCCATGGTGGCAACGCAAATGGGTGCGCGGCATCGGCTGGACCGCCGCCGCTCTGTTCGCGCTGATCGCGGCGATGTGGATCTATTTTGCGAGCGGGCTCCCGTCGTCCCAGAGTCTGCTGGCCTATCAGCCGCCGCTGCCGACCAACGTTCGCGGTTATGACGGCATCCCGGTCCAGACATTCGCCCGCGAACGGCGCGTCGAGCTGTCCTATGACGAATATCCGCCGCTGGTCGTCCACGCCTTCATCTCTGCGGAGGACAAGGGCTTTTTCGAGCATCACGGGATCGACGTTCCCGGACTCATCGGCGCCGTCGGCGATTACGCGTTCAAGACCGTGACCGGTGGCGGGCGGGCCAAGGGCGGCTCGACCATCACCCAGCAGGTCGCCAAATATCTGCTCAAGGATTCGAGCTACAACATCGGCCGCAAGGCGCGCGAGGCGATCCTCGCCTTCCGTCTCGAGTCCACGCTTAGCAAGCAGCAGATCCTCGAACTTTATCTCAATTCCATCTTCCTCGGCCGCAACGCCTACGGCGTGCAGGCAGCGGCCCGCGCTTATTTCGACAAGGACGTCAACGAGCTGACGCTGCCCGAAGCGGCCTATCTCGCGGTCCTGCCCAAGGCCCCGTCCAACTATGATCCGGTCCGCGCGACGCAGAAGGCGCTCGATCGCCGCAATTATGTGCTCCGCGAGATGTCCCGCAACGGCTACATCACCGAGGACCAGTGGCGGACGGCGGCGGCCGTCCCGCTCGGGACCATCCGCTACGGCAGCAACGAGAAGTTCCGCCAGCAGGGCGGCTATTTCATGGAGGAAGTGCGGCGCGAGTTGATCAAGCGCTTCGGCCAGGACGCCAAGGACGGCCCGAACAGCCTTTACGGCGGCGGCCTGTGGGTGCGCAGCTCGATGGATCCGGTGATGCAGGACGCCGCCGCCCAGGCGCTTCGCGACGGCCTCACCCGGTTCGACGGCGGGCGCGGCTGGCGCGACCTCGGCCTCAGCGTCAAGCTCGACGGAGACTGGGCCGGCGAACTCGACCGGACGCCGGTCGGAACCGGCTATGCCGACTGGCGCAAGGCGGCGGTGCTGTCGAAGGCCGACGGCGAGGCGACCGTCGGCTTTTCGAACGGCACCACCGGGACGGTATCGGCGTCTGATGCGGCAATGCCGAAGCGCGGAGTCGGCGGACGGGCGTTCGATTACCTAACGCCCGGCATGGTCATCCTGGTCAAGCAGGTCGCCGGCAACAGCTATGCGCTGCGCTCGGTTCCAGAAGTCTCGGGCGGAATGCTCGCCGAAGAGGTGCAGACCGGGCGGGTCCTCGCGATGCAGGGCGGGTTCGACGTCGTGGGCTCGAGCTACAACCGGGCCACGCAGGCGCTCCGCCAGCCGGGCTCCGCATTCAAGCCGATCGTTTATGTGACCGCGCTGATGAACGGCTTCACGCCCGCGACGATCGAGCTCGATGCGCCCTTCTGCGTGTGGCAGGGGGCGGGCCTAGGCCAGAAATGCTTCGTCAATTTCGACCGCCGTTCGGCGGGACCGCACACACTGCGCTGGGGCGTCGAGCAATCGCGCAACCTGATGACGGTGCGCGCGGCCTCGACCGTCGGCATGCCGAAGATCACCGACGTCGCGCGCAAGCTCGGAGTCGGCGATTATGAGAATTATCTGTCGTTCGCCCTTGGCGCCGGCGACACGACGGTGCTCCGGCTGGTCAATGCCTATGCGATCCTCGCTAACCAGGGGCGTTCGGTGAAACCGACCACCATCGACTATGTCGAGGACCGCAACGGCAAGGTCATTTACCGCACCGACAACCGCTGTGCGATCATGGCCAATTGCAACGCGCCCGACTGGGACGGAAAGGCGATGCCGCGGCCGCCCAACCGCACGCGCCAGCTGCTCGACCCGATGGCCGCGTTCCAGATGGTGCACATCATGGAGGGCGTGATCCAGCGCGGTACCGCGACCGTGCTGCGGGATCTCGATCGCCCGCTGTTCGGCAAGACCGGCACCACCAACGGCCCGACCAACGTCTGGTTCGTTGGCGGAACGCCGGACATCGTCGCGGGCGTGTATCTGGGTTACGACCAGCCTCGCTCGCTCGGCGGCTACGCGCAGGGCGGGCGCATCTCGGCGCCGATCTGGAAGCAATGGGCACAGACTGCGCTCAAGAACCAGCCCAAGGTGCCGTTCGTCGCCCCTGCGGGAATCCGCTGGGTCCGCATCGATCGGGCGACGGGCAAACCGGTCTATGGCGTATTCCCGACGAGCGGCGACCCCAAGGCAGCGGTGATCTGGGAAGCATTCCAGCCGCAGACGGAGGAGCACCGCAGTTTCCGCAGCGCGATCGGCGACCCTTACAACAGCGCCCAGCGCCAGCAGGCATTGCTCGCATTTCAGCAAGAGCAACTCAAGCAGCAGCAGGAGCAGCTGGAACAGCGGAAACAGCAGGGCCGGC
This sequence comes from Sphingomonas sp., assembly GCA_025935515.1. Taxonomy (GTDB): domain Bacteria; phylum Pseudomonadota; class Alphaproteobacteria; order Sphingomonadales; family Sphingomonadaceae; genus Sphingomicrobium. The sequence goes on from JAICVC010000005.1 coordinate 23,117, forward strand.
CGTCGACCTCGGCGCCCGCGACGCCGCGGCCAGCACCAGTTTCCCAGCCCGCGGCTGGCTTGCCAACCCAAAACACGTTCTAAAGAGGAACGGCAGACCACGTTCTCAAAGAGAGTTTGACCATGCGCGCCGAAGCGCAGGCCCATATCGACCAGATCAATGCCGCGACCGCGCTGCTGCGCCGCTTCCTCGACTGGGATCGCGCGCTCAAGCGCCTCGACGAGCTCAATGCCCGGGTCGAGGACCCGACGCTGTGGGACGACCCCAAGGCGGCGCAAAATGTGATGCGTGAGCGCCGCCGGCTGGAGGAAGCGATCAGCGCGACCCGCACTCTGGAGCGCGAGCTTGCCGATACTTCCGAGCTTATCGAGATGGCGGAAAGCGAAGGCGACGGCGAGCTGGTCGAGGACGGCATCCGCAGCCTTGCCGAGCTCGCGGACCGCGCCGACCGGGACAAGGTCGCCGCCTTGCTCGCCGGGGAGGCGGACGCCAACAATGCCTATGTCGAGATCAATGCCGGCGCCGGCGGTACTGAGAGCCAGGACTGGGCCGAGATGCTCCAGCGCATGTATACGCGCTGGGGCGAGCGCAAGGGCTTCAAGGTCGAGCTGATCGATCATCATTCGGGCGAGCAGGCCGGGATCAAGTCGGCGACGATCCTGATCAAAGGCGAAAATGCCTACGGCAACCTCAAGGTCGAAAGCGGCGTGCATCGGCTCGTCCGCATCAGCCCGTACGACGCGAACGCGCGCCGCCATACCAGCTTCTCGAGCGTCTGGGTCTATCCCGAGGTGGATGACGATATCGACGTCCAGATCAACGACGCGGAGCTTCGGATCGACACCTATCGGGCGAGCGGTGCGGGCGGGCAGCACGTCAACACGACCGACAGCGCGGTGCGTATCACCCATATTCCGACCGGGATCGTGGTCGCCTGCCAGAACGAGCGCTCGCAGCACAAGAACCGTGCGTCCGCGATGAAGCAGCTCAAGGCGCGGCTCTACGAGGCTGAGCTTCAGAAGCGCGAGGCCGAGGCGGATGTCGCCAATGCGGCCAAGACCGATATCGGCTGGGGCCACCAGATCCGTTCCTATGTCCTGCAGCCGTACCAGCTGGTGAAGGATCTCCGGACCGGGGTCACGTCGACGTCACCCGGCGACGTCCTCGACGGCGATCTCGACCGCTTCATGGCCGCGGCCCTGTCGCAGCGGGTGACGGGCGAGACGGTCGAGGTTGAGGATGTCGAGTAGGAGCGCCGATCTAGCCACGGCCCTCCTCCTCCTTGCGGGCTGCCGCGCTCAGCCCTCCGAGCCGCATTTTCCCACCGCCCATCGCGAGGTCGCGCCGATCGTGGGCACGACTTTCTCGACCGAGGATGCGCGAGATCGGGCCGGCGAGGCCGAAGACGTCATGGAACTGGCCGGCGTGAAGGCCGGAATGTCGGTCGCGGATGTGGGGGCGGGGGAGGGCTATTATACGGTGCGGCTCGCCCGCGTGGTCGGCCCGAGGGGGCGGGTGCTGGCGGAAGACATCGTTCCCGAAGTCCGCGACGAGCTCAGCGATCGGATCCAGCGCGAACGGCTCGACAATGTCGCGGTGAAACTGGGGACTGCGGAAAATCCAATGCTTCCCGCTGCTTCGTTCGACCGCATCTTCCTCGTGCACATGTATCACGAGGTCGAGGCGCCCTACGCATTCCTGTGGCACATGCGCGAGGGCGTGAAGCCCGATGGCCTGGTGATCGTCGTCGATTCGAACCGCCCGGTGAAGCAGCACGGGATGCCGCCCGCATTGGTCAAATGCGAGTTTGCCGCGCTTGGCCTGCGGCAGGTCAAATTCAACTTTCTGAGCGGCGGCGATGTCTACCTGATGGCTTTCCAGCCCGCCGGCCCGCGCCCCGCTCCGGAGCAGATCAGGCCGTGCAAGGCCTAGAGATAGCCGAGCTGCCTCAGGCTGGTGCACTCGCTGCCGGCAAACACCAAATGGTCGAGGATGGCGCAATCGAGCGCCTCGGCGGCGGTGGCGAGCCGGCGGGTCGCCCGGCAATCGCTGTCGCTCGGCCGCGCGTCGCCGCTGGGATGATTATGCGCGAGCACGATCCCGGCACTTCCCAGAGTGGCCGCGTCCGCGATGATTTCGCGGATCGGGAAGTCGCCGCCCGCCCTGTCTCCCCAGTGCCATGAGACGTGCAGGCACCGGGCCTCGTCGTCGACATGGGCAACCCAGAGCGTTTCGCGCGCTGAATTTTCTTCCGCCAGACACCCTGCGAAAAACCGCCGCGCAGCAGCGAGGCCATCGAGCTTCAGCGGGAGTTCGGCACGCTGATACCGCATATCGGTTAACTACGAAGCTGGCCGCCGGGCGCCAGTCGAACCGGCTCCGTAATGGCGATCCGTTTCGGACTAATCAGCCTTGGATGCCGCAGCGGCACGGTTTAGGGTTTGGGCATGCGCCAATATCTCGACCTCATGCAGCTGATCCTCGATCGCGGCGTCGAGCAGCAGGACCGGACCGGCACCGGCACTTTGTCATGGTTCGGCGCGCAGATGCGCTTCGACCTCGCCGAGGGTTTCCCGCTGCTGACGACGAAGAAGCTGCACCTTCGGTCGATCATCGTCGAGCTTTTGTGGTTCCTGCGCGGCGACACCAACGTCCGCTGGCTCAACGAGCGCAAGGTCAGCATCTGGGACGAATGGGCCGACGAGAGTGGCGACCTCGGCCCGGTCTACGGGAAGCAATGGCGTGACTGGGAGGCCCCCGACGGCAGCCACATCGATCAGATCGCGAGCCTCGTCGAACTCATCCGCAACGACCCGCATTCACGGCGGCAGATCGTCACTGCCTGGAACCCGGGCGAGATCAAGAGAATGGCTCTCGCGCCGTGCCACTGTCTGTTTCAGACGCAGGTCGCCGCTGGGCGGCTCAACCTCCAGCTCTACCAGCGCAGCGCGGACGTCTTCCTCGGCGTCCCGTTCAACATCGCCTCGTATGCGCTCCTCACGCACATGCTGGCGCGCGAATGCGGGCTCGAGCCAGGCACATTCGTGTGGACCGGCGGTGACTGTCATCTTTATTCCAACCATTTCGAGCAGGCGCGGCTCCAGCTGTCGCGCGAACCGCGTCCCTTGCCACAGCTGGTCATCAAGGATCGCGGGCAGGGCTTGTTCGGCTATGAGTTCGAGGACTTCGTGTTCGAGAATTACGAGCCGCATCCGCACATCTCGGCCCCGGTCGCGGTCTAACGGCTCTTCCGCGCGTTAAATCGCGCCTCGAGGGAGCCGTTTCGGAAACGCAGCGTTAGTTTCTGCCGTCAGACCAAGAGAGGACGAAATCATGTTGCAGAAAGTGACGACAGTCGTGTTGATCGGCACCGCGCTCGCGCTTGCCGCATGCAACACCGTGCGTGGCGCAGCGAAAGACGTGAACTCGGTCGCAAATTGCACCGAAAACGCGATCAACGGCAGCACGCCCTGTTAAGCTGCTAGACAAACAGCCGTAGCTACAGCCATGGTCGTTCCACATGCTCAACGGGAGGAAGGACCATGGCTCGCAAGCTTTTCACGGTGTTGTGTATCGGTGGCGCACTGACGCTCACCGCATGCAACACCGTGCGCGGCGCCGCGGCTGACGTGAATTCAGCCGCGACCTGCACCGAGAATGCGATGCACGGCGGCGGCTGCTAAATCAGCAGGCTGGGCAGCAAAAGAAACCCCGCCGGATCGCTCCGGCGGGGTTTTTGCTGCCGTGGTTTCCAAGGCTTAGTCCTGGAGATAATCCCCGGCGTCGGCGTCCAGGCCGTGGCCGCTTGGAACGACCTCGGCGAGCGGATCGTCGCCGGTACCGGTGTCGTCGCGCGGGCTGCGCGCCAGCTCGGCCGCACGCAGCTCGTCCGCCGAATCCGGCGCGATCAGCGCTTCCTGCATGCGACGTTGGGCGGCGCGCAGCGCGGTGTCGCGCGACGTGGCCGCGACCCGCAGGCGGTTCATTCCGGCGCCGGTGCCTGCCGGGATCAGCCGGCCGACGATGACGTTCTCCTTGAGGCCTTCGAGCGTGTCGACCTTGCCCTGGACCGCCGCCTCGGTCAGCACGCGCGTCGTTTCCTGGAACGACGCCGCCGAGATGAAGCTGCGGGTCTGTAGCGACGCCTTCGTGATGCCGAGCAGGACCGGCTTGCCCTGCGCCGGCTTCTGCTTCTTCTCGAGCCTCGCGTTGGTCTCATCCATCTCCTGGCGATCAACCTGCTCGCCGGCGAGCAGGGTGGTGTCGCCGCCGTCGGTGATCTCGACCTTCTGCAGCATCTGGCGAACGATCACCTCGAGGTGCTTGTCGTTGATCTTCACGCCCTGCAGTCGATAGACTTCCTGGATCTCGGTGACGAGATATTCGGCCAGAGCGACGATCCCGAGCACCTCGAGGATGTCGTGCGGATCGGGCGAGCCGCCGATGAGGTTGTCGCCGCGCTTGACGAAGTCGCCTTCCTGCACGTCGATGACCTTCGACTTCGGCACCAGATACTCGACCGGCTCGCCACCCTCCTCGGGGATGATCGCGATCTTGCGCTTGGCCTTGTAATCCTTGCCGAAGGCGACCCGGCCGGAGACCTTGGCGATGATCGCATTCTCCTTGGGCTTGCGCGCCTCGAACAGCTCCGCCACCCGCGGCAGGCCGCCGGTGATGTCGCGGGTCTTGGCCGCCTCGCGCGAGACTCG
>JAICVC010000046.1 GCA_025935515.1 Sphingomonas sp.
AGATCGGCGACGTGTCGCGGGCTCTAAAAGACTACGGAAGCGCCATTGAGCAAAACCCGAAAGACGCCGATCCCTATTTCCGTCGAGGATTGATCTATCTGGACATGCGCAGGTTCGAAGATGCGATCGGCGACTTCACCCGATCTCACGACCTCGATCCGAAAAACGTGTGGCCGCTGGCCAACCGTGGGCTCGCTTACGCATGGGAAAAGGACACGGCGCACGCAAAGCAAGATTTCGCCGCCGTCCGCGCCATCGATCCTGAAAACAAGGTTCTGCTCCATGGCGAGGGCCTAATGTTTATGTTCGGTGGCGACCTGGATGCCGCAGTGGATCGCTTCACCACCGCACTGACCCGTGACCCATCGGATGTTTGGTCACTGCAGATGCGAGCGGACGCATACCAGCAGATGGGTGACTTCGATAAGGCGCGCGCGGACAGGGATAAACTGCTTCAGCTTCAGAAAACTTCGTAAGCGATGCCTGCAGAGAAGTAGTTTGTCTGCTAGGCACCCGAAGCAATCAATTGGAGCGAATGGCACAAATCTTCGAATTGCAGCTGTCAGCCTAACATCAGCCTTCTATCCAAAGCTGCCATTGGCTCGCGGACTCGCAACGCTGAGGTCGTTCGCCTATATCCCGCTCGCCAGAGGGCCGGGCGGCCGCGGGTTTCGCAAGAAGCACGAGGAAAGTCCGGGCTCCATGGAACCACGGTGCCGGGTAACGCCCGGCGGTCCGCCATAGCCTTGGCGAAGGCGGATCAGGGAAAGTGCCACAGAAAGGACACCGCCCGGGCTTCGGCCGGGCAAGGTCGAAAGGGTGCGGCAAGAGCGCACCGCGGCCCTGGCGACAGGACCGGCACGGTAAACCCCACCGGGTGCAAGACCGAATAGGGGCGGCACATGAGCCTGGTTCCGGCTCGTCGCCCGGGTTGGTTGCTGGAGGGGCGGGGCAACCCGTCCCCTAGAGGAATGGCCGCACATCCGCATGTCGTCTGCAGACGGCGCGGAGGACAGAACCCGGCTTACAGGCCCTCTGGCATCGTTCGTCATTGCGAGGAGCGCAAGCGACGAAGCAATCCAGGAAAAACGACTGGATTGCTTCGCTGCGCTCGCAATGACGGTCTTGGGTGGTAAGTGGGATTCGCATGGCTCGGCAGAAGAGATCGGACGATTGGGGGTTCCCCCGCTGGCGCTCCTATGGCGACAAAGGCCGGGGCGCGGCCAAGCTTCGCCTGTGCGACCGCGATGGATGCAGCGAGATCGGCGACCGCCCGGCCCCCAAGGCGCCGCACAGCCGCGAGCGGTGGTATTTCTGCGAGGCCCACGCGGCCGAGTACAACAAGAACTGGAATTACTTTGCCGGGCTGTCGCCCGAAGAAGCCGCGCGCCGGGCTGCCGAGGAAGAGAGCGGCGCTAAGGGCTTTCGCCAATCCGCGCAATGGAAATGGGCGGGGCCCGGCGACGGCAGCCGCAGCCGTGACGAGATGCGCGCGCTTTCCGCCCTGGAACTCGACAGCGACGCCGATTTCAAGGCGATCAAGGCCGCTCACCGGCGGCTGGTGAAAGAGACCCACCCGGACGCCAATCCGGGGGACGCGGAGGCCGCCAAGCGGTTCAAGCAGGTCCAGGCTGCCTACGATGTCCTGCGCAAGGCCGAAGAACGGAAAAGCGCGCTCGGCTAGTTCTTGGGCTTGGGCGCCCGAGTGCGGCGCTCCCCGGTCCGCCGTTCCCCCTTGCGGCGTTCGGCCTGGCCCGGCTTCGCCAAGTTGACCTTTCGCCGTTCGTCCTTGCGCCGGTCCACCTTTCTTCGGTCGCCCGATCGTCCGTCGGGCCGGGGGAGCTGGCCAACCGCGATGGCGACGTCATCCGCATTGCGGTTCGACTCGCTGAGCCGCTGTTTGGCCGCGGCGACCACCAGCGGCAGGTTGGTCCGGACGAACTCGCAGCGGTCCTGATCGGACATGCCCGCCGCATTGTCGAAGCCGAGGAACGCGCCAATCGCCTCTTGCGATACGGAGAGGGCGCGCATTTTTCCGTTGATCCAGATGTCGACCAGCGTGTCGCTGCCGACCGATCGTATCGAATCATTCTCCATCGCGCCGCTCTCTTAGCACCAGCGATCGGTCATGCCGCAGCCGCGTAGCGCTCGGCAGTCTGTTTCACGAGCGCGATCATGTTGGGAACACCCTGCGTTCGGTTGGCGCTGAGATGTTTGGCCAATTGGAACGGCGCGAGCGCTTCGGCGACGTCCATCTTGGCGACCTCCGTAGCCGCCTTGTCCTGCACCGCGCTCAGCACCAGCGCAACGATGCCCTTGGTGATTGCCGCATTGCTGTCGGCGAGGAAATGAAGCCGGCCCTCGCTCGAGGTCGGATAAACCCAGACCGAGGCCGAGCAGCCACGCACCTTGGTGGCGTCGGTCTTGAGTGCGTCGGGCATCGGCTCGAGCTGCCGGCCGAGGTCGATCAATAGCCGGTAGCGGTCTTCAGCATCGACCAGGCGGTATTCGTCGAGGACGTCCAAAAGTGCAGGGAGGCCGGCCATGCGGCGCGCACTAGCACCGCCGTTTCGCCCTAACTAGCGGTCGCGGAGCGATTCGATCTCGCGCGACAGGCTGTTTTCCTTGTCGACCGTGATCCGCTCGAGCACCTTCAGGCGCTCCTTGAGCTGGGAGACCTCATCGCGCAGGCGCTCATTTTCCAGCTGGGCCTGGCCATCGTCGCCGCAAGCCATGCCCCTCCGATACGGACCACGCATCCTCGCCCGGACGAGCGAGGCGACCATGACAATCGCAACGATGATGATTGCGGTGAGCTGTCCCCCGTTCATCAGGCCTGGTCCTCTTCTGAAATGCGATCGCGGTCGCGCAGTGCCTCGATTTGTGCCGCGGTCTCGGCGCCGCGGTCGGTGACGATCCGTTCGAGGACGCGAATCCGCTCCTGGAGCTGATGAACCTGACCGCGCAGCCGCTGATTCTCGCGGTCGTCGACGGGGTCACCCCGCATTTCGCGCATCGAGCGGACCGGGATCCCCATCTTGTGGCGGACGATGGTGAACACGAACACCAGGATCATCAGTGCGAGGACAAACTCGAACGGATTCATTGTCGGTGGGCCCCTTTAATCCCGCATTCTGCTCAATGTCGTGGCGCACAGGCTCCGCATCAAGGCGCCGCATCGCCCGCGGCAACCGTTTTGCGGCTCGCCCGGCGCGGCGGTTCGCGCAGCGCTTCGATTTGGGCGGCCGTCTGCGCGCCGCCGTCCGTCACGATCTGCTCGAGCACGCGGACGCGATCCTCCAGCTCGTGAGTACGCGAGGCATATTGCGCGGCTTTTTCCGCAGCCATGCCGGCTTCGACCTCGAGCTTCTTCTCGCGCAGCCGGAAATAGCGGTTGGCGATGAGCATCAGGGTCAGCACCGGCAGGCCGATGACGATCAGCGCGACCATCACTTCACCTGGGCCAATCATGCATTGCCTCCCTTGTCGATCGCCAGCGCCTCGATCTCACGGGCGAGCGAGCGGTTCTCTGTCGTCACATAGCTTTCGATGTCGGCGAGGCGGCGGTCCATGTCCTTGAAGCGCGAGCGGATGTCGCGCGCGGCGCGTGCCGGCGAGGCGCGCACGCCCTGCCAGAATTGCTTTTCCTCGCTGTCGACGCGTTCCAGCGACATCGGCTTGGTCGGAGTCACCATCGCGGCAATGAAGTAGAACGGCACGACTCCGCCGCCGCTCATGAACATCGCGGCGAGGAAGCAGATGCGGACCAGGCTGACGTCGAAGCCGGTGTAATCGGCGATTCCGGCGCAGATGCCGAACAGCTTGCCATGGCGCTTGTCGCGATAAAAGCGGGTTCGGCTCGCGGGCTGCTCGCCGAGATAATGCGGCCGATCGTCGGAACGGTGCTCGTGCTCGCTCACATATTGCGGCTGGTTCGAGCGTTCCTGCGGCGGCGGGTAGCGGTTGTAGACCATGTCACTCCCCGTCCGCGAGCAGGCGCTGCCGATCGTCGCGGCCGGGAAGGCACTGCTGGCGCCAGTTCGGGTTCTCGGCGGTCATGATCCGTTCGATCGTGCACAGGCGGTCGTCGAGCCGCCGCGCCGCTTCATGCAGGTCGTCGAGCAACTTCTCGTCGCCGGAGGTCAGGGTCGCGGCCGTCTTCCACTTGGTGATGTAGTGGAACACCAGCCAGGGCAGGCCGATGAACAACGTGCAAATCACGATTGCCGGAATCAGTATGTCTTCCATCTAGCTTACTTCCCCCTGGCCTTCATTGCGGCCTTCATGGCTTCAAGTTCGGCATCGACCGATTCCGCGGCCTTCAGCTCGGCGATCTCTTCCTCGAGGCTCTTGGGTCCGGTCATCCCGAGCGCGTCGGCGCGGCCCTCGGCGAAATCGGCGCGCCGTTCGAGGATTTCGAATTTCGAAAAGGCGTCGTCGGTGCGGCCGCCGTTCAGCAGCTCGCGGGCGCGAGCCCGGGTGACGGCACTTTCGAACCGGGTGGCGATGGCATTCTGGCGGGCGCGTGCCTCGCGAAGCTTGTTCTGCAGCTTGGCGATGTCGACCTCGTAACTCTTCAGCGTTTCGTCGACGACCTTGATTTCGTCGCGCAAGCCATCGCCCATGTCGGCGAGCTTCTGGCGCTCGATCAGCGCGGCCTTGGCGAGGTCCTCACGCTCCTTCGAGAGCGCGAGCTCGGCCTTCTCGGTCCAGCCCTTCTGATGTTCGTCGATCTTCGACAGCGCGCGGCGCATTTCCTTGCCGTCGGCGATGCAGCGCGCGGCCGAGGCGCGGACCTCGACCAGCGTCTCCTCCATCTCGAGGATGACCATCCGGATCATCTTCGCCGGATCTTCCGACCGGTCGAGCATCTCGGTGATGTTCGCGGCAAAGATATCCCGTGTTCGGGAAAAGATACTCATTCAAGCACTCCGCAAATCCAAAATTAGGGCCCTAAACCTGCCTCTAGCTATACAAGGGTCGTGCCAGTTTCGTCGAAAACGCAGGTAAGTGCGAAAACCTTCCTTTTGCAAGGAAAAGCCGGGTGAAATTCCTTGCCAAATGGTGGGATTTGCCACCAACAGTCGGCCAGATTCCTGATCGAAAGACCTATGGAGCGGGCAGACCAGTTCATCGGCCAGAGCCTGGCCTTCCTCGACGCGGTCGAGCGTGCGAGCCGGGCGGCGCCGCTCAACCGGCCCGTCCTCGTCATCGGTGAGCGCGGCACTGGCAAGGAGCTGATCGCCGAACGTCTTCACCATCTGTCGTCGCGCTGGGCCGGGCCGCTGATTATCATGAACTGCGCGGCGCTGCCCGAGAATCTGATCGAGGCCGAGCTGTTCGGCCATGAAGCCGGCAGCTTCACGGGGGCCGCCAAGACGCGTCACGGCCGCTTCGAGGAAGCTGACGGGGGGACGCTGTTCCTCGACGAGCTTGGGACGCTGTCGATGCCGGCGCAGGACCGGCTGCTGCGAGCGGTCGAATATGGCGAGATCACGCGGATCGGCGCGTCCAAGCCGATCTCGGTCGATGTCCGCATCGTCGCCGCCACCAACGAGAACCTCCCAGCCCAGGTCGACAAGGGGAAGTTCCGTGCCGACCTGCTCGACCGCCTGTCGTTCGAGGTCATCACCCTGCCGCCGCTGCGCGCCCGCCAGGGAGACGTGCCGCTGCTCGCCGAGCATTTCGGGCGGCGCATGGCGGTCGAGCTCGACTGGCCCAACTGGCCCGGTTTCACGCCGCGCGCGCTCGCCGAGCTCGAGGCTTATGCCTGGCCCGGCAACGTCCGCGAGCTGAGGAACGTGATCGAACGCGCGGTGTACCGTCATGAGGATCCCGAGCGGCCGATCGACGAGATCGTCTACGATCCGTTTCATTCGCCCTGGGCGCCGACCGGACGCGACGCTGCACCGCACGCGCCTCCCGTCGCGTCGAATGAAAGCGAGGAAGCGCCGGTCGCCGTCGCCGCTGCCGCGCCGGCAGCCACCAGCGACTTTCGCGCCGCGGTCTCGGATTACGAGCGGCAGCTGCTGGAGGAAGCGCTGCGCCGCAACCGCTTCAACCAGCGCGCAACGGCGGCGGCGCTCAATCTCAGCTACGACCAGCTCCGCCACGCGCTCAAGCGTCACAAGCTGCAGGATTCCGCCGCTTAGTCGTCCCAAAGGGCGTGAAGCCGCTGAATATGGTCTCGGGACGTCAACCGCAAGGCTCCGCCATTGGTCGAAAAGCCCGCGCCGCCGAGCGAACGATGCAGTATAACCGGCGTCCAAATCGGAAGAGGAGGCTTTGATGAAGGCTTTCGTCCTTTCCACCGTCGCCGCGGCCGCGCTGGCGATCGTCCCGCTGTCCGCCGCACAGAGCGCCATCCTGACCGTCGGCGGCCCGCTCGCCAAGGTCTGCTACAACCATGCGCTCGCCGCGGATGGGCGGTCGTTCGCGATCGACGGGTGCACCCGCGCCCTCGAGGAGGAGGCGCTTGCGCGGCCCGACCGGGCAGCCACCTACGTTAACCGCGGCATCGTCTATATGAGCGCGGGCCGCTTTGCGCTTGCCGATGCCGACTTCGACGCAGCGCTGGCGATCAATGCCGGCCTGCCGGACGGCTGGCTCAACAAGGGCTTCCTGCGGTTGCGGCAGGGCAACGGCCGCGACGCGCTGCCGCTGATCCAGAAGGGCATCGACGCCGGCGCCGGCCGCCAGGCGCTCGCGATCTTCGCGCGCGGCGTCGCCCACGAGCAGATGGGCAATTATGCCGCGGCCTACGCCGACCTCCGCCAGGCCCGGATGCTCGAGCCCGGCTGGTCGATGCCCAGGGAATATCTCGCGAGCTACCGGGTCAGCAGCCGGTAGCGCGACCGTCGCCCCTAGTGGGCGTTGGTCATCGCCAGCAGCATCGGGATCGACAGCAGCACGTTGGTGCGCGACGCGACGAGGCCGCGCTTCGCGGCCGCGGCCTTGGCCGCGTCGTCCGCTGGCACTAGCCCCAAGACCTTCTGCTGTGCCGGCCAGATGATCACCCATACGTTGAAGGCCATGATCAACGCCAGCCACATGCCGATCCCGATCAGGCGCGCCGGGGGCCGAAGCGTCAGCGCCTCGACTAGCTCGCCGTAGGACCAGGCGAGCATGAGCCCGGTCAGCACCGTGAACGCCGCGCCCCAGCGGAAATAGAACAATGCGCTGGGCGCGATATATTTGGAGACGCCCGGCTTCAGCTCGGCCGGCACCTTGGGCATGGTCGGCGTCTGCACGAAGTTGAAATAATAAAGCAGGCCGATCCAGGTGATCCCGAAGAAGACGTGCAACCACTGCAGCAGGCCGGTCTCGAGGCTGCCGGTCGGATTGGGCGCGTAGCCCGATTCCGGGAACAGGATGATCAGCGCCGCGAGCGCGACGCCGACGATCAGCACCAGCGCGAGATTGTCGAACAATTTTCCCATCGGCATTCCCCTTCGCCTTCAGGCCTAATCTGTTGCTGCCCCGTTATGACCTCGCCGCGCGCATGCGCAAGGGGCAGCGCCGAGCCGCGGCGCGGCCGCGAAAGTTCGCATACTTTGCGCCCAATGCCCCGCACCGCTCCGCTTTGGCGCAAAAGATCGTTTCGTGGTCGCTTCCTGGCTTGAAAATCGCGCCGGCGCGAGCATCTGGGGAGCATGCGGGCGGGGGCTCAGCACGGATTCGCCGCACGGCGGCGTTTTCCGCGCGCACAAAAGGAGTAGCCCAGCAATGCCCTTCCAGCTCCCCGAACTGCCCTTCGCCAAGGACGCGCTCGCGCCGGTGATGTCGGCCGAGACGCTCGAGTTCCACCACGGCAAGCATCACAAGGCCTATGTCACCAAGACCAACGAGCTGGTCGAGGGCGACCAGGCATTGAGCGGCGCCTCGCTGCTGCAGGTCGTCCGGCGAGCGAAGGAAGCGGGCAACGGCAAGCTGTTCAACAATAGCGCGCAGCTGTGGAACCACAGCTTCTTCTGGCAATGCCTGGCGCCGGCGCAGGGCCAGAGGCCCGACGGCAAGCTCGCCAAGCTGATCGAGGACGGTTTCGGCAATCCGCAGGCGCTGCTCGACAAGCTGCAGGAGGAAGCCGTCAACCATTTTTCCAACGGCTGGGCGTGGCTGGTGCTCGACCGCGGGTCGCTCCGAGTGACGTCGCTCCATGATGCCGACACACCGATCGTCCACGAGGGGATGGTCCCGCTCTTCACGCTCGATGTGTGGGAGCATGCTTATTACATCGACTATCGCAACGAGCGGCCGCGCTTCGCGTCGAGCGTGCTCTCGAACATCGTCAACTGGGAGTTCGTCGCCCAGAACCTCGACGGCCAGGGCTTCGAGCGCGCCAACCAGCAGGGCGCGGAAACGCCGGAGCTGACTGCTTAAAGCCCCGGAGCCGAGGGGGCAGCGCCGGACAGTCTAATGTCTGCAATGGGTGGAAAGCGAACATTTCCATGAACGGAGGCCTCACATCGGCAACGGGACCACAACTCTCCTATTGGCTTCCTCGGGAGGCGTATCGATGGATGCGCAGATCGAAGGCCTGAATTTGCCGCCGGCCCACCCCTGCGGGGCCGTCTCGCGAAAGGCGGTTGCGTCAGGCCTGAAACCGAACTTGCGTGCCATCGGTAACGCCTCAGCGATATTCACCTTGGCCATGTAATCGAAAGTTGAGGCGTCCTGCAGAGCGCTTCGAATCTCGGATTGGTCGTTCTTGGAGAGCGAGGCCGCGCCGAACTGGAGTGCCCGAAGCCGTCCCCATGGAACGCGCTCAGCCATCTGCCACTCGTTGAACTTGCGGAGCCGCGTGGCGATCGCTCCCATGCGATATTGCTCGTCACCGGAGAGAAACGCTAGGCGTCCGGCAGACTGCGCGGCTTCGTAGCGACTCAGCTCAACTAAAATTATTGGCGCTTGTGACACCCATTTCGGCGTAGCGAACGATCCTGTCTTTGCCCACTCGGTGACGATAGCGCGTAGGTCGTTCAAGCGACGCTGAACGCACGGCTCGGCGGCTTGCCGAAGAGCTAGATTCATCAGATTGCTGTTAAGCTCATCCGTGATCTCAGCACGCGTCGCGGATGCCGTGTCGCGGTCGCTCATGGCTTGGACAGTTTGCTGTGCTCCAAGCGCGATGACGACGCCAAGCGTGACGACTGCGAGTTCCCAGGCCACGGCGTTCCAACCGTGCGGTGGCTTTAGTCTCATCAGCCTGAACATGAGCGCCCCCTGCTCATCACGTTACCGGTTCGGCGCTCTTATGTCTGCAATGGGTCGAAAGCAGACTCCGCCTCGCTGGTAGCTACTGCTTTAGTCGATAGCCCGTGCGAAACATCCAGGCGATCACGCCGAGGCAGAGCGCGTTGATCGCCAAGGTGACGAGGACGCTCGACCAGACGGGCACGTCGGTGATCGAGTAGAAGGTCCAGCGGAAGCCGCTGATTACGTGGACGATCGGGTTGAACAGGGTGATCGTGCGGAACGGGTCGTGCAGGGCTTTGACCGAATAGAAGGCGCCGCCGAGGAAGGTCAGCGGCGTGATGATCAGCATCGGGATGATCTGCAACTGTTCGAAATTCTGCGCCCAGACGCCGATCGCGAAGCCGAACAGGCAGAAGCCGCTGCTGATCGCGACCAGGAACAGGATCATTTCCACCGGATGATCGACCCGGACCGGCACGAACAGCGCCGCGGTGGCGAGGGTCACAAGCGCCAGGATGACCGACTTGGTGACCGCGGCGCCGACATAAGCGAGGACGGCCTCGAAGCTCGAGATCGGCGCTGAGAGCAGTTCGTAGATGGTGCCGGTAAACTTCGGAAAATAAATGCCGAAGCTGGCGTTGAAGATCGACTGCATGAAGACGCTGAGAAGCGTCAGGCCGGGGACGATGAAGGCGCCGAAGCTGATCCCGTCCATGCTCGTGACGCGAGACCCAAGCGCCGATCCGAACACCACGAAATAGAGGGCGGTGGTGATGACCGGCGTGATCAGGCTCTGCCACAGCGTGCGTTTCCAGCGCGCCATCTCGAAGCGGTAGATGGCGGCGATGCCGTGGCCGTTCATGCGGGTTCCCGGGGCTGGTGGACCAGCTCGACGAAGATATCCTCGAGGCTGGACTGGTGGGTCGAGAGGTCCTTGTAGGCGATGCCGAGGTCGGACAGGCGCCGCATGAGCGAGGCGATGCCGGTGCGCTCGGCGTGGCTGTCGAACTCGTAGCGGAGCATGTGGCCATCGTCCTCGAGCCGGACCGTCCAGTCGCCGAGCTCGACCGGAATCGCGCCGAGCGGCTCGGCCAGCATGATGTCGAGCGTCTTGCGGCCCATCCTGGTCATCAGCGCTGACTTCTCGTCGACCGCGATCAGCTCGCCGCGGCTGATCACGCCGACGCGGTCGGCCATCTCCTCGGCTTCCTCAATATAGTGGGTGGTGAGGATGATGGTGGTCCCGTCGGCGCGGAGCTTGCGAACCAGCTCCCACATGTCGCGGCGCAGCTCGACGTCGACGCCGGCGGTCGGCTCGTCGAGGAACAGGATGTGCGGCTCGTGGCTCAAGGCCTTGGCGATCATCACACGGCGCTTCATGCCGCCCGACAGGTGCATCATGATGGTCTTGCGCTTGTCCAGCAGCGACAGGCGCTTGAGCAGATCCTCGACATATTTGTCGTTGCGCGGCTTGCCGAACAGGCCGCGCGAGAAAGAAACGGTGTTCCAGACGGGCTCGAATGCCTCGGTGGTCAGCTCCTGCGGCACCAGGCCGATCCGCTCGCGGGCGTAGCGAAAGTCGCTTTGCCAATTTTTGCCGTCGACGAGGACTTCGCCCTCGCTGGCGGTGACGATCCCGCAGATGATGTTGATCAGCGTGGTCTTGCCGGCGCCGTTGGGGCCGAGCAGGGCGAAGATCTCGCCGCGCTGGATGTCGAGATCGACCGACTTAAGCGCCTCGACGCCCGTGCCGTACTGCTTACGAAGACCCCGGATGGAGAGGATCGGGTCGCTCATTCGACCGGTCCGGGTTCAGCCGGGACCGCATCTTCCTTCATCAGACCGTGCCGCAGGAGCATCGGGATGTTCACGGCGGCGAACAGGAAGGTGAGGGGAAGCGCGCCCCACAGCTTGAAACCAATCCAGAAGTCGGTCGAGCTGTTGCGCCAGACGCCTTCGTTGAGCACGGCCATGAAGGCGAAGAACAGCGCCCAGTTGCGGGTGAGCTTGTTCCAGCCGGTCGCGTCGAGGCCGGGGTAGGTCGAGCCGAGCACGCGCTGGAGCAGCGGCCGGTCGGTTGCCAGGCCGAAGGCGAGCAGCGCCGCCACCAGCAAATAATAGACCGTCGGCTTCATCTTGATGAAGGTCTCATCGTGCAGCCAGATGGTGAGGCCGCCGAGCACCACGACCATGATCCCGGAAAACCACAGCAGGGGCGAGATGCGGTGATAGCGGATGGCGGAGAAGAGCATCGCTGCGATCATCGCCACCATGAAGGCGCCGGTGGCGACGAAAATCTTCATGAAGGACGGGACCGGCGCGAGGAAATTGACCAGGAAGAAGACCAGCAAGGGTCCGAGGTCGATCAGCAGCTTGGCGCCGCCTTGCGGTTCTTTCGGCTCGCTCATTCGGGGGGCAGTCCGGCGATTGCGCGTGCAACAGCGCGCGGGTCGAACGGCCGCAGGTCGTCGGCCGTCTCGCCGACGCCGATCGCGTGGATGGGGAGGCCGAACTTCTCGGCAGCGGCGACGAGGATGCCGCCGCGCGCGGTGCCGTCGAGCTTGGTCATGATGAGGCCGGTCACCCCGGCCGTCTCGCGGAAGACCTCGACCTGGGCAAGGGCGTTCTGGCCCGTGGTGGCGTCCAAGACTAGCAGGACGTCATGCGGCGCCTCGGGATTGAGCCGGCCGAGCACGCGACGGATCTTGGCGAGCTCGTCCATCAGGTGCGCCTTGTTCTGGAGGCGCCCGGCAGTGTCGACGATCAGCACGTCCTCGCCGGTCGCGGTAGCTTGGCGCACCCCGTCGAAGACGATTCCGGCGGCATCGCCGCCTTCCTTGCCGGCGATCACCGGCGCGGCGATGCGCTGGCCCCAGATCTGCAGCTGCTCGATCGCGGCGGCGCGGAAGGTGTCGCCGGCCGCGAGCAGGACGCCGTAGTCCTGCTCCTTGAGCCACTGGCCGAGCTTGCCGATGGTCGTCGTCTTGCCAGAGCCGTTGACGCCGATCACCAGGATCACGTGCGGGCGGGGGAAACCGGTGATTTCCAGCGGCTTGGCGACGGGAACTAATATCTTCTCGATCTCGTCGGCGAGGATTGAGCGGAGCCCGCGCTCGTCGAGACGCTCGAACTTCTGAGCAGCGATCGCCTCCCTGATGCGGTGCGACGCTTCGGGACCCAAATCCGACGCAATCAGCGCCTCTTCGACGTCGTCGAGCGTAGCCGTGTCGAGTGCCTGCTCCTTGACCAACCCGCTGAGGTTGTCGGCGACCTTCTCCGCAGTCTTCGCAAAGCCGCCGCGCAGCCGGTCGAGCCAGCTCATGCCCAGACCGCCGTCAGATGATGGTCCAGATTGCCGGTGATGCGTACCTTACCGGATTGGCCGCGCTTGCCGCCGGCAAGAGCGATCGGCGCGAAATTGTCGGTGTGTCCCGTGTTTTCGCCCTCGATCAGCGCCGGCAGGATCGTGCCGACCAGGCTCTCCAGCCATTTCGTCCGACGCTTTGCCGCGGCGGCACGAAGCCGTGCGGCGCGGGCCTTGACGACCTCAGGAGCGACCTGCGGCATGCGGGCTGCGGGCGTGGCCGGGCGCGGGGAGAAAGGGAAGACGTGGGCA
>JAICVC010000087.1 GCA_025935515.1 Sphingomonas sp.
ATGGCGATGCGTTCGAACGCGCCTATTGGGCGCTTGCCGCGCAGCGCAACACGCGCATCCTCGGCGTCTTCACCCGTCTCTGGAAGCGCGACCAGAAGCCCGGGTACCGCCGCTTTCAGCCACGGATGTGGGGGCTGCTCGAGCGCGACCTTAGCGAGCCGCACCTCAAACCCGTCCGCGACTGGTTCGACGCCAACATCGCGCCGCAGCATCGCCGCGAGCCCTGGAGGCAAGCCGCGTGAGCACCGCCAAACGGGCCCTCCGGCTGCGCGCCGAAATCCCGGCCCAAGTGCCGCGGACAGCGATGATCATGGCCGCGGGTCTCGGGAAGCGCATGCGGCCGCTGACCGCGACCAAGCCCAAGCCGCTGATCGAGGTGGGCGGCAAGGCGCTGCTCGACCATGTTCTCGAAAGGCTCCACGCCGCGGGCGTGAGGAAGGTGGTGGTCAACGTGCACTACCTCGCCGACGCGCTGGAGGCGCACCTCGCGACGCGCGCGCACGGTCTCGAAGTCGTCATTTCCGACGAGCGCAAGCTGCTGATGGAAACGGGCGGCGGCCTGGTGAAGGCCGAGCCGCTGATCGATTGCGATCCGTTCCTCGCGCTCAACAGCGACAATCTGTGGATCGACGGTCCGGCCGACACGATTAGGCTGCTCGCCTCGCAATGGGACGGCGCCAGGATGGACGCGCTGCTGCTGCTCGTGCCGCAGGCGCGCGCGCTCAATCATCGCGGCATAGGCGACTTCCACATGGACCGCGCCGGCCGGATTCGACGCCGCGAGCGCAGCCATGTCGCGCCGTTCGTGTTCACCGGCATCCAGATGGTCGCGAAGCATCTGTTGCGCGACGCGCCGGATGGGCCGTTCTCGACCAACATCCTGTGGGATCGGGCAATAGAGGAGGGCCGGGCGTTCGGAGCAGTCCACCAGGGACTGTGGTTCGATGTCGGAACGCCCCAATCAATCCCGATGACGGAAGCGGCGCTCGAGAATGTCTGACCCGCGCCGGGTCGCGGTTTACACGATCCCGTCGCACCGCTCGTTCGCCGACGCGCTCGCAGCCGGGTTGATCGCACGTTTCGGCAAGGAGCCACTGGGCCTTGCGCGGGGCCGGGTCCTGCTTCCGAACAATCGCGCGGTGCGCGCAGTCACGGAGGCCTTTGTCCGGCAAAGCGGCACTGGACTGCTGCTGCCGCGGCTGATCCCGGTCGGCGATCCCGAGCTAGACGAGCGCGTCGGCGGCGCGCTCGACCGGATCGACGAGGATGAGCCCGTGCCGCCGGCGATCGACCCGACCGAACGTCTGCTCAGGCTCTCGTCCATCGTGCGAGGCGAGGGGACGGCGGAAAGCCTGCGACTGGCCGCCGATCTGGCGCGCACCCTCGACGCATTGCTGATCGAGGAGATCCAACCGACCCGGCTGCGCGAGGCGGTCGCCGAGACGAGCGATCTCGCGCGACATTGGGAAAAGTCGCTCGAGAAACTCCAGCTAATCTACGAAGCCTGGCCGCAAATCCTCGTCGATCGGGGTGCGATCGACCTGGCCGAGCGGCGAAACCGCTTGCTCCATCGCCTGGCCGAGCGCTGGGAGGATGAGCCGCCGACCGGATTCACGGTCGCAGCAGGCATCACCACCGGCGCACCCGCCGTGGCCGCGCTGGTCGCCCGCGTGGCGCGGATGCCCGAAGGCATGGTCGTGCTTCCCGGCTTATGGCTCGCCAACGTCTTACCGGAGGAGGAGTGGGATGCCCTCGGCCCGGACGAGGATGGGCGGGGGGAGGCGACGCACCCGCAATTCCATCTCAAATTGTTGCTCGACCGGCTCGGCGTGGCCCGTGCGGAGGTGCAGCAGTGGCGCTGGTCGGGCGGCGCGGTATCCTCGCCGGCGAGGGGGCGAGCAGTCGCCAACGCCATGGCATCCCCCGATTTCTCCCACAAATGGGAGATCCTGAAACCCTCCGACCGCCGGTTGTCCGGAATCCGCCTCGCCGAGCTCGCCGATCCGGCCGCCGAAGCGCAGGCGATTGCGCTGGCGCTGCGCGCGGCGCTGGAGACGCCCGGCAAGACCGCCGCGCTGGTGACTCCCGATCGCGTCCTGGCCAGCCGGACATCCGCCTTGCTCGCCCGCTGGGGTATCGAGGCGGACGACAGCGCCGGCCAACCCTTGTCTGCGACGCCCGCGGGAACGCTCCTGCTCGGGATTGCGAGCGCGGTGGCGGAAGATCTGGCCCCGGTGGCATTGCTTGCGCTGCTCAAACATCCGCTGGTCGGCGGTGAGGGCGATGAGAGAGTCGCCTGGCTCGACGGTGTGCGGGAGCTCGACAGGAAGCTGCGAGGCCCGCGTCCTCCCGCGGGCCTGCCGGGGCTCGATGCGCACTTCGGCGCAGCGCGGGAATGGCGAAACGTCCGGCAGCGGATCGAAGAATTCAGTGGGCTGCTTGCTCGACCCCTGTCTCTTGCTCGCTTCGCGCAAGCATTGTCCGAGGCCGCTCAGCGGCTCGCCGGCGAAGCAGCCTGGCGGGGCCCGGCCGGACGAATGGCGGCAGACATGCTCGCCGAGCTGCAAGCATCCGAATCCGCGCTTCAGCTCAGTGTCACGACGGCGGACTGCGTGGCATTGCTTCGGCAGCTGCTCGAAACCCGGGCGGTGCGGCCGCCATATGGCGGGCATCCCCGCATTTTCATCCGCGGCCTGCTCGAGGCGCGGCTGCAGCGCGCCGACCTCGTCATCCTCGGCGGTTTGAACGAGGGCGTGTGGCCGTCACTTCCGGCGCCTGATCCCTGGCTTCCGCCGAAGGTCCGCGCCAAGCTGAAAGTGCCGACGCTGGAAACGCGCATCGGCCTTGTTGCGCACGATTTCGCGAGTGCGCTGGGCGCTCCCGAGGTGCTGATCACTCGGTCGAGGCGCGACGCCAAGTCGCCGACGGTGGCTTCGCGCTTCCTGCTGCGGCTTGGCGCGATCAGCGGTGGTTTGCCGCGCGACGTCCAGCTCGAGCGCCTGGTGCGCGCGCTCGACAATCCCGGACCGTCGCGCCCGGTCGATAAGCCGGCGCCTACGCCGCCAAGCGAGCAACGGCCCGAAAGAATTTCCGTGACCGCCGTCGATCGCCTCAACGCCGACCCGTTTGCCTTCTACGCCCAGGCGATCCTGAAGCTTCGCGCGCTCGATCCGGTCGATGACGACCATACGGCGCGATGGAAAGGGATCGCCGTCCATGAGGTCCTGCAGGAATGGCTGCAGCATGACGATTGCGATCCGGACAAGCTTCGTCCGCGTGCCGAGCGGCTGCTTCAAGGCGAGGCGATCCACCCGATGCTGCGGGCATTGTGGGCGCCGCGGCTGCTGGAGGCGATCGACTGGATCGCGGCGACGGAGCGCGACAACCAGTCGCAGGGGCGGCGGCCGCTGACCGCGGAGGTGACTGGCGAAACCGTGCTCGCGGGGGTTACGGTACATGGCCGCGTCGACCGCATTGACCGGTTCCCGGACGGCAGCATCGCGATCATCGACTACAAGACCGGCCAGCCGCCTTCGCAGAAGTCGGTCAGCGAGGGCTTTGCGCTCCAGCTCGGCCTTTTGGGGCTGATCGGCCGCGCCGGGGGGTTCGAGGGGGCTTCGGGCGATCCAGCCGCGTTCGAATATTGGTCGCTCGCCCGGTACCGCGGCAAGTTCGGCCGGCTGATGCGCCCCGACAAGGATATGCAACCGGGCGAATTCCTCGATCACGCCTATCGGAACTTCAAGGCGGCGGCGGAGAAGTGGCTGACGGGCAGCGAGCCGTTCACCGCCAAGCTCAACCCAGCCTACGCACCCTACGGCGACTACGATCAGCTGATGCGGCTCGAAGAATGGTACGGTCGCAAATGAGGCTAGCGGCGCGGCTTCTTCTTGACCTTGGAGGCGTACAGCAACGCCGCGACAATCGCGGCCGAGCCGATGCCGACGGCGACCCCGGCCTTCACCAGCTTCGCCCGGCGTTGTTCGGTGGCGCGGTCGGTTTCGTCGTCGCGGTCGTTCATCAGCCAAACTCTATGGCGTTCGGCGCGGATTGGGAAGCGGCATGAGCGCGCGGTTCAAGACGCTGCCCGAACTCAGGGACCAGCAATCGCTGGCGTCCGATCCGGCCGTCCATGCTTCGCTGTCGGCATCGGCCGGGACCGGGAAGACCCAGGTACTGACCGCCCGGGTCCTTCGCTTGCTGCTCAAAGGCGCGCGGCCGGAATCGATCCTCTGCCTGACCTTCACCAAGGCAGCGGCGGCCGAAATGGCGAACAGGATCGGCCGGAGGCTGGCTGACTGGGTGCGCCTGAAAGACAGCGAGCTCGGCAAGGATTTGCTGCATCTTGGCGAATCCAACGATCCGAGAACCCGGGAGCGGGCCCGGCAGCTGTTCGCGCGCGTGCTCGACTGCCCCGGCGGCCTCAGGATCCAGACCATCCACAGCTTCGCGCAATCGCTGCTCGCAGCCTTCCCCGCAGAAGCCGGGATCGTACCCGGCTTCCAGCCGATCGAGGGAAGGGCCGAGCAGGAATTGGTCCGGCGCACGCTGGCGGACCTGATGGCCAATGCCGAAGCCAATGGCGACGACGCACTTATCCGCGACGTGCAGCGGGTCAGCCGCCGCCTCGGCGAAGCAGGCGCCGTGGAATATCTCCAGGCCTGCGCGCGCAGGCCCGAAGCGCTGGCGGCGTTCGGGAAGCGCGATGAGATCGAGCCGGCGATCCGCAGATTGATGGATTTGCCCGCCGAATCCGTCGAGGATTATATCGCTCATCACTGCGGCGACGATCGCTTCGACTGCGACCTCCTCCGGGCGGTAGCCGAAGCGAACCGCCGATGGGGCGCGCAGACCGGAATCGGGCACGCCAACCTCATCGACGAATGGCTGGTGCTGACTCCGATCGAACGGGCCGCGGCGCTGACCGAACTGCGCAAGGTAGTCCTCACCGACAAGGGCACGCTCAAGGTTTCGGCAGGCCAGGCGAGGGCCGAGCCGCACTATGAAGCCCAGGCCGGGCGCCTTGCGGTCCTGATCGGGGAATTGCTGCGGATTCAGAACGGGGCGCGGCTTGCTGCAGACATGGGCGCCGGGCTGCGCGCCGGGCAGGCGTTCGCGAAGGCCTATGCGCTGGCGAAGCGGGCGGCCGGAGTCGCCGATTTCAACGACCTGATCGAATGGACGAGGTCGCTCCTGAAGCAGCCGGGAATGGGCGAATGGGTGCGCTACAAGCTCGACCGCCAGGTCGACCACGTTCTCGTCGACGAGGCGCAGGACACCAATGCGGCGCAATGGGAAATCATCGAGCGGCTGGTCGAGGAATATTTCAGCGGCTCGAGCGAGGCTGAGCAGCGGGTGCGCACGCTGTTCATGGTCGGCGACTTCAAGCAGGCCATCTATGGCTTCCAGGGGACGGATCCGAGGCGGTTCAGCGAAGCGCGCGAGATGTTCAAGGCGCGCGCCTCGACGCTGAGCAGTGGCGACGACCTGTTCAGCTATCGGCGCGAGGCGCAGGAGTTCCGCGACCTGTCGATCGCCGCCAGCTTCCGCTCGGCGCAGCCGGTGCTCGATGTGGTCGATGCGGTGATCGACACCGTCGGACCCGCGGCGCTGGCGCTCGATGAGCCGCCTCCGCCGCACCGCGCTCATCATGGCGGCCGCCCGGGCTCGGTCGAGCTGTGGCACCCGTTCGCGGTCGAGGAATCGCCCGACGACAGCGACGAGGGCGAGGAACGCTGGATCAGCATCCGCGACCGCCACTATGCCGACGCGCTTGCCGAACGCATCAGGTTGATGGTCGAGGAAGCGCCAGTGCTCGCCTCGACCGGCAATCCGCTGGGTCCCGGCGACATCCTCGTGCTGGTCCGAAGCCGCGGCGAGCTGGCCTCGCTGATCGTCGCGCGGCTATTTTCGGCGGGCGTGCCGGTAGCCGGCGTCGACCGGCTCCATCTCCACGAGCCGCTGGCGGTGCAGGACCTGCTCGCCGCGGTGAAGTTCGCGGTTCAGCCGAACGACGATCTCAGCCTGGCGTGCCTGCTCGTGTCGCCGCTCATCGGCTGGGACCAGGACCAGCTTCGCGATCTCGCTTACGGGCGAAAGGGGTCGCTGTGGCGCGAACTGAGGCAAGGTGCGGCGCAGTTCAGGGATGCCCATGAGACGCTCGCCGAGCTGTTGCGGATCGCCGATTTCACCACCCCTTCGCGGTTTCTCGAGAAGATCCTAACCGGGCCAATCCAGGGCAGGCGCAAGCTTTATTCGCGGCTCGGCATGGCGGCGCGCGATGCAATCGACGAGCTGATGAACAGTGCACTCGAGTTCGAACGCAACGAGACGGCGTCGCTCGACCGCTTCCTGTCGTGGTTCTCGCGCGGCACGGTCGACGTGCAGCGGGACCCGGGGGCACCGGCCAACGAGGTCCGGGTCATGACGGTTCATGGCGCCAAGGGTCTGGAGGCCCCGGTGGTCATCCTGGCCGACGCGACCGCCGATCCGGCGCGACTGGGACGGACGCCGCTGACGGTCGACGTCGAGGTCAAGGGCTATGGCCTGGCGCCCCTGCTCCGTCCGAAGAAGGACGAACGCTGTCCCCCGTTCGAGGAGATCATTCTTGGCGAGGAGAAACGCGACCTCGAAGAGCATATCCGGCTGCTGTATGTGGCGCTGACCCGCGCCGCCGATCGGCTGATCGTCAGCGGCGTGCGGCCCAAGGAGCGCAAGGACGGCGCCGATCCACGGCCGGCCAATTGCTGGCACAGGATCGTGGAGCAGGCGATGATGCCGATTGCGGCGCCGGCGCAAGCACATGTCGCGCTGCATTACGGCTCGGATGCCGGTGGGCAGACCAAACGAGCGAAGGCCAAGGCCGACCTGCCTACGGTCGCGATTCCCGCATGGGCGACGACGCCCGCGCCCCCCGAGGCCCGTCCGCCGCGTCCGCTCGCCCCCTCGGCGATTGCCACTGATGACGAAACCGCGCCGCCGCCAAGCGAAGCGATGCGCGCCGCGGCGCTGCGCGGCACCTGGATCCACCAGCTGCTCGAGCGTCTGCCGGCGGTCGAGCCGAGCGCTCGCGCCGAGGCTGCCGACCGCTGGCTCGAGCGCTCCGCCGGGGTCGCCGATCGGGCAAACCGAGAAGAGATCGTCGCCCAGGTCTGCGGCCTCCTGTCCGATCCGCAATTCGCTGACCTGTTCGGACCGGGCTCACTGGGGGAAGCCCCACTGGCCGCGACGCTTCCCGACGGGCGCGTCATTGCCGGCACCGTGGATCGCCTTCTGGTGGAGGAGGGCCGCGTCAGCGTCATCGACTTCAAGACCGGCCGGGTACCTGCAACCGACGCCGACATTCCCAACGCGCACCGCTCCCAGATGCAGGCCTATGCCGAAGCACTGCAGGTCATCTTCCCGGGACGTCAGGTCAGCGCGTCGCTGTTGTACACGGCGGGCCCGAAGCTCATCGAAGTGATGCCTTGAGGGCGCAGGACCGAGCGACCATATGACTGTTAATCTTTGATCCCGCCCGCAGGAGATTCGTCCGCCATGGCCACCAAGACCGTCACCGACCAGAGCTTTGCTTCCGACGTCCTCGGGTCCGAGAGTCCAGTACTCGTCGATTTCTGGGCGGAATGGTGCGGCCCCTGCCGGATGATTGCGCCGGCGCTCGAGGAGATTGCCGGCGAGCTCGGCGACAAGGTCACGATCGCCAAGCTCAACATCGACGAAAACCCGGATACGCCGGGCCGTTACGGAGTCCGCGGAATCCCGACCATGCTGCTGTTCAAGGGCGGCCAGCCGGTGGCGCAGAAGGTCGGTGCGGCGCCGCGCAGCCAGATCCAGCAGTGGCTGGAGAGCAACCTCGACGCGCAGACCCAGTCGAAGGTCGGCTAAGCACGACGACTATGGGGATGGCGGCTCCGTGCAATCCAGCCCGCGGGTATCCGGCCGGAACTTTTCGTGCCGCGGGAGATCGTCCTTCGGCTCGAACCAGCCGATCTTGCTGCCCCAGAAAATGTGGAAGCCCGGTGCAATCGCGTCGGGACTGTCGAGCGTCACGACGCTGAAATCGACAGTCTCGGGCTGGTGATCGACCTTCATCAGGAAGGGCGTGCCGCATTCCCCGCAGAATTCGCGGTGGCCGAAGCTCGATGACGGCACCGATTTCACCTTGTCGCCGCCGCTGGTCCAGACGAGGTCGCCGTCGGGCACGCTCGCGAACGCCATCGCCGGCGCGCCGCTGTTGAGCTGACAGGTTCGGCAATGGCACCAGCCGCAGTCGAAGGGCTCGCTTTTCAGCTCGTAGCGGACCGCGCCGCACATGCACCCGCCGGACAGTCCCATAATGGTTCGCCTTAATTGACTACCGTTGGGGCGCTCCCTACATCGCCGGACGCAATTTCCCCAGCGTCGGCGGGAGTTTTTCGCCTTCTGGAACGCGCGGGTATTTAAGGGATTTCCATGTTCGCCGCAGTGGCAAAAAGCATCTTCGGATCGGCCAACGAACGCTATGTCCGCAGCCTCGGAAAGTATGTCGACGCGGTCAACGGCTTCGAGCCCAACATTTCGGCGCTTACTGACGACGAGCTGCGCGGCCAGACCGAGCTTTTCCGGCAGCGCCTCGCCAATGGCGAGAAGCTCGACGACCTGCTTCCCGAGGCGTTCGCGACGGTCCGCGAAGCGGCGATCCGAACGCTCGGCCAGCGCCATTACGACGTCCAGCTGATCGGCGGCATCGCGCTCCACCGCGGCGAGATCGCCGAGATGAAGACCGGCGAGGGCAAGA
Source organism: Sphingomonas sp. (assembly GCA_025935515.1). Classification (GTDB taxonomy): domain Bacteria; phylum Pseudomonadota; class Alphaproteobacteria; order Sphingomonadales; family Sphingomonadaceae; genus Sphingomicrobium. The sequence continues at coordinate 8,777 of JAICVC010000087.1, forward strand.
CGCTGGTCGCGACGCTCGCGGTATATCTGAACGCGCTCGAAGGAAGGGGCGTCCACGTCGTCACCGTCAACGATTAC
>JAICVC010000175.1 GCA_025935515.1 Sphingomonas sp.
AATGATCGCCTCCAAGGACCCAGTCGTGCAGCGTTTCGAAGCCGGTCATCGCCGGGTCCTGTTCCAGCAGCACGACGTGCGTCCCCGGAACGATCGTCCGCTTGCCTTCGTCGGTGTCGATGAGGTCGGCGAGGCATTTGAGCAGCGTCGTCTTGCCCGCGCCGTTGCGCCCGATCAGCGCCAGCCGGTCGCGGGCCCCGATGTACAGGTCGAGCTCGCGAAACAGCCAGCCTTCGCCCTGGATCAGCCCAAGGCCTTCGTAGGAAAGGATCGGCGCAGCCATGGCGGCCGGTTAGCGGCGCTGTGGCTTTGGCGCCACTGGTGCGTCACCTGAACGCACGCCCGCATCAGCATTCATAGCCTATTCAATGCGCTGGTGTAGAACCACGCCCGAAAGAGTCGCGTATATGACCATGCTTCGTACCCTCCTGCTTGCCGTCGCCATTGCCGCCGGCCTCACCAGCGCACCGGCGCTGGCCGAACGTCCGCGCCCGGACCGCGATAGTGATTCCCGCGTCGAGCGCGCAACGCCCGAGCGCGAGCAGCAGAGCGTGCTCGAAGCGACCCGCGAGGGTCGTTCCATGCCGCTGCCGATGCTCGAGCAGCGCGTGCTGCCGCGCATGGGCGGCGCCGACTATCTCGGCCCCGAGTTCAACGGCGGCGTCTATCGCTTCAAGTTCATGCGCGACGGGCGCGTGATCTGGGTCGACGTCGACGCGCAGACCGGCCGCATCATCCGCCGCTCGCGCCCTTAAGCCCGCAAAGCTCAACCTTCCTTCGGCGCTTTCTTCGCGGTCCGGTCCGCGATGTTCGCGGACGGATCGAGCCGCGAGATGATGTTCAACGCATAATCCAGCTGGAAATCCTCAACGCCGCGGCTCTTGAGGCTCGCCGCGGTGACCGTGAACCGCGGGCTCGGCGGGTCGGAATCGATCAGCAACGCATCCTCGACCGGCGCATCGGCGATCAAATGGCGGCGAAGATCGGCTTCGCGCACGTCGTTGCGCCGCGCCGTTCTCCGGTCGCCCTCGCCGTCGCTCAGCTGCGGCACGACGATATCGGGATCGATGCCCTCGCCCTGGATCGAGCGCCCGGACGGCAGATAATAAAGCTCGGTCGTCAGCCGCAGCGCCCGTTTGGGACCGATATTCCACACCGATTGGACGGAGCCCTTGCCGAAGCTCTGCTCCCCAAGGATCAGCGCGCGGTGATGGTCCTGGAGCGCGCCGGCCACGATCTCCGAGGCTGACGCGGTCCCGGCATCGACCAGCACGATCACCGGCTTACCGTGGGCCAGGTCGCCCGGCCGCGCATAATAGCGCTGGATATCGTCATTGGTCCGGCCACGCCGGGAGACGATTTCGCCCTGCTCGAGAAACAGGTCGGCGATATCGACTGCCTCGGTGAGAACGCCGCCGCCGTTGGATCTCAAGTCGAGGATGTAGCCGGCCGGGCCACCATGCGTGGCAGCATTGATCGCCTCGATCGCCGAGCGCGTCTCATCGCCCGCTTTGCCATTGAAGATGTTGAGGTTGATGATCCCAACGTTCTTTCGGACCTCCCATTTGACCGGCTTCACCTCGATCACGCTCCGCGTGACATTCATCTCGATCGGCTTGTCCGCGCCCGCGCGGCGGATCGTCAGGGCGACCTTCGAGCCGGGATCGCCGCGGAGCTTCCCTGACGCCTCGTCGAGCGACATGTCGTAGATCAGCTCGCCGTTGATCCGGGTGATGAAGTCCTTGG
>JAICVC010000028.1 GCA_025935515.1 Sphingomonas sp.
ATCTTCCGCTTCTTCACCCAGGCCGACGTCGAGGTGCAGGATTGCTACCACGACAAATACGGCCGCGTGTTCAAGCCGACCGAGATCAAGATGATGCTGACCGCTTTCTCCAACATGGAGACGGTGCACATCGCCGCTTACTCGCACCTCCTCGACACCATCGGCATGCCCGAGAGCGAGTACAGCGCCTTCCTCCAGTACAAGGAGATGAAGGACAAGCACGATTATCTGCAGCAGTTCGGCGTCGATACCGACGAGGACATCGCCAAGACGCTCGCCATGTTCGGCGGCTTCACCGAGGGGCTGCAGCTGTTCGCCAGCTTCGCGATGCTGATGAACTTCCCGCGCTTCAACAAGATGAAGGGCATGGGCCAGATCATCAGCTGGTCGATCCGCGACGAATCGCTCCACTGCGAAGGCATCATCAAGCTGTTCCACACCTTCGTGAAGGAGCGCGACTGCCTCACCCCAGCGGTCAAGGAGGCGATCATCGACGCCTGCCAGAAGACGGTGCGGCTGGAAGACGCGTTCATCGACCTCGCGTTCGAGCAGGGGCCGGTCAACGGCATGGATGCCAAGGGCATCAAGAAATACATCCGCTACATCGCCGACTGGCGCCTGGGCCAATTGGGCTTCGCGCCGATCTACATGGTCGACGAGCACCCGCTCCCCTGGCTCGCCCCGCTGCTCAACGGAGTCGAGCACGCCAACTTCTTCGAGACGCGGGCGACGGAATATTCAAAGGCCGCGACGCGGGGAAGCTGGAACGACGTCTGGGACAATTTCGATAGGCGGATGAAGGCCAAGGCCAAGGCGGCGAACGACCCGGCGGGAGGCGATGCTGCGGCGGAAGGCGACGGCGGCCCGGACATGTTCAGCGCGGCGGGAGTGGCGGCGGAGTAGGCAATGAAACTCGTCGATTTACCTTTCTTTGTAGAGCTCGGGGCTCGACTTGAAGAGGCGTCGACCCTCGATCCGCAAGGCCGACTCTTCGACGCTTACATCAAGCTATATCCCCTCCGCCAAACGCTTGAGAGACTGTCCTCGGGCGAGCACGTGCAACTGTCGGCGACGACGCACGATCTTGCATCTCTCAAAACGGCCATAGATGGTTTCTTCAGGCGCCACTTCCAGGATGAGCAGGCAGGTGGCAGGGCCCGGACGACGACGCCCGCAGCCAGTTCGAGCTGTCCTCGGTGGCTACATCCATCGGCCAGTTTCGTACGGTCCTAATCGCTGACCTTCGTACGGTCGCAAGCTTCCGCGTCATAACTGCTGGAATATTTGACGTGAATAAGCTCGTGAACTGCGCACACCGAGCCTTGCCCGAGACCACGCGCGAAAAACTATCCGCCGAAGCGCTCGCGGAGTTGGATGCGTCAGGGAAGTGCCTTGCCTTTAACTTGCCCACCGCGTCCGGCTTTCACGCCATGCGAGCCGTGGAACGCGTAATTAAATCCTACCTTGGCCTCTTTTTTTCGCAGAAGGAAATTCAAGGTTGGCGAAATTGGGGCCAGTACCTGAAGGCTCTCGAGAAGGCGACAGATGGAGATCAGACTCTGAAGCCCTCCCAGGAAGCAATTGCGCTGCTTCGGCAGATTAAGGACATCTACCGGAATCCCGTGATTCATCCCGACCGGGTTCTCTCTGCTGAAGAAGCCGATACCCTGTTCCACGGCACTCTGGCCGCGATCAACAGGATTGGATTTGAGTTGTCAGGCAATCAGCAGAAGCTGCCCGGACTGGGTTTGTTAGGCATGCTTCGTGGACAGCCTGTGGGCGCAGGTGCGGCTGCATTGTTGGGAGAGGCGGCCGCGTAAGTGCGGGTTCCTGACCACGGACTTGATCGGGAGTCCAGCTTAACCTCTACTGCGGGCGCCGGATCACGGGATGGGGGGATTTATGCGTGCCAAAATCTTAGTACCATGCGCTGTCGCGCTCATTCTCGCTGTAGGTCACCCTGCCTCGGCTCAACACTCAAACGCCGCTTCTAGTGTGCGCCTGCCTGACTTCGCAGGCCGCGATAAGCAGTTCGCTTACCTCAGAACGAGAATCCTTGCCGCTATGAAGGAGGGAGCCAACTTCGCCGGCCACTACACGATCCTGACGATCGGCTGCGGCACTGGCTGCACCTACAACCTTATATTGGACCGGAAGACTGGAGCGGTCGGTGAACTTCCGTACGGTGGAGAGCAGCAACAACAACTGAAGTTGCGCTACGGACTGAAAAGCAACTTACTTGGAGCTACCTGGTTCGACGGCGATCTTTGCGTGGAGCAGCAGGCGAAGTGGAACGGCATGGCGTTCGAGATTTCAAACTCTCCCAGTGGTCGACCCGAGGAGGTTTGTCGCGGTTAGTCGCTACCTTGGCAAGACGTCACGGTAAATCCGCAAATCGGTTACAGGCAATAGTGCACTAATCGTACGTCAGCCAATCAGCCGATACGTCCCTCGGTCATCGACAAACTCGAGCACGCCTGCATCGCGCAGCTGTTGAAGCTCGCGGCTGAGTGTCTGGTGCGGCGTTTCGCCTTCTTGAGTCCGTCTCGCTCACGATCCGGTTCATTTCGGCGTCCTTAAGCTCCTGACGCGTGAACACCGGTCGCCGGTGCTGTCGACATGGCGCCGCACCGCTTCTTCCACCACTTCGGACCAATCCCGTCCCGTCATCGATTGGATCTCCTGTTCGGCAATGGCAGACTAGCCGCATGACAGAGACCCGCAAGCGCGTGACATATCTGTGCGAACGATGCGGGTCAGACCTGGTGACGCTCGATGCCTGGGCGGAGTGGAATGTCGATCAGCAAGAATGGGTGCTCGGCACCACCTACGATCACACCTTCTGTCACAAATGCGAAGGCGAAACGCACCTCGTCGAAGTCGAACTCGCGGCTGCTTCCTCTTAATCGTCACCCCGGACTTGATCCGGGGTCCCGCTTCCCTTCTACTGACTTCCGGATCGCGGCAGGGTGACTGTGATGCGTAAGACAATTTTGCTTGCGACGTTGTTGAGTTTGGGCAGCTCCACGGATGCGACCAGCCTCAAAGATTTTTGGTCGTCACGGGCGCCCGATGATCCCCATTTCCAGAGCGCCAAGTCGAGTCTCGCTCTTGAACTGTGCATCGCACTCGAAGTCAGCGAGAAGGTCGGCGTTCCGAACATAATCCACGGCGATGGCGAGACAATAATCACGGGCATGATCAGCGGTATATCGGCGCAACCCGTAGCCGGTGCTCGCATCGTCGATCACGGCGCCACTCGAGAAGTCTTCGTCGGTGCTCTTCACACGGGAGGTTTCAGGGACAAGGTGAGCGTCCTCGTCCAGCGCTGCATCTAGCGGGGTTGAATCAGCACCAACTCCGCCGGCCGCTCCCATATTCCCGCGCGACGCCCGCCGAGACCATCGCCTCGCCGACATCCTCGCCGTTGACCGCCACGTTCCGGAGCAGCCGCCCGTAGCGGTCGCGATTGCGGTCGATGCCCGTCATCGTCACCGCGCCGCTGTTGAGCAGGCCGTGCAGCCGCTCGGTCGCCTGGTTGCCGAGCGCCAGCTCGGACTGGCAGCCGTAATCGTGCGTCTCGGGCGCATCGATGCCGGCGATCCGCACCTTGTCGCCGTTCAGGTAGAAGGTGTCGCCGTCGACCACGCAATTGGTCCGGCCGCCCCACTTGCAATAGCCGAAGGCGACCCGGACGGCGTCAGCACGAGCATTGTCATTGCGAGCGCCGGAGGCGCGCGGCAATCCAGACTGGATCGCGTCGCTGACGCTCGCGATGACGGAGCCTCGATTGAGGCCAACCGCCACACCCGCACACGCCGCGGCCGCCAGCACCACAGCGACCGTCGTGCCCGATAAATCGGATTGCCGTCGCCGAACGGGCGGAGGGTAACTATTCGCTCGTGCCCACGTGCGGTCGGGTTTCCAATGCCTGCTCACCCGCGCGGCCTAACCCGCGAGCACTTACCTTCCGGTTAGCGCGCGCTCGTCACCCCGGACTTGATCCGGGGCCTGGCTTCTCCGCGCCTTCGCGCCTTCGCGTGAAACCCGGCTTCGCCGCCGCGTTTCATTCCGCCACCCAATTTGAAAAAACGGGCGTCGGCGTGCTACCTGCCGTCACCGCACACAATTTTTCCGTAAGCCTCGTGCGGCTGAGAGACCCCAAGCGCTCCCGCTTACAAGAAGGGAGACCTGGATGGTTCTCGACCACTTTTATCGCCTGCACCAAATCCAATCGCTGCTGCGCGCAAATGCGTCCCGACCGGCGGGAGCCGTCGCATGAACCCCCGAGAGCTATTCGTCTCTCTCGCGCAAGCCACCGTGGAGAGGCGCTGCCTTGACGCCCATGTCGGCATTTCCGCGCTCGAAAGCCTGGCCTCGGGCGGCACGCGCCTCGTCTGCATGAGCGGCAGCGGCGCTGAAGCAATGCGCAAGAAGTTCAAGGGCCATCTCATCAAGACCCCCGTCGTCCGCCGCCCCTACCGGCCGAAAACCCGACGATAGGGGACCCCGCCGGGGCGTTCCCGCGCGAAACTGCTGTCCTACAGCATCCACCGTGCTGTAACTGGTGCGACTCCTTGCAACCCAACGGAGTCCCCCAATGTCCCGTACGCTCAAGGTCGTTCAGAACGACACCGAGCTCATCCCGCCGCCCACGCTGCTGGACTTCACTCCGGTCCCGACCCGCAAGCGCCACGCTATATCGACCAGCGCCTCGGCAAGGTCGCTCCGGAGGAGGGGATAACGCGCGCGCGTAGGGCGGTGAACATTGTGAAGTTTCGCGCCCCAGGTAGCGTCAACTTCGTCAACTTTGTTGGAGAAGGGCCTCAGCCGCACCATCCCTGCGGGTCGCCGGCCCGCCGGGCGAGGCCGCCGGCAATCATCTTTTCGCCGAGGTCGCTGCCATTCACCGTGACCGGGCGCACAGCGCGGCCGGACGGATCGCGGAACGGCTTGCCGAGGGTCACCTGGCCACTGTTGAGCCGGTCGGCGAGCCGCACCGCCGCGTCGATGCCGCGGGTCCGCTCGTCGGCGCAGCCCCAGCCCTGGATTCGGGGTGCCTCGATGCCGGCGATCTCCACCTTCCGGCCCCGGACATAGATCGTGTCGCCGTCGAGCACGCAATTGGGGCCGTCGGAATCATAGCACTGGCCGAACCGCCCGGCCCGTGCCGCCGCTCCCGGATCGTCCCTAGTGAAGGTCGCGACGCTGATGCCGACGACCACCACCGCGATGGCACTCGCGAACAGCACCACGCCGGTCATCCCGAACCACATTTCGCGCTCGCTCGAATAAGCGCGCTTCTTGCGCGCCGCGGGCACGTCGGCGACCAGCCGCACGGGGTCGCGCCGGATGCGCGACGGCTTCAGCTTCGCCGTATGGCGGGGAGGGTTCCAATGCTTGCTCATGCCCGCTTGCGCTTCTTCGACCTGGCGAACAGCTCGGCCTCGTTCTTGCGGCGGATGCGCTCGGTCACCTCCTCGGTATGGTCGATCCCCGAGGCGTTGCAGCGGCGGTGGGTGAGGCGGAGGTTCGCAAGGTCCGGCTTGGCGCCGGCCGCGGTCGGCACGATCTCCTCGATGCGTGCGCCCTGGTCGCTGCCGGCGGGCAGGTCGAAGCGGATCGGGCGGCGGCAGCGGGCGCAGGCGTCGCCGTCGCGGAGCTTCAGGGCCCGCACGCGCTCGGCCTCGCGCCGCTCGCGCTGGTACTTCCACGGAGTCACATATCTGGCGATCATCGCGCGGCTCATCGGCCGGCTTATAGTCGTCGAAACTTACCGCGGCGTTAGCTCGCGCTTGCGTGGCGATGCCGAGCCGATAGGGGAGGGTCATGGCCAATCTGACGCCCGTCATCGAAACCATGGAGCACCGCTGGATGCGGGCCTGGGTCAACCGCGAGGCCAAGGCATTGAAGGGCCTGACCGCAAGCGACTTCATCCTGCTGACCGCGTCGAAGCCGCCGATGATCCTCGACCGGCCGAGCTGGCTCGACGCCGCCGCCAAGCGCTGGGACTGCTCGTCCTACCGCTTCGGCGACATCTACGTCCGGAGCGTCGGCTCGGTGGCGGTGTTCGCCGCCTCGCTCGAACTGAAAGCGACGCTCGACGGCCGCGACTGGTCGGGGACGGTGTTCGTCACCGACCTGTGGCGCAAGGGGAAGGTGCGGCGCGGCTGGAAGCTCGCCCAGCGGATCGTCAGCCGCGCCGACGACAATCGCGAGCTGCCCAAGGCGATCAAGTCGCTGCAGCTCTGGAAGTGACTTATCGGGCGGTCTTGCCGGGCTGAGCAGCCTCCGCCGCGGCTTTCACCTTGGCCGCCTGGGCTTCGGCTTCCTTCTCCTCGCGCTTCCTCTTGGCTTCGCGGTAGAGCGCATATTCGCCCGAGGCCGGGGTGGTCTCGAAGATGCTGCCGACTTCCTGTCCCTCGGCCAGCCGGTCGGCCATCTTCGCCGCGACCGCCGCAACCGCGATGAGGTTGATCGCCGGCGTTCCCCGGCAGCCCATCGGGCCAATGGTGGCGCAGCTGTGGTCGGCATAGGTTTCGTGCGGGCTTTTGGGGCGGCCGGCATCGCCCTGCTTCTTCATCCGCCGCGCTTCGACCACGTCGGGCGGCAGGCGGTATCCCTGGGGCTTGGGCGCGCAGATCACGATCTGCTGGGCGTTGGGGTCCTTGTTCTGCGCCATGCAGTCGCGCTCGCCGCTGCTGGCCGCCGCCGACTGCGCAGGCTTGGGCGGCTCCGGCGCGGCTGGGCCGTAGGCGGGCGCCGGAGCGAGCAGCAATATCGCGACTGGCAGGCCGGCGGGCATCAATCCATCCTCTGGCTTGCGACCTTGCGGGTCAATGAACGCGCTTGCTCGTGGGTAAACTTACCGGGGCAACATCGGTGCTTAACGAGCGTATAGCCCCTCGTGTCCGCTATGGATTGAAAGGAGCAGCCACATGCACCGTGTGTTGCTTGGCCTTGCGCTGACGGCGTCGTTGTCCGTGCCAGCGTCCGCAGAAGCGATTTCTACCGCCTCCGGCTTCAGCAGCCTGTCCGCGTTCGGTTCGTCGGGTTCCGGCGACCTGCGTTCGCTGTCGGGTAGGCCGGCCGGCCATCACGGCCGGTTCGGCGGCGATCACCGCCGCCACATCCGGGTCGGCGACGGGGCGGGATTCCCGTTCGGGTTCGGCTATTACGACGGCGATTACGACGCCAACCGAAGCTTCGACCCGGACCGCTGGAACGACTGGTGGCACGACCGCCCCGACCGCGCCTACCCGCGCTGGATGAGCCGCAACCAGGACTGCGCCAAGCCCTGGTACAGCGGCAACGTGCTGACCTGCTGAGCTAGCGCGGCAGCGAGGCGTAGGTCCGGCGGAAGGCATCGACCTCGGCGGCCGTGTAGGCGCTGCCCGGCGCCTTGGGGGCAGGGTCGGGGACGCCGGTGACGAAGTAAGCAATGCCGCGGCCGCGCCGCCGGTCGATCCATAGCCCGCTCTTCAGGCCATAGGCATTGCCGGCATGGCCGACGAGGATCGCGCCGCGGGCGCCGAGATCGTCGAGGCAGCCGGGGACCTTGTTCGGAAGCTGGTGGGTGCCGTTGCCGGCGCTGCAATAGAAGCCGCCGTCGGTCACGCCGTTGATGCCGTTGAAGGTCCAGGTCTGGGTGAGCAAAGTCTCGACCGCTTGCGGGGACAGGATGCGGACTCCGTCGAGCGTCCCGCCGTTGAGCAGCATCCGGCCGATCCGCGACAGCCCGCGGGCCGAGATGCGAAGCCCACCCTGCGGGGAGAACAGCGAACCATTTTCCCCCAGCTTCCACCGGCCGAGGTCGCACGGATCGCCCTCCTTGACGAACACCGGGCAGGCGGGCCGCTGGCCATGAAGGTCGTCCTTGACCGGCTTGCCGTCGGGCGTGTCGAGCTCCACGGCTCTGGCGACCGCCTGGTCGCTGCAGGTCGGCCAGTTGAAGCAGGCGTCGAGCTTCATCGGCGCGAGCACCTCGCGCCGCATCCAGACGTCGAACCGCTCGCCGGTGACCTTCTCGATGACCGAGCCGATGATCGGATAGTTCAAGTTGACGTAAGCGAAGTAGCCGTCACCGGGTCCGTGATTAGCGTCCCAATTCTTCGGATCGGTCATCACCTCCCTGAGCGAGCCGCCGAGCGGGATCACGTAGTTGTCGTCATGCTCGCGGATCGAGCCGGTGTGCGAGAGCAGCATGGCGAGCGTGATCGGCCGGTCCGGGAAGCTCGGGTTGCGCAGCGGCCATCCGAGCCAGCGCGACACGTCCGAATTGAGGTCGAGCTTGCCCCGGTCGATCAGCTTCATGACGCCGATCGCGGTCACCATCTTGCTCACCGAGGCGACGCGGACCGGATCGTCGATCGTGACCCGGCGGCCGCTCTGCGGGTCGGCGATCCCATCGGCGAAGCTGGCGAGATCGCCGTTGCGGCCGAAGGCAACGCCGACCTCGGCATGTCGCGTCGTGGGCGCCGGCAGAGTCGCGCAGGCGGTGAGTGCAATGCTCAGCAAGGTAACGATTGCACGGGGCATGGCAGCAATATCGTCCGAGCTTCGTTTCGTTGGCAAGCAGGGGTAAGGAACGGCCATGGCGGACGAGACCAACACCGGCAGCGCAATTCCGACGCTCGAGGACTGGCAGCATTGGACGCTGGTCATGGGCCGTGCCCAGCAGATGCTGATGGAATTCTGGAGCGAGAGCCTGAAGAAGGATCAACCCTTCCCCGCCTGGTCTCCAAGCGCGTTCGGTTTCGGCGATGCCCAACCTCCAACCGATCCCATGGCGCTGATGAGCGCGGGCGCGCAGGCGTGGGCCAAGGGGCTCGAGACCTGGGGGAAGATGCTCGGCGGAGTCACCGCCGCGCCGGCGCCCGAGGAGAAGGACCGCAAGGACCGCCGCTTCGCCGCGCCCGAATGGCGCGAGAACCCGATCTTCGACACCATCCGCCAGACCTATTTGCGGGTATCGGACCAGCTGCTCGGCACGGTCGATGAGATCGACGGACTCGATGCATCGGCACGTGACAAACTGCGCTTCGCGACGCGCAGCTTCGTCGATGCGATGAGCCCGTCGAATTTCGCGCTGACCAACCCGCAGGTGCTGAAACGCACGCTTGAGACCCGCGGCGAGAATTTGCTCAAGGGCCTCGCCAACATGCTGAAGGACATTGCGGCCGGGCAGATGACGCAGACCAAGCCGGGCGTGTTCGAGGTCGGCCGCAACCTGGCGACCACCCCCGGCAAAGTGATCAAGCAAACGCCGCTCTATCAGCTGATCCAGTATACTCCGACGACGGACGACGTTCTGAAAACCCCGGTCGTCATCTTTCCGCCGTGGATCAACCGCTTCTACATCCTCGACCTCAGCCCCGAGAAAAGCTTCGTCAAATGGTGCGTCGACCAAGGCATTTCGCTGTTCATGGTCAGTTGGAAATCGGCGGACGAGAGCATCGCCGACGCAAGCCTCGACGATTATGTACTGCGCGGCCAGATCGATGCGATCGACACGATCCGTGAGCAGCTCGGCGTCGAGGCGGTGCACGCGATCGGTTATTGCGTCGCCGGCACGACGCTCGCTGCGACACTCGCTTACCTCCAGGCCAAGGGCGAAGCGGACAAGGTCAAGTCGGCGACCTTCTTCACCGCTCAGGTCGATTTCAGCGAAGCTGGCGACCTCAAGCTGTTCCTCGGCGACGAGACCATGTCGCTGCTGCAGCAGCTGACCGCGGAGAAAGGCTATCTCGACGGCCGCTACATGGCTGCGACCTTCAACCTGCTGCGCGGCCGCGACCTCATCTGGAATTACGTGGTCAACAATTACCTGCTGGGCGAGGAGCCGCCGCCGTTCGACCTGCTGCACTGGAACAGCGACACGACCAACCTGCCGGCCGGCTGGCACCGCGATTATCTCGAGAGCCTCTACAAGGGGAACAAGCTCGCGGTGAAAGGCGGGATCAGCGTCGCCGGGACCGCGGTCGACATCGACGCGGTGGCGACCCCGACCTACGTCCAGGCCGGCCGCGAGGACCATATCGCGCCGCCGCAGAGCGTGTGGAAGATCATGGGCCACTTCGCCGGGCCGAAGCGCTTCGTGCTTGCGGGATCCGGCCACATCGCGGGCGTGGTGAACCCGCCGTTGGCGCAGAAATACCAATATTGGATCAACGACCGCCCGAGCACGACGCTGGACGAGTTCGTCGAGGGTGCCGAGGAGCGCAAGGGCAGCTGGTGGCCGGACTGGCTCGAATGGCTCGAGAAGCAAGACCCGGAGACCGTGAAAGCCAATGGCGCTCGCGTGCCGGGCAAAGGCAAGCTGAAGCCGATCGAGGATGCGCCCGGGAGCTATGTCAAATCGCGCTGACAGCCTGACGCTTCGGCTTGCGCGGCCGGAGGAGCATGAAGGGCTCGAGGAGCTTCAGCGGAGCGCTTCGCTCGAGCTGCCCGAGTATCGCGAACAGCTCCTCGCCAACCCGGACGCGATCCACCTTCCACCGGCGCAGATCGCCAACGGCCAGGTGATCGTCGCGGAGATTGACGGTGAAATTGTCGGCTTCGCGGCTGTCGTTGGAGGCGAGCTCGACGGCCTGTTCGTCGAGCCGGATCTCTGGGGCAGCGGGATCGGACGGGCATTGGTCGATGCGGCGACGCACGGAGCGCGAAAAAGAGGCCTGGCACTCAAGGTCATCGCCAGTCCGCGGGCGCGGCGATTTTACGAGAATTGCGGGTTTAGCGTCGAAGGAGAGGAACAAACACGCTTCGGGCCGGCGCTCAGGATGACGAAATAGCGGTCATCGCGAGGAGCGGAGCGGCGCGGCGATCCACTGGGTTGCTTCCCCGGCTCAAGACCGGGGTCGCAATTACGGTCAGCAATTTTGATACTTCCAGTGCCGCCGCTTGCCCTCGGACAGCCATTCTATCGCAGTGGCGATGCGCTTTTGCCGCGTCCCGTCCTGCTTCGCCTCGGCAATCCATTCGAAATAGTCGCGTTGCGCCGAAGGCGGGAAGCCGTCGAGCGCGGCCCTGGCCTTGGGCGCCTTGGCAAGCGCGGCGGCGAACTCGGGATGCAGCAGAGGTGCCGTCCTTGGTTCATGCTTCGTTTTGCGCGGCGCCGGCGCTTTCTTCGACAGCGCGGCAGCTTCGCGGATCATCGCATCCAGCTCCGCGTCCGGCGGCAGGTCATCGACCGAAGTGAGCTTGCCTAACTGGCCCATCGCGCCCGCCTTCGGCGAGCCGTCGCCAATCTCCTGCCCGCGCCAGAAATTGAGCGCTGCATGCGCCTTGAACGCGGCCATCATCAGCAGGATCTTGCCGTCGAGGGTGAAGCCCGGCGCGCTCCACTTCATCGCTTCTTCGACCTCGGGGACGGCGGCGTGGACGCGTTCTCGGACCTTCTCGAGGATCGGGCGCGCGAACGGCGCGGCCTTGGCGATGTAGGCGTCGATGCGCGGCTCGCGGCTCAAATGATCCCTCCGCCAATCATCAGGCGGACGATTCCGATCACGATCACCAGCAGGTTGAGGTTGCGGCCGGCGGTGCCGCGCGAAAGCACGCCGATGCCGGCACCGATGATCGCGAGCGGGATGATCAGCCAGTTGGCCCAGCCGAGCAGCGGCAGGAAAGCGATGATTGCGAAGATCAGCGCGACGAGGCCGATGATCACCGAGGCGATGTTGAACATGGGTCTTGCCTAGCATCATTCCGGCGCTTGGGGCAGCCGCGGCGAGCGCAGCATCGCGGTCACGTAGACAGCCAGCGCGACCCAGATCGCCGGGAAAGCGATCGCGTGGGCGAGCGTCAGCGGCTCGCCATAGAAGACGGCAATCAGGAACTGCAGCGTCGGCGCCAGGAACTGCAGCATGCCGAGGGTCGAATATTGGAGGCGCCGGGCGGCGGCGGTGAACAACAGCAGCGGCGTCGTCGACACGATCCCGGCGAGCAGCAGCAATCCGGTCTCCGTCGTGCCCGACCCCATCACCGGCTGTGATGCGAGCGCCTGCCCGCCGAGCCACGCAATCGCGAGCGGGAACAGGATTGCGGTTTCGATGCCGAGGCCGGTCACAGCGTCGGCCGGAACGACCTTCCGCAACAGACCGTAGAGCGCGAAGCTGAGGCACAGGGTCAAACTGATCCACAGTTGTGCGAGCGCGCCAGCGGCGAGGATCGTGATGCCGGCCGCGGCAATCGCAACCGCGGCCCATTGGACGCGATTGAGCCGCTCCTTCAGCACAAAGCGGCCGAGCAGCACATTGGCCAGTGGGTTGAGGTAATAGCCGAAGCTCGCGGCAAGGATATGCCCGCCGACCACCGCATAGACGTACAGCAGCCAGTTGCCGCCGATCAGCAAGGCGGTGACGACAAGGATCAGGATCGTGCGCGGCTGCGCGAGCGCTTCGCGCACCTTTGGCCAACCGCGCGACAAGACAATGAGCAGTGCGAGGAAAGGGAGCGACCAAAGCACCCGATGGGCGACGATATCGAACGCCGGGATTGCCGCGATCGCCTTGAAGTAGAGCGGGAGGAAGCCCCACAACGCATAGGCGAGGAGCCCCAACACGAAGCCGCCGCGATGATCGGAATGAGTTCGGTCGCCGTTCATTTCGCGTGGCGCCTAGCGGCGGTGACCGAGGGTTGAAAGGCGTTGGTGAACGAAGCGTTGGTTGAAACCTCATCACACGACTGTCAGTTAGGGTTGACGGGCTGAAGCGGAGGGCTGGAATTCGCGTGACGCGTAAGAGCACCGTCATATTCTTCACGATTGCGTTGGTCGGTTCGCTCGCAAGCTGCACGACGAAGCCTGGGCTGCGCCCCGGCGTTCGTGCAAGCGTCGAAGTCGGGCCGCCGCTCAAGGCCGAAAGATGGAAGGCCGTTGCCACCGCGGCCGACGAGGACCGGCTCGCGCGGCTCGGGCTGGCATGGCAGGAAGCGCTCGACGATGCCGGCAAAACCAATGCGGCGGACATCCGGCGCGAGGGCAAGCTGCTGTTGCCGCGCTCGGCGCTGCCACGGCCGGAGCCCACCCCCGGGAGCTACAATTGCCGGCTCATCAAGCTCGGCAGCGCGACCCCGAAGGGGAAGACGTTCGAGACGTTCAAACCCTTCTTCTGCTACGTCGAGATCGAGGACGATCTGCTGACGATCGTCAAGCAGACTGGCAGCCAACGTCCGGCCGGGCGGCTGTGGGCGGACGATGAGCCGACCCGTCTTATATTCCTCGGCAGCCTCGCGCTTGGTGACGAGACCGCGCCACTCGCTTATGGCGACGATCCCAAGCGCAACATGGCCGGCGTGCTCGAGCGAATTGCGCCCTTCAAATGGCGGCTGGTCATTCCCTGGCCGCAAAGCAGCTCGAAGCTTGACGTGTTCGAGCTGACGCCCGTGGACTTCGCCCAGCAGCCGCAATGAGCGAAGCAGGGTTGCTGGCGGATCCTGCCGAGGTCCGCGCCATCCTGGTCTCGTCCGCGCAAGCGGGCGAGCCGATCAGCTACTCCGAAGTGCTAGAGCTGCTCGGCCACCATTTCACCCGGCCCAAGATGCGCGCGCTGTGCAAGGTTCTCGCCTATATCGACGACGAGGCAGCGGAGCACGGCGAGCCCGAGCTCGCGGTGCTGGTCGTGCGGCAGTCGGACGGACTGCCCGGACAGGGCTGGTGGGTCGGCGGCGCGAAGAAGCATGGCTACACCGGTCTGTGGGAGGGTCCGAAGGCGGCACGGCTGATCCGCAAGATCCAGCGCGAGGCGTTCGATTATTGGGCGGGACGAGACGGCTAGCATTCGCTAAGCGCCCGCCATCGTGAGTGACGTCCGTACCTTCACCGTCAGCGAAGATGACGACGGCATCCGCCTCGACCGCTGGTTCAAGCGGCACCTGCCCGAGGTCAGCTTCAATCTCGTCTCGCGCTGGGCGCGGACCGGGCAGTTGCGCCTCGCCGGCAAGCGCGCGGTGCCGGGGGATCGGGTCGAGGCAGGGCAGGAAATCCGCGTACCGCCACTCGACCCTGCGCCGCCGCGACCCGAGCGAATGAAGCCGAAAGGGGACCCGCTGACGGCCGACGAAGAGCAGTTCGTCCGCGACATGGTGATTTATGAGGACCCCGGCGCGTTCGTCCTCAACAAGCCGCCGGGCCTCGCCACGCAAGGCGGCACCAAGACGCATCAGCATCTCGATCGGCTGCTCGACGGCCTGGCCGACGAGCGCGGGCGGCCGAAGCTCGTGCACCGGCTCGACAAGGACACGTCCGGCGCGCTGCTGGTGGCGCGGACCGCGCGCTCGGCGGGCCATTTCGCCAAGGCCTTCTCCGGCCGCACGGCGCGCAAGCTCTATTGGGCGATCGTCGTCGGCGTCCCCGATACAGACGAGGGCGTGATCGACGCGCCGCTGGCCAAGCAGCCCGGTACCGGCGGCGAGAAGATGCACATCAGCGAGGAGCACGGGCTTCCGGCCAAAACCCGCTGGCGGCTGATCGACCGCGCCGGCAACCGTGCCGCCTGGGTCGAGCTGCAGCCGCTCACCGGCCGTACGCATCAGCTGCGCGCGCACATGGCCGCGCTTGGCCATCCGATCGTCGGCGATGCAAAATACGGCGGCGCCGAAGCGTTCCTGACCGGCGGGATCAGCCGCAAGCTGCACCTTCACGCGCGGCGGATTCGGATCGATGCGCCGGATGGGGGCAAAATCGATATAGGGGCCGAGCTGCCGGCGCATTTCGCGGAAAGCCTGACCATGCTGGGGTTCAGCCCGATGGCCGGCGATTCGATGTCGTTGGAACAGCCCAAGCCGGCGGGATCGCCGCAGCGCAAGGTTGCAGCAGCCGCCAAGGCTCGCCGTCGGGAACGGCGCGGCGAGCGCCGCGCCCGGGGGTCGCCAGGCAAGGCCAAGCGGCGGTGAACCGCCTCGCCATTTTCGATTGCGACGGCACGCTGGTCGACAGCGGCGCGCCGATCTACGCCGCGCTGAAGACCAGCCTCGAGCGGAACGGGATTCCCGTGCCACCCCCGAGCCTCTCACGGCGGGTGATCGGGCTCAGCCTGACCGAGGCGATGGCGGCGCTCCTGCCCAGCGAGACTGCAGGGCGCCACGCCCAACTCGCCGACGATTACCGGCGGGCGTTCATGGACTTGCGCGCCGCTGGCGAGGTCGAAGAGCCGTTGTTCGACGGCGTGCTCGATCTGCTCGACGCGCTGGAAGCGGAGGGCTGGCTGCTGGCGGTCGCGACCGGCAAGTCGGACCGGGGCCTCAACCACTGTCTCGACCGTCACGGCATCCATGCGCGCTTCGTGTCGCTGCAGACGGCCGACCGTCATCCGTCCAAGCCGCATCCGTCGATGGTTGATCAGGCGATTGCCGATGCCGGCGCGTCGCCGGGGACGACGATTGTCGTCGGCGATACGAGCTTCGACATGGCGATGGCGGCGAACGCCGGCGCGACGGGCATCGGCGCGGGCTGGGGTTATCATGAGCCCAGGGAGCTGATCGCGGCCGGCGCGGTGGCGGTCGCCCATGCGCCAGCAGATGTCCTGATGATCATTGGGAGCCATGTTGATGGATGAGGACCGAAAGGCGCGCAACCGCCTGCTCGCCTATACCGCGGTCCGTGCCGGCGGGCTGGCGGTTTTCTTCCTCGGGATCGCGATCATGTACACCGGCCTGCTGCGGGCGGGGGGCTGGCCGCAAATCGGTGCGATCGTCGCGATCATGGGCGTGATCGATGCGCTGTTCGCGCCGCGCCTGCTCAAGAAGGCCTGGGACGAACAGGACCGGCAAGGGCGGTGAAGCGCTTCTGGAAGGAGGTCGGTGTCGAGCAGAGAGGCGCGGGCTGGGCGATCAGGCTCGATGGCCGGGCAGTCAGGACGCCCGCCCGCGCCGCGCTGGCAGTACCGACGGAAAGGCTGGCCGAGGCCATTGCCGAGGAATGGCGCGGGGTGGGCGACACGATCGAGCCGCGCATGATGCGGCTGACCGGGCTCGCCAATGCCGCGATCGATCGCGTCAACCCCGACCGCCAAGCCTTTGCCGAAGGGCTGGCGCGCTACGCCCAAGCCGATCTGGCCTGCTATCGCGCGGATGGCCCGCGCGAGCTCGTCGCGCGCCAGGAGCAGGAGTGGGATTCGCTCCTCGCCTGGGCGCGGCGCCGCTACGACGTCGACTTCGCGACCACCTCGGGACTGATGCACGTCGCGCAGCCGGGGGCGACGGTCGAGCGCTTGGCCCATGCCGTCGCGGCGCTGGATGCATTTCGGCTTGCCGGCCTGTCGCCGCTGGTGACGATCGGCGGTTCGCTGGTGGCCGCGCTTGCAGTGGAGGAAAAGGCGATGACCCCAGCACAGGCGTGGGATGCAGTCAGTCTCGATGATCGCTGGCAGCTCGAGCGATGGGGCGCCGATGCGGAGGCGGAAGCAACGCTCGGGATCCGTCGCCGCGACTTCCTCGCGGCGGCGAGCTTCCTCGAATTGGTTAGTTAGGCCTCGCTACCAGCTCGCGGACGAAGCGGAGCAAATAGGGCTGGCGTTCGCGACGAAGCCGCTCTGCCGCGATGATCGCGCGGACATCCTCGAGGCATTTGTCCATGTCGTCGTTGATCAGGACATAGTCATATTCGGCCCAGTGGCCGATCTCCCCGGAGGCGCGCTTCATTCGGCTTGCGATGATTTCTTCACTGTCGGTCGCGCGCTCGTGCAGGCGACGTTCCAGCTCCCGCATCGATGGCGGAAGAATGAAGATCAGAACCAGATCGGTGCGGAAGGCATATTCGAGCTGCTGTGTGCCCTGCCAGTCGATGTCGAACAATGTGTCGCGACCGGCCTTCAGCGCTTCCTTGATCGGTTCTTTCGGGCTGCCGTACATGTGGTCGAAAACGTAGGCCCACTCGGCAAATTCATCGGCTTTGATCAGCCGCTCGAATTCCGCAGTGTCGACGAAGTGATAATCGACTCCATGCACTTCTCCGGGCCGCATCGGGCGCGTGGTCGCGCTCACCGACATCGTGATGTTGTCGTCGGCGTCGAGCAGCATCCGGCTGATTGTGGATTTGCCCGCTCCTGAGGGGGACGAAAGGACGATCAGGAGGCCGCGGCGCTGACGGGTCGGTTGGTCCATGGCCGCTCTTGCTTCCGGCGAGCCGTGCGCGTCAAGCGATGGAATGTTGCACTGCACAAAAAAGTGCTTGAAATGATGCGGCGCAATGCATATTGTGCACTGCAACATATTCGGAGGAAGTGTGATGGCAGACGAAACCAAGGTTGAGGCCCAGGCAGTTGCAGAAGCTGCTGCCGAGGCTCCGGCCAAGGTGGCCGAAGCGGTCGCCGAGACGGTCGAGACCGTCGCCAAGGAGAGCGCCAAGGCTGCCAAGCGCAGCCGTGCCGCAACCCAGCGCCGCGTGAAGCGCCAGGCTGCCGCCCAAAAGACCGCGACGAAGGCTGCGGCCCGCCGCACCGCTCGCAAGACCCGCACCGCCGCCCGCAAGACTGCGGCTGCGGTCAACGAAAGGACCAACACCGTGAACAAGAATGCTTTCAAGGGCTTTGACGCCATCCCGGCGTTCGCGCCGTTCCAGAACATCCTGGCCGAAGCCAACGAGCGCAGCCAGGACCTCGTCAAGAAGAGCCAGAAGGTCGCCGAGGAGCTTGCTGACCTCGCCCGCGCCAACGTCGAGGCGGTCGTCGAGGCTGGCCGTGTTGCCACCGAGGGTGCGCGTTCGATCAGCCAGAACGTCGTCGCCAAGCAGCGCGACGGCTTCGAGCAGGCCGCTGACGCGATCCGCTCGCTCGCCGAGGCCAAGAGCCCGACCGAGTATCTGCAGCTGCAGGGCGACTTCGCCCGCGCTTCGTTCGACCGTGCGGTCGCCGAAAGCTCGAAGCTGACCGAGTCGCTGGTCAAGCTCGCCGGCGAGGCATTCCAGCCGCTTTCGAACCGCGCTTCGGCCAACGCCGAGCGCTTCAACACCCTCGTTGCCTGACCCTCTCCCCTCCTAAGTCAGGGCAACGACTGTCGGCGGCCGCTCC
>JAICVC010000037.1 GCA_025935515.1 Sphingomonas sp.
GGGCCATCAGTCTGCCATCACTTTCTCAAGGGCTTTCTTCATGCGCTTCGGGCCCGGGAAATAGGCCCATTCGTAAGCGTGCGGGTAGGGCGTGTCCCAGCCGGTGACGCGCTCGACCGCGGCTTCCAGGTGATAGAAGCAGCGCTCCTGCACCAGCGCGACGAGCTCGGCGCCATAGCCGCTGGTGCGCGGCGCCTCGTGGACGACCAGGCAGCGGCCGGTCTTCTTGACCGACTGCTCGATCGTATCGAGGTCGAGCGGGACGAGCGTGCGGAGGTCAATGACCTCGGCGTCGAGGCCCTGTTCCTCCACCGCCGCGAGCGCGACATGGACCATCGTGCCATAGGCGAGAACGGTCAGGTCAGTGCCTTCGCGCACCACCGCCGCCTTGCCGATGGGCACCGTGTAACGACCTTCGGGCACTTCGCTCGCGGGATGCTTCGACCACGGCTTGACCGGCTTGTCGTGGTGGCCGTCGAAGGGGCCGTTGTAGATGCGCTTGGGTTCGAAGAAGATGACCGGGTCCGGGTCCTCGATCGCAGCGATCAGCAGGCCTTTGGCGTCGTACGGCGTCGAGGGGATCACGACCTTCAGGCCGGCGATGTGGGTGAACAGCGATTCGGGCGACTGGCTGTGCGTCTGGCCGCCGAAGATGCCGCCGCCGTAGGGCGTGCGGATCACCATCGGCATGGTCCACTCGGCCGCGGTGCGGTAGCGGATCTTGGCGACCTCGCTGACGATCTGGTCGTAGCCGGGGTAGATGTAGTCGGCGAACTGGATCTCGATCACCGGCTTGAGGCCGTAGCAGGCCATGCCGACCGCGGTAGAGACGATCCCACCCTCGCTGATGGGCGCATCGAATACGCGGGTCTTGCCGAACTGCTTCTGCAGGCCTTCGGTGACGCGGAAGACGCCGCCGAAATAGCCGATATCCTCGCCGAACACGACGATGTCCTCGTCTTGGCGCATCATCACCTTGTGCGCGTCGTTGAGCGCCTGGATCATGTTCATGGTCGGCATCAGTCGCGACCCTCGTCGAGCGCCTCTTCGCGCTGTTCGTTGAGGTGCCACGGCACCTCGGCATAGACGTCGTCGAACATCGATCCGATGTCGTCCTTGCCCTGCTCGGGGAGGATTCCGAGCTTCTCCGATTCCTTCTGCGCGGCGCGTACGGCAGCGTCGCATTCGGCGGTCATGCCCGCGTGCCGCTCCTCGTCCCACTCGCCGATCGCCAGCAAATGCGCCTTCAGGCGCTCGATCGGGTCGCCCAGCGGCCAGGACTTTGCCTCGTTGGTCGGCCGATAACCGCTGGGATCGTCGGACGTGGAGTGGCCCTCGGCGCGGTAGGTGAAGAACTCGATCAGGGTCGGGCCCTGGTTCGAGCGGGCGCGCTCGGCGGCCCACTTCACGGCCGCATAGACCGCCAGCGCGTCATTGCCGTCAACCCGCATGCCGGCAATCCCGTAACCGACCGCGCGCTGCGCGAAGGTCGCACGCTCGGCGCCGGCAATTCCGGAGAAGCTGGAGATCGCCCACTGGTTGTTCACGACCGCGAGGATGACCGGCGCGTTGTAGACTGCGGCAAAGGTCATCGCGCTGTGGAAGTCGCCCTCGGCGGTGGCGCCGTCGCCGACCCAGCCCATGGCGATGCGGCTGTCGCCCTTGATCGCCGCGGCCATCGCCCAGCCGACCGCCTGCGGGAATTGCGTCGCGAGGTTGCCCGAGATCGAGAAGAAGCCGTGCGCCTTGTCCGAATACATGATCGGCAGCTGGCGGCCCTTCAGCTTGTCACCCTTGTTGGAATAGATCTGGCACATCATGTCCGTCAGCGGATAGCCGCGCGCGACGAGCAGGCCCTGCTGGCGGTAGGTCGGAAAATGCATGTCCTCGCGGTCGAGCGCGGTCTGGGCGGCGACCGCGATCGCCTCCTCGCCGGTGCATTTCATGTAGAAGCTGGTCTTACCCTGCCGCTGGGCGCGGTACATGCGGTCGTCGAAGATCCGCACGGTGACCATGTCGCGAAGCATCTTGCGCAGGGTTTCGGGGTCGAGCTTCGGATCCCATGGGCCGATGGCCTTATTGTCATCACCCAGGACGCGGACGAGGTCCGTCGTCAGTGCATGAGTCTCTGCCGCAGCGACGTTGGTGTCCGGTCGCGGCGCGACGCCGGCGGCGGGCACCTTCAGCGCAGAAAAGTCTGGCGTGTCGCCGGGCCGAAACGGCGGCTCGGGCACATGCAGCGCGAGCCTGGGCGCGTTGCGGCGCAGCGAGGGGTCCTTGTCGCTCATGGTCGGAGCGAGCGCTTAGTCGCGGTTAAGCGCCGCGGCAACTGCGGGTGACAAGTAAACTTGACATCACCGGTCATTGCGAGGAGCAACCAGTCGCGCGCAGTACTGGCGGCCGCAATTTGGCGAAGACAATGGCCGAGACGCCGTTGGTCGAAGAGAGAAGGTCGCTGGTTGACCTTGTGCGCCCCGCTCAAGTAGCCGCGTCCGCATGGCCCATCAGACCGACATCCCGCCCGACCGCCTCTCGCTCGATCCGCGGAGCGAACATTATGACGAGACGCTGCTCAGCCGCGGCGTTGGGATCAGGTTCAATGGCCAGGAAAAGACCAACGTCATCGAATATTCGATCTCGGAAGGCTGGATCCGCGTTGCGGCCGGCCGCAGCCGCGACCGGTTCGGCCAGCCGATGACGATCAAACTAAAAGGCCAGGTCGAGCCCTATTTCGAAACACCGTGTGATGGGGCCGAATCCAAGGCGGACTGATCAGGCCGCCCGCAGCCTCTCGAGGAAGCCTGCGGTCCCTGTTTGAAGACTCTGTGCAATTTTGGCGAGCGTTGTCGCTGACGCTTTGACTTCCTCAGACAGGGCCACGGCCTCGCCCGTTGATCGCGCGACCTCGCCGATGCGTTGGGCGATCGCGTCGACGCCGACCGCGCTCTCCGCGGCATTATTCTCGATCCTGGATGCAACCGACCGCTGCTCGGCAATCTCGCGTCGCATTAGGCTGGCAGCCTGTGACAATTCACCCATGCCCTCCGCAATTTGCCGAACAGCAAGCCGCGCCTCCTGGGCACCTGCGTCGACATTCAGGACAAGCGCCGTGATCTGGCTGGTTGCGTCGCCGGCCTTGGCAGCGAGCGCTTTGACCTCGGCAGCGACCACGGCAAACCCGCGCCCGGCATCGCCGGCTCGTGCCGCCTCGATGGTCGCATTCAGCGCAAGCATATTGGTCTGCCCTGCGACTCCTCCGATCAATGTCGCAAAGGCATCGATGTTCGCCGTTTGCTCGGAGAGCGTTGCGATCGCCGATTCACCGATTTGCGAAGTCTTCTGCGCTACGCCGCCGAGCTCGGCTTGCTGCTCTGCGGCCACTGCTATACTTGCAATGGACTTCGACAAATCACTGACCCTTGCAGAAACCTCGAGCGCATTGCGCGAGGCGGATTCGGCCTCGGTTGCAGCGGCGGCTGATTGTCTGCCGGCGTCGTTGGCGAAACGGTGCATGTTGCCGGCGGCCTTCTCCAATTGCTCGGCGGCGGCGCCAACCGATTGAACCACCTTTGCGACCGAATTTTCGAATGCCGAGGCTAGCGCGAGCAGCTCACCTCGGCGTGCGTCGGCATTCTCGCGGCGCTCGAGCCCCAATCGCTTCGCGCGCTCAGATTCGGCATGGGCCTCGGCGGCTTGCGCGGCCGCGAGCGCGTCCCGTGCGGCCTTAGCCGAAAGATCGCTCGACTGGCGTGCTTCGGATTGCTCGACGAACAGGCGGCCCATGTTCATCATAACCGGCGCCAGCACGCCAAGAACCAGGCCCACGGCCAGAGCGTGGACCATCACTCGCGCAAAGTCTCCGCTTCCGATGAAGACCCATTCAGGCGCGATATAGCTGAGCAGAAGATGGTGGACCGAGATGACAGTCGTCGCGACGGCGATCGGACGCCAGTCGCAGAGCAGGGTTAGCGCTGCGAGTCCGACAAAGAAGTACATGTGACCTTCCATCTGCCAAGGATGACCGTTGAGCAGATAGACGAGCAGAGCCGGTTGGACGGCCGCCATCACGCCGAGAATCGTCCCTACCTGGAAGTCGTAGCGTCGTTGTCGCGAGAACCAGGCCGGAAGAAGGTTGATGAGGGCCGAGGCCATCACGGCCTGAACCTCATTGCGGAGGTCGAACAGGATCGTCAGTAGGACAAGGGCGGCCGTCGAGGCCCAGCCAATCAGGGTCAGGAGGCGGACGCCGCGGAGACGCAGTATCGTCAGCTCATTCACGAATTACTCTCCGAATGTGAAGCGCCGCAGAGGGCTTGTGGCGCGGACAGGATCAGAACACCTTCCTCTAGCAATGGCAGGAATTGGCCCTCGCTTGATCCGAAAACGATCAACGATCCCGGAAGCGGTCCCGGGCCTACTGCGGCGACAGGCAATTGCTTGAGCAATGCGGGACTCATCGGATTTCCATCGAGCGGGATCAGCATCATCTGACCACGATCGGGCGGGGCGAATGCGAGCATACAGAGCAGCGCGGCAGCGAGCGCGACTTGTGCCACGAGCGCTACCTTAAAACGCAATACTGATGCCCCACTACGCATGGGGCGATCCCTAACCTATCTTGGTAAACAGCCGTTTAACGCTCTTCGCGGCGCCTCGGCCTAAGTAATTCAAGAGGCAGGAGAAGAAGGCGTTGCCTCGTCCGGATAACCGGCTCGCGCGCGGCGCCCGCGCCGCCATTTCCTGAGCGCCCAGCCGCCAAGCGCGACCGCAGCCAGCGCCGGAACGCTGCGCCTGGCGAGCGCCGCCGCGCCATAGCCCAGGATGGCGCCCTTTGCGCCCTTGTTCGAGCCGGCGATCTTGCCGCCCAGCCACGCGCCCGCAAGCTTGCCCAACATGAGTCACACTCCAGTCTGGAATCGTCCGACGGCTCGACGCGCCGGACGTGGCGAATGTTCCCGGCCGCGCCTTGGGATTTCGCGCCAATTGTTGGTTGGGAAATTGTGCCAATCGATGCAGCCCATCCAAGTTTTTGGCGGTTTTGCGGGATTGGCACGCTCCTTGATTAGCAGTGTTCATCGACCCGCAAGCAAAAACCGGCGGGCGA
This sequence comes from Sphingomonas sp., assembly GCA_025935515.1. Classification (GTDB taxonomy): domain Bacteria; phylum Pseudomonadota; class Alphaproteobacteria; order Sphingomonadales; family Sphingomonadaceae; genus Sphingomicrobium. The sequence goes on from JAICVC010000037.1 coordinate 5,105, forward strand.
AAAAGGAGATTTCAAATGTCGTCGCAGTCGCAGTTCAGCCGCACCCTGGTCGCCATGATCGGCGCGCTCGTGATGAGCACGGTCGCCATCGGCGCCGCGGTCGGGCCGGCCCAAGCCAACGCCGCGCCCAATGCCAGCACCACGAAGGTCACCATCAATGCCTGAACTCGAAGTCCTTGAAGCCAAGGTCCCGGTCCGCACGCCTCGCCTGGTCGAGGTGGAGTCCGAGGCCCAGAGCGGGCGCTTCGCTCCCGTCGCCGGCTGGCTCAGCGGTCCGGTGTTCAGCCGCGCTCGCGACATTTTCGCGGCGAACATGACCGAGCTTCTCGACCGGGCCGAAGATCCGGCGCGGATGATCCGGATGATCATCCTCGAGATGGAAGAAACATTGGTCGACGTCCGCGCGACCGCAGCCCGCTCGATCGCCGATATCAAGGAGATGCGGCGCGCGGTGGGCCGGCTCGACGAGCTGCAGGCCGACTGGACCGGCAAGGCCGAGCTGGCGCTCAGCAAGGACCGCGAGGACCTCGCCAAAGCGGCGCTGGTCGAGCGGCAGAAGGCGACCGAAATGGCGGACGGGATCCGCGACGAGCTCGGCCAGATGGAACAGGTGCTGCGCGGCTACGAGGCCGACATCGCCAAGCTCCAGGGCAAGCTGCGCGAGGCGCGTGCCCGCCAGAACGCGATCGCGGCGCGGTTCGAGAGCGCGGTCACGCGGGCCAGGGCTCGCGAGATCATGCACGGCAGCCGCACCGCCGATGCGTTCGCCAAGTTCGAGCTGCTCGAGCGCCGCGCCGACTTCGCCGAAGGACGTTGCGAGGCGCTGGGGATCACCAGCCTCGAAGACGAGATCGACCAGCTGCGCGCGGACGAGAAGATCGACGCCGAACTGGAAGCCATGAAAACCGCGCTGAAGACGCGGGTGAACTGAGGAAAGGAAGGGGATAATGACGATGGCCCGCAAATATCCGTATTCGCTCGACCGCAAGGATTCGAAGATCGCCGGAGTCGCTTCGACGATCGGCGGAATGATGGGGGTCGACCCGACCTTCATCCGCATCGGCTTCGTAGCCGCCGCGATCTTCATCAGCTTCAAGCTGACGCTCATCGCCTACGCCGCGATCGGCATCTACCTCGCGGTGCAGAAGAAGCGCGCGATGTGCGGCGAACGCCGGATGAGCGATTTCGACCGCATGGGCGAGGTCGCCCGCCGCAAGCCGACGACCCATGCGATGGTTCACGATTTCGACGAGACCGACCGCCGGCTGATGGCGATCGACCATGAGATCAACAGTCAGAACGAAGAGCTGGCGCGCGAGATCGAAGCGCTCCGCCAGGAGGAGAAGTGATGGACCCGATCACGATGGCAGTGCTCGCAGCGAGCGTCCTGGCCGGCATGGCCGCGGCGAGCTGGGCCGGCCTCAAGGCCTGGAACGGCTGGCTGGAGCTCAAGAAGATGGAGCTGGCGCAGTCGGTCGGCGACCGCGGATTGCCGCCCGCCAGCGGCCGGATCGAGATCGCCGATCTGCGTGAGCGGGTCCGCAAGCTCGAGGCGATCGCCGCCGGTATCGACATCTGAATCAATCGCCCCCGCGCGCTTCGTCCCCAGGCGCGCATAATGAGGCGGTCCGGCTCCCCTTCGCCGGGCCGCCTTTGCTTTGCCCGCTCCGGTCAGGCTGTTTCATTTTGGCGGCGTCTTTCGATTTGAGAATTGCACCGATCCCTAACTTTCGATAGTAGATGAGGCGGGAGCTCTCGCCGACCCCTATGCGTCGCAGGCGAGAGTTCCACACATGCGGCGGCCCGGCAGACGTGCTCTTCTGCCGGGCCGTTTTTGTCTGGTGCTAGAAACTCAGGCGAGCGCTGAGGCGGACGTCGCGGCCGGCGAGCGGCGCATAATCCTTGAGGATGCTGGTACTGCGGCGCGCATCGACATCGAAAATGTTGTTGGCCTGCAGCGACAGCGTCAGCGCCGGATTGGCCGCGAACGGGTGATAGTCGAGGGAGGCGTTGACCAGGGTGAAAGCCGGCGTGTCGCTCTCGACCGGCGCGGTCCGCCGGTGCGCGAAATCGCGCTCGACCTCGATCCGGCCGTCGAACTGGCCGCGCGAGCCGGTCAGCGCGCCAATCACCCGCAGCGGCGGGATCAACGGCGCAGGCCCGAAGCCCTTGACGGTCGCGCGCACTGCGTCGGTGACCAGCTCGCCGCCCCAGTTGATGCCGAGCGCCTTGCCGAAGCGCGCGTCGCTCTGCAGCTCGAACCCGTAATAGTCCGCCTTGCCCTCCCGGTAGGAGAAGACGGGCAGCCCGTCGCGCACCTCGCCGGTCGGCGCCTGGTAGATGAAGTTGGAAAAGCGGCTGTAATAAAGGCTGCCCTGGACGTGCAGCGGCCCGACCGTCTTGTGGACGCTGAGCTCGACCGAGTTGCCCGCCTCCTTCCTGAGGCCTGGATTTCCGACTTCGAAAGTCTCGCTGCCGCCATGCGGCCCGTTGGCGAACAGCTCGTCGATCGCCGGCGCACGCTCGCTGTGCGAAATCGACAGCCCTGCGCGCCAGTCAGTGGCGAACTCGTAATTGGCGCCCAGCGATGCCGAGATTGCGGTGTAGCTGCTGGAGATCGGCACGGTTCCGATGAAACCGCCGTTGGCCGCGATCTGCGGATCGGCGTCGGCGTCGAGATGAGCAGATTCGATCCGAAGACCGCCCTCGAAGCGGACGGGGCCCTTGACCAGCGACTGAAGGGTGAAGATGCCGAGCTGCCGGTTTTCGCTGTCGGGCAGATATTTTTCCTCGCCGCTGAGGCGCACCTTGACGTTGAGGAACTGCACGCCGGTCGTCCCGCCCCAGCCGCCCCGCTCGTTCTGGACGACGTCGGCGCGCAGCTCGCCGCCGGTGGTGCGGAAGCTCGAGTCCACCTCGCCCTCCGGCGTAAGCTCGTCGTGGTGGTATTTCGAAATGCCGCCGCGAAACTCGAAGATCTTGAAGAAGCCGCCGACGGGGATGTTGGCGCGGACGTCGCCGCGGGTCTGGCGCCCATCGAGGACCGGCCGCTCGGCTTCCTCTTCCGGGTCCAGCGAGAAGCGGATCGGGACTCCGTACTTGAAGGCGTGATGGCTGACCGAGAAACCGATGTTGGTGTCGCCGTCGACATAAGCGAGGCCGCCGGCGATGTCGGCGATGCGCCCTTGCGTGTTCGGAAGCTCGCCCTTGAGAGCGGCCAGCGCCCGGATGTCCGGGTCGGGGCTGGCGAGCGCCTGCTCGCGAAGCGGTTTCGACAGCACGAAGCCGCCGATGCGCAGATCGTCATACTTCGAATAAGCGCCGTCGGCGTGGGCGACGAAATGGGCGCCGAGCGGGACGTCGACCGACAGGTTGCCCGAGCGTTCGGTGGCGGCCGAACCGAATTCGGCGAGCCCGTCGACCCGGACCGAATTGTCGGGGACGCTGCGCGGAATCCGGGTGTCGATTACATTGACCACGCCGCCGATCGCCGACGAGCCGAACAGCAGTGCGGAGGGGCCACGCAGCACCTCGATCCGCTCCGCGGTGAGCGGGTTGATGGTCACCTGGTGGTCCGGATCGGAGGCCGATAGGTCGAGCGTGCCGATGCCGTCGGTCAGGATCCGCACGCGTTCGCCCTGGAGCCCGCGGAGGATCGGCCGCGAGGCGGTGGGTCCGAAGCTTGAGGCGGTGACTCCAGGCTGGCTGGCGAGCGTCTCGCCGATGCTTGGCCGCGCCTCGTGCTGGAGCAGTTCCTTGTCCATGACGGAGATGCCGCCGAGGATGTCGCCGGCGGATCGCTTGACGCCGGTGACGACGATCGCCTGGTCATTGTCGGGATGGGCCTTCGCGGCGTCACCGGGCGTCGGCGGGGCCGCCGCGTCATCGGCACCGGCAGTGGCGCTCGGATCGACCAGCGTAGGCTGATCGGCGACCGGCGCCGGCTGCGCGGCGAGCGGGGAAATGGGCACTGCTGCAGCAAGTGCCGCGCGACAAGCAATCGGGAATTTCACGGAACAGGAACCTCGGGGAAGCGCGTCGGGCTCTAGAGCGCATGATATATTGTCGCAAGATGAACCGCGCACGAACTATCGTTCATTTTCGACGGGCGGAGGTTTGCCGGGGGACGATGCGCTACGCTAGGCGGCGTAAATGTCCGCCGGCCACTCGCACAGCCACGACCATCGCCCCGCCCGTGGGCGGACCGATTACGGCCGGGCGTTTGCGATCGGGATCGGGCTGAACCTCGGCTTCGTCATCGTCGAGACAATCTTCGGCTTTCTCGCCAACTCGATGTCGCTGCTCGCCGATGCTGGCCATAATTTGTCGGACGTCCTCGGCCTGGTGGTTGCGTGGGCCGGCGCGGTCATGGCCCGCAAAGCCGCATCGCCGCGCTTTACCTACGGTTTCAAGAAAGCGCCGATACTCGCCGCACTCGCCAATTCGTTGTTCCTGCTGGTCGCGGTCGGCGCAATCGGCGCCGAAGCGGTCCGCCGGCTGTTCCATCCGTCCCTTACCGAAGGGAGCCTGGTGATGATCGTCGCCGGGGCCGGCATCCTGGTCAACGGCGCCACCGCATTGCTGTTCGCGCGCGGGCGCGAGCGCGACATCAACATCCGCGGCGCTTACCTTCACATGACCGCCGACGCCGCGGTTTCGGCCGCGGTGCTGTTCGCCGGGCTGATGATCGTGTTGACCGGGCAGCGCTGGGTCGATCCGGTGATGAGCCTGGCGGTCGCGGTGGTGATCTTGTGGGGCAGCGTGGGACTCCTGAAGGAGTCGGTATGGATGTCGCTCGCGGGGGTTCCGTCGGGCATCGATGTCGACCTGGTCGAAGGCGCGCTGGCTCAACTCGAGGGAGTGGAGACGGTTCACGACCTCCACGTCTGGCCGCTCAGCACCACCGAAACCGCGCTGACCGCGCACCTCGTTGCTCCCGATGCAGCTTCGACCGATCAACTGTTGCAGGCGGCGCGGACGATGCTCCACGACCGCTTCGGCATCGAGCACTGCACGCTCCAGATCGAGCGAACCCATCTGGAAGACACCCACTGCTCATGAGCCTTGTTACCCATCTCGAATGTTCGTTGACCGGCCAGCGCTACGAAGCAGGCCAAATCCACAATTTGTCGGCGGCCGGGAAGCCCTTGCTCGTCCGCTATGACCTCGACGCAGCGAAGCGGACGCTGACGCGCGACAGTCTCGCCGTCCGCGAGCCCGGCATGTGGAAATGGCGCGAGCTGTTGCCCCATGATGGCGAGCCGGTCACTCTCGGCGAACCCGAGACGCCGATCGTGGCGCTGCCGGCGATCGCTGCGCGCGAGTGCGCGTCGAGCCTGCTGGTGAAGGACGAAGGGCGGCTGCCGACCGGGTCGTTCAAGGCCCGCGGGCTGGCGATGGCGGTGACCATGGCCAGGCAGTTTGGGATCGAGCGGATCGCAATGCCGACCAACGGCAATGCCGGCGCGGCGCTCGCGGCCTATGGCGCGCGGGCTGCGATCCAGACGGTGGTGATCTGCCCGGCCGAAACGCCGCAGATCAACGTCACCGAGACCGCCGCCTATGGCGCACGGGTCTATGTCGCGGATGGGCAGATCGACGAGTGCGGCGCGCTGGTCGGGAAGGGCGCTGCGCAAGACCTGTGGTTCGACTGCTCGACGCTCAAGGAACCGTACCGCCTCGAGGGCAAGAAGGTCATGGGGTTCGAGCTCGTCGAGCAGCTTGGCTGGGAGCTGCCCGACGCGATCTTCTATCCGACCGGCGGCGGTACCGGGCTGATCGGCATGTGGAAGGCGTTCGACGAGCTGGAAGCGGTCGGGCTGATCGGGTCGAATCGGCCGCGAATGTATGCGGTGCAGGCCGAGGGCTGCGCGCCGATGGTGCGTGCGTTCGAGAAGGGCGAGGAGTTCGCCGAGCGCTGGGAGAATCCGGCGACGGTCGCGAGCGGCATCCGCGTGCCCAAGGCGGTCGGCGACTTCCTGATCCTGCGCGCGGTGCGTGACAGCGGCGGGGCTGCGATTGCAGTATCCGAAGATGCCATCCTGCAGGCCGTCGAGGACGCCGGGCGCGAGGACGGTTTCCTGTTCTGCCCCGAAGGCGGTGCGGTATTGGCCGCGTGGCGGCAGGCCCTCGAACGCGATCTCGTCGGGAAGGACGAACGCGTGCTGTTGTTCAATTGCGCGAATGGCAACAAATATCCGCTGCCCGACCGGTCGAAGAGGCTGGTCTTGAAAGAGGCGCGGCCGGAAGCGCTCTAGTTCCTCCCCGGAACGGGGAGGGGAACCACCCGCCGAAGAGCGGGTGGTGGAGGGGTCGACCCCACCGTCAGTCCCGCTGCGCGGGCCTTCCACCTCCCCGTTCCGGGGAGGATTTTTGAGCCCATAAACGAGTAAACCCCGGCAACCGAAGTTGCCGGGGTTCCATGCTTCGTTCCTCTTTCGAGGTCTGAAGCACGAGGTAACAATACACGAGACCGGCGGTTGTTCCAGCCCTGAATCGGGGTCCGCGATAGAAAATTGTGCGCGAATCGGTGGATAAGTTTGTGGACGACGGCGGCGCCTCGCCGCGACTCGCGAAAAAGGAGCCTCGGCAGGCATGCACCCACCGAGGCTCCCGATGCTTCGGACTCAATGATTCGCGTCGCTCGACAGGGCAGACGCAGGGACTGATGCCCGCGTCCGCTCCGGAGACGCCAAAATCATTGGGTCCGAAGCAACGGCGCGAGAACCCATTCGCCTTGCATTTGTTCCTGTAACTTGATGGCCAGGAAAAAGCGGCTCCGGATCGCGAGCTACAACATCAACGGGATCAACTCGCGGCTACCAGTGCTGACGCGCTGGCTCGAGGAGTTCCAGCCCGACATAGTCGGCCTCCAGGAATTGAAATGCACCGACGAGGCCTTCCCGCAGGCGGCGATCGAGGCGCTCGGCTATGCCGCGATCTGGCACGGCCAGCCGCCGCGCAGCTGGAACGGAGTCGCGCTGCTGTCGAAAGTCGGCGAGCCGGTCGAGACACGGCGCGCGCTGCCCGGCGATCCGAACATCGAGCAGAGCCGCTACATCGAAGCGGCGATCTGCGGCATCCTCATCGGCAACATGTATGCGCCCAACGGCAATCCGTGGCCGGGGCCGAAGTTCGATTACAAGCTCGCCTGGCTCGACGCGCTGAGTGAGCATGCGCAGTCGCTGATTGACGGCAAAGTGCCGGCGATCCTCATCGGCGATTACAACGTCATCCCGACCGATATCGATGTCTACAAGCCCGAGCGCTGGGCCAAGGACGCCTTGTTCACACCGGCGGCGAAGGAGAAGTATCGCGCGCTGGTTGCGCAGGGCTGGACCGACGCGCTTCGCCATCTCCACCCCCAGGAGCGGATCTACACCTTCTGGCATTACTGGCGGCACTCGTTCGAGCGCGATGCCGGCATTCGGATCGATCACGCGCTGCTGAGCCCGACGCTCGCGAACTCGCTCAAGGCCGCGGGCGTCGACCGCAGCCCGCGCGGCTGGGACAAGACCAGCGACCATGCGCCAGTGTGGGTCGAAGTCGAGGTGTAGAAGCCGCTTTGGTCTACTGCGGGGGTTTCACCGCCGCAGCTTCGTCGGCGATCAGCGACGGCGGGACGATGCCGGAAGCGAGGATTGCGGCGAAGGCGTCCCGGGCGACAAACGGGCGGTGCTCGGCATCGGCACGATGGGACGCGTCGGCCAGGAGATGATCGAGCTGCACCTTGCCGATGATGTAGCTCGGCCCGTAACCCGGCTGGCGAAGATAGAGCAGCTGTTCGAAGCCGACGAGCCGGCTGTTGGCGTCGGACCAGCCGCGCGGCGTCCATTCGGCGTGAAACCGCCCGGCCTCGGCGAGACCGATCTCGTTCGCCTGAACCCGCAGCGAAGCAAGACCCCGCGCGGCGCGGTTGGCGAGCATCACCCACACCAGCTCACGCCCGTGGGGGATATCGTCGTACAGGCCGGCCTGCATCACCAGCTCTTCCATGGCCGTCGCGAACCCCTCCGAGCGATCGGCGTAGATGTTGAACAGCGGCGGAAGGTCGCGAATTGGGCTCGGGTGCGGCTCGTGCCGGAGCCGCGCAAGCTCGATCCAGTGGGTCTGGTGACTCAGCAGGGGAAGCGGATCGAGCGCGGTGACATGAGAAAAGAAATTCCGTTCGGCTGGCGGGACGTAACCCCCAGTCTGGGCAGCGAGCGCGGAACGAAAGTAGGGCCGGTCGGAGATAAAACCCGAATCGACCAGCAGTGCGTATAGCTTCGCGGTGCGGCGTTCGGCGAAGCGGCGATACTCGGCCGGATCGGCGATTTCGGCGATCGGGGGAGCAGCGCGATTGCGCAGCTCTTCCAGCCGGAGCGAGGCGAGCGAACGGTCGAGCTCGCGTTGAAGCAGCGTGACCTGCTGGTCGAATGTCCACGGGCTGAGCAGAACGTGCTTGAGGTACCAATCGTAATTCGCCTTGCCGACGCCCGACGCGCCGGTGCGCCGCGGAGCCTCGGCCTTGATCCAGCGGGCGAACTCCTCGCTCGCCAGGCGAGCCTGGTGGACCGCGGCGCGAAGTGCCGGCGTGGCCCCTTCCAGGCCGGCTCGCCGTTTGCCGGCGAGATCGTTCATCACCAGCGTACCGGCTTCCAGGTTGGCAAGTGCTTCGGCCTGTTCCACGAAGGCGCGATCGCCATAGGCCCAGAGGTCGCGTGCCTGGCTGCTCGCGAGGTTCACTTTGGCATCGGCGAGCATCGCCGGAACAGCTGAGAGCGTTTGCGTCAGGCGGGCATCGTCCGCTGGCGAGAGCGGATAGGTGAAGGTGTACAGGTCGATGTTCGGCTCGGCCGACGGGCCCTCGTGCGCGGGGACGTCGCTCATCTCGGCGAACACGGTTTGATAGAAACCGGGATCGCGCGACCAGGGGCGCAGGACGCGCAAGAAGAAGTCGAGGCCATTCATCTCCGCCTCCACCAGGCGGTAGTCGCCGAGCTGAGTGGCGCTCCAGCCGGTGCGGTCGATTCGCTCGAGGCGCCGTTGGAAGGCGGGCAAGCGCGCCGCCTTTTGGGCCATTGCCTTGGCTCCGTAATCGGGCCGCCCGTTGATGATGGGCGGATGATTGAATGCGCGCCAGTCGGCAAAGAGCTTCACGAGCTGCGCGTGGCTGCCGGCGCTGGTCGTGGCATCCGAAGCATGGGTCGGCGCTGCGTGGAGCGGCGATCCGATCGTTGCCAGAGAGGCAAGGATAAGTGCGAAGCGCAGCATGCGGGTGCTCCTCTACGACCAAACCGGGCAAGCAATGGTGCCGGATGCAGGATTCGAACCCGCGACCTTCGGTTTACAAAACCGCTGCTCTACCAACTGAGCTAATCCGGCCCTCGGGTGAGCATTTGGGTCATAGCACGCCGAACGTCCAGCCTTCCGCCTTGGCGATGTCCGGTGTCAGACCGTCGGGATCGAACGCACGCGGCTCGGTGGTGGCAAGCAGGCGCATGCCGGCCGCGGTCACCAGCGCATCGGTCTGGTGGTCGCTGGGCTCGAAGCGGAGCCGCGCGGGCGGGCTGCCAAGGCCTTTCAATGCGCGGTTGAGGTCGGCGCGGGTCCTAAGCTTCACTCCGCTCATTCCGGCACGGCGGAGATAGATTCGGGTGTAGATCTCGACCACCACGCTGCCGCGCTCGGGCAGTGGGTCCATCGGCCAGATCGCGACCTTGCCGTCGAGGCGGTGGGCGAGCCGCATGCCCGAGAAGCTTGCCTTGGCGACCTGCGCGGCGCCGATCGCATCATAGGCGCTGGCGATCTTGCGGCCGCCCTGCACGTTCAGTCGGGCGTCGCACTGGCGGAAGTGCATGAAGCCGGCCTTCACGCCATCGGCGATGCCGAAATAGAAATGCCTGCGGTGAGCGGTATCGAGGAAGCTCGCGGCACCGAGATCCTCGTCATCGCTCCTCGCATCGACATAGGCCCAGAATTCGCGCGCGGTCTTGGGCACGCCCGGTTCACCGGGGAGATATTCGCCGCGCTCGATCAACGGCGGCGCAAGGCTGAAGTCGAAGCCGAACAGAGTCGGCTCCTTCGCGGCGCGGCTGAGCAGCCAGTGAAGCACCTCCTCGCGCGACCAGATA
>JAICVC010000023.1 GCA_025935515.1 Sphingomonas sp.
GGCGGCCTGGTTGAGGACCAGCGGCTGCTGCTCGATCCGGCCGCTACCCGTGAGCCGGATTCTGTCGGGTTCGATATTGGCAAGCGTCGAAAAGGCGAAGGCGGCGCCGCGGCGTCCGGCGAAGGCGGCGCGGACCTGGCCGACCCCATTGACCAGCTTGGCGTTGGCCGTCAGGCGGGCCAGGGTCACCGCGCCGGCCGAGATGCCGCGGGCATCGGCCGTGCCGTCGATGGTCGTCCGGTCGTCGGCGAGGATGATGATCCCGTCGGCGCGTCCGCTGCGCACCGAGAAGGCGCCGGGGAAGCTCGCGTTCGCCGCGGCGAGATGGGCGTCGATCCGCTGGTTCTTCCCGGCTGGCGAGAAATCCAGCGTTCCGCCAAGGGTACCGTTGGCAAGGGCGAGACGCCCGCTGAAACCGCCTGGAAGCGAGGTGAGCCTGCCGCTGGCATGAGCGCCACCGGTATCGAGCGCCGCGATCGCGATCACGGTCGGCGCCCCCGTCGGCAGGAGGATCTGCCCGTTGCTGGTGAAGGGCCCGAGCCGCGACCCCCCGCTCGCCCGGTAATTGTAGCCCGCTGCGATCGGATCGAGCGCGAGGCGCATGTCCTTGAGACCGAGCGTCTCATTCGGACTCGGCAGGAAGATCTCCAGCTTCGGCCGCTCGATATGACCATCGAGGACGATCCTGACGGGGCCATATTTGGCCTGCCGGCCCGCGGCGGTGATGTGGAACGTCCCGTCCTTGAAGCGGTGGCCCGCGCCCGAGAGCCGAAGCTTGGGCGAATAAAGCTGCAGGTTGGTGAAATGGACGATGCCGTCATTGCCACGCTCGAGGCTGGTGGTGAGTGACGGCAGGCCGCCGGTCAGGCTCTGAAAGAAGCTGTTGTCGAGCCGCCGCACCCAGGCTTTGGCGGTGCCGACCACGTGGCTGCCCTTGTTGTTCGGACCCGGCACGACGCGGAGGTCGGTGATGACGTCGACGATTCCGAGGCCGGGAATCAGGTATCGCTGCATCGAGCCCGACAGGAGCACCTCGAAGCGGCCGGTCACGAGGTCGATCAACAGCGACAGCTTGCCGTTCCACTTGGCGCTGGTGAGCCTGAGGCCGTCGCCGCGCACGAGCCTGGGCGTGACCGTGAGCCAGCCTTCGATGGTCGGGTCGGCGAGCATCGCCCCGGCGACGTCGCCGATGCCGGTGATCGCCTTCGCCGCCAGCCGGATCGGCACGCGCATCGGCCAGGGCCCCAGGCGCCCCCGTCCCTCAGCATGGAGCCCGGTGAACCCGTTATTGTCGAACTGCACGTAGTTCGAGGTCAGCCGGTAGGAATAATCGGCGGTGGCGAACGGGCCATCGAGGGTCCAGGCCATCCGCACGGCCTTGCCGGTCATGTTGGGGAACAGCGCCGGCGGCTTCAGGAGGTCGATTCCGAGCCGCATTCCCCGATAGCGGTTGTTGGCGAGGTCGAGCACGCCGCGCGCGGCCGCACGAAGCGCCGGCGACGCGGCGGTCAATTGCCCCTCGAGCTGGCGGTCCCTGAGCGTCGCATCGCCGCGGATTGTCACCAGCGGCGCTGTCAGCCGCTGGAGCTTGCCCTTCAGGAATGGCGCCGGCGCCCATTGGCCCTGGAGCCGGTAGCGGCCCCGGTCGACGCCGAGCGCCAACCGCGCCGTCGGCCGGGCAGAAAGGTCGAGGGACGCGCTGCCGCGCCACCGGGTCCAGCTGCCCTTCCCGCCAATCGACAGATCGATCGAACGCCTGGTGCCGATCATCGCCGGGACCAGCCCGTCGGCCGGCGCGATCACTCGTGCGCCGACATCGAATTTGTCGCGGTCGGGCTCCGCGTCGAGATGGAAGGCAATGCGGTCGCCGCCATTGTTGAGCACCGCCTGAAGCTCGACCAGCGCGCGGCCGGAATGGACATCCGCCTTGCCGCGGACGCTCCCGCTACGCCGCTCGCCGCCGACCTGGGCTCCAATGTCGAGCCGGTCGATCCTCAGCTCGCCGATGTGGATGTCGAAACCCGGAAGCATCGGCCCCTTGCTGGTGCTGGGCTTGAGCATCGGGAGACGGATCAGCGCAACCCGCTCGGCGGTCAGGCTGTCGACATGAAGCTTGTTGTCGAGCCAGGCGCCGGGCGTCCAGTCGAGCTTGATGTTTGGCGACGTCAGGAACACGCCGCGGCCGTCCGAAACGGTGACGTTCCGAAGCTGCGACTTGCCGAAGATCGAGCCATCGATCCGTCCGATGCGGATGCGCAGGCCAGAGGCGGTTTCAAAGCTTCCGATCCGGTCGACAATCCAGCGATGTCCCGGCGCGCTGTCGAGCAGGACCAGCAGGCCCGCGAGCAGGAACAGCAAGGCCACGAACAGTGCAAACAGCTCGTTGACGAGGCGCCGCCGCCAATCGGGTCGCAAGCGCCGCCGCGGCTCGAGCGGCTCGCCGGTGCGGGCATCGACGACGATATCGGCCATCTAGAAGGCCTGACCCAGCGATACCGTGACGGCGAACGGACCGTCACCCTTCTGCCGGTTGAGCGGGAAGCCGAGGTCGACTCGGATGGGCCCGAAGCTCGAATAATAACGGACGCCGATTCCCGCTGCGAAGCGCCAGTCTTTGAAGTCGGGCAGCGCCTCGGCGGTCAGCGAGCCGCCGTCGAAGAATGGCACGATGCCGAAATTGCCGCCGAACTGCTTGAGGCGCACGCGAGCCTCGAGCCCGAACTCGGCGAGGCCGCGCCCGCCCATCGGATCGCCGTCCGCGTCCTTGGGGCCGAGCTGCTGGTAGCCGTAGCCGCGCACCGATCCGCCGCCGCCGGAATAGAAGCGCCGCGAAGGCGCAAGGTCGAAGACGCCTGCGCCGATGATCGTGCCGACCCGGACCCGGCCGGCGACGACGACCCGGTCGGAAACCGGGCGATAGGTGCTCGCGTCGAACTGCGCGCGCCCATAAGTGAAATGGCCGCCATGGAACGAGATTTCGGGGCTGACCCGCCCGCTGAGGCGGAAGCCGCGGGTCGGGTCGAGCAGGCTGTCGCTGCCGTCATATCCAAGGCTCAGCGGCGCCGCGGCGATCAGGAAGGTCCGCGTGTCCTTGAGGCCGGCGCTGCTGAACGCGCCGCGCTCGTCGGTCGCAAGCCACTCGCCGCCGTAGGACCAGGTCCACTTCTTCTGCCAGATGAAGTTGCTCTGGCGCTCGATGTTGGCGGCGAGCAGGACCGTGTTGGCCTTATAGGCGTCGAACTCCTGGTGCGAGGCGGACAGCTGGACGTTGAGGGTCTGGTCGCGACGCAGGAAGTTCGAGCGACGGAACTGCACCCCCAGGAGCTGCTCATTCGTACCGGCGATCCCCCGCAGCGTCAGCGCGCCTTCCGGATTGACGAAATTGCGGTCGGTCCAGCTCGCTTCGAGCCGCGCGCCCTGGCCGGTGCCGTAGCCGAGTTCGCCGGCGATGGTGTGCGACGGCGCCGGCTCGAGCCGAACGGCCAGGTCGACGGTGCGCCCGCCCTGGATCGGGACCAGCTGGATATCGGCATTGGCGACCAGGGTCGTCTGAATGAGCGCGCGGCGCAAATCGTCGACCTTCGAGCGCCGGAACGGGTCGCCGGGCTTGAACCGGGCGATCGTCGCCAGATGGCGCGCGCTGAACGGCGGGCGGCCGCTGACGCGCATGGTCCCGAAGCGAGCGACCGGCCCCGGGTTAACGGGTAGAGTCAACGTCGCGAGGTGGGTCTGGTGATTGACCTCGATGTCCTGCTCGCCGATTTTCGCGCTCGCGAAACCCTCCTCGCCGAGCGCCTGCGTGAGCGCGACGCCGCCGGCGATGACATCGGTCGCGATGACCGGGTCGCCGGGCCGAACCGAAAAAATATCGCGCAGCCGCGCCGCATCCGAACCCGCCGCTTCGAGACCCGGCAATTCGACCGACGCGAAGCGATATTGCTGGCCCGGATCGGCGGTCAGGACGACGCGCAGAAGGCCGCCTTGCGCGTCGGTCCGGGCCTCGACGTTGGCGTCGTAATAACCTTGCGACCGCAATAATTCGGTCAGCAGGTCCGCGTCGGCGCTGGCGCGCCGGCCGATTTGCGCGGCGTTGGCCGGATCCTTGTGCTCGGCCTCCAGCGCCGATTGCTTGCGAAATTCATGGAGGAGGTCTTCCGCGTTGCCGATCGCGGCCAAGCCTTCGACCTGGACCGTGTAGCGAATATCGCCGGAGCTGTTGGCGGCACCTCGTTTCGCGGTCCTTTTCGGCGTCGCGGGCGTTGCCGCCGGCGGCGGCGCGGAATCGCTCGGTTGAAGGTCGGGCCAAGCGATGCCGAGGTCCGGCATAGGGTCGAGCGGCGCGGAGGGATCGAGTTCCGCAGGGTCGCCCAGTGGAGGTGGAGCGTCGGTCTGGGCGAGTGCGGAGTTGGCGCATACGACCCCAGCTGCGGCCGCGCACAGCAGCCGCGCGGCTCCCAGCCCTGAACCCCGCCCGATCATTCGCGGTCGAGACTAACCAGCGCTCCTGAACGACGCCAGTCTGTTCACGGCTCATCGGACCGCTTAGTGGACCGTACCGATCGCTTCGTCGCTGCCGAGGGTCGCGATGACCCGCTCGATCTGTCGCCAGTGGCAAAACCGCGCGAGATTGCCGTCGTCGCGGCTGCGCTCGGCCCGCGCCGCCGCCTCGAAGCCCGCGTCGTCGCCATAGCGGTCGATGAGATCCGAAGCGTCCGCAAGCGCCAAACGGCCATGGATGAATACGCCTTCCATGGTCGGGGTTTTACGCTCGCGGCTATTTCCCGACTGCCGACAAGCAAGGTCAACGAAGCATTGACCATGTTTGACTTGGCCTCGGCGCTTCGTCTCTGGCATGGCCCCCTCATGCCAAGTACAGCAAGAGCCGGCGGCTGCTTCCTGACCATCTGCATCCTTGCCGGCCTTCCGCTTGGCCTCGCGATCGGCAATCCGATGAAGGGCGTCTTGATCGGGACTGGCGCGGGAATTGCGCTAGCGGTGCTGACCTGGCTGATCGACCGGACCCGCCGCCGCTGAGCTCAGACGATCCGGCGCCCGGACCAGATTACCCGACCGACCGGCTTGATGTCCTTCAGCGTGCAATCGGGCCAGTCGGGATAGGCCGGATTGTCGGACTGGACGGTGAGTCGGCGGCCGACCGGGTTGAGCGCGATCCGCTTGACCACCAGCGCATCGTCGATCCGCAGCACGTAGATCCCGTCGCGCAAGCGATCGGCCGAATCGCCGAGGTCGACCAGGATGTCATCTCCGGCACTTAAGGTCGGTGCCATCGAATCCCCCTCGACCCGGACGATCGAGAGGTTGTCGGCCGGACTTGCGGTTAGCGACCTCAGCCACCGCTCGTCGAAGGCAAAACAGGGCTTGCCGAGCTCCTCGGTCACAACAGCGCCCGGCCCCGCCGAAACCAGCACCGGATGGCGCTTCACACTGCGGAGGCCCGCGACCCCGCCCCGATCGGGGGGTCCACCCAGCAACGTCTCGGAAATCCCGAAATAGCGCGCAAGCTTGCGCCGCTCGTCCTCGCCGAGCCGCCTCGGAACACCGCGCCGCACGAATTGCTGGATGTAAGCCGAGTTGCGGCCGAGCATCCGCGACAGGCCGGCAAAATCTTCGCCGCGCTCCCGGCACAGCCGTTCAAGAACGAGGCGTGGGTCGTTCATCATTAATGCGTCCTTAGTAGTGATAGGAAACTGCCTAGACAAGTAGGAAGTGCGTTGGAAGTTAGTGCGGCGCCGAGTCGAATGAGACGATAAGGAAAACGACAGGTGAATTTGCTCAGAGAGGTCGAAAAATTTTTGCGCCGTAGTGACACGGCACCCACCCGATTCGGACGCGAGGCCGTTGGAGATCCACGATTTGTCTTCGATTTGCGCAATGGCCGGGACCCGCGTCCCCGGACCGTCGCGCGTGTTCTCGCCTATCTCGAAGCGGTCGCGCAATGAACCGGATCGCAATGTCGGCGGCGGGCTCGGCCCTGCTGCGAGCACTGGTCGGGCGCGCTGGGGTGGCGCGTGATAGGATTTTGCTCAGCGATGCTCATTCGACCGACTGGCAGTCGCTAACCTTCGCCGGCGAGCGCCACCAGCTCGAGCTTCGAATTCCGGGTCCCAATTCGCGGGCGATTGTCGAGCGCATGTGCGATGGTCTCCAGGATGCCGAGTTCAGCATCCCCGGGATCATCGTCGCGGACATTGGCGTCGCTTGGGGTCCAACTCTGGCGCCCGACGGCTCGAGCAGCGTCACCATCGAAGCGCTGACGATCGCAGCAGACTAGCGCAGCGACCGCCGGAGCTCTGCGAGCGCGTCCGACAGGGCCTGCGACGCATCGGGTTGTGCCGATGGTTCTTGTCCGAGGTGATGATCGATCCTGGACCGGAGTTGTCCCGGAGTCGGCATGGCCTTTCGGTCGAACAGGCGGACGACCCGCGCCTCGGGGCCGATTTCCGCGAGGACGTCATCGAGCAGCAGCAGGTTTTGCTCAATCGGAACAACGCGGTCCGCCTCGGTCAGGACCAGCTCGTCGCCGAGCCGCTCGGCATCGGTCAGGATCAACTCGTCATTGAGCCGGTGAGCGTCGGTCAGCAAAAGCTCGTCATCGAACGCTTCGATCTCGCGTACGTCGAAGGCACGCACCCTGAACTCGGATTCGCGAGTGGCGACAGCGCTCAGCGCCCGGCCGCAGGCAAGATGAGCGAGGATCGCCGCCGCCGCGGCGCACATCGCCAGCTCGGGCAAGGATACGAGCGGGGTCAACGCCACATAGGCAGCATAACCGGCCGCTCCGGCGAACAATCCTGTCGCCGCGCGCTCGACACTGGTTTCGATGCGATCGATTCGGCCGGCGTCCATCACCGAAGTCATAGGGAGAATTCGTTGATAGTCGGTTAGGCGGAAAGCTCGCCGGCCGAGCCAACGCCCTTCGCCGGCATATTCTCGATGAGGTCGATCAGCGCCGCCGTGAACACGTGCACATCGTCGGGGTTGCGGCTGGTGAGGAGATGGCCGTCGATCACCGCGGCCTCGTCGATCACGTTGGCGCCGGCATTGCGCAAATCGGTCCGAATCGACGGCCAGCTGGTTGCCCTTTTCCCGCGCAACAGGTCGGCTTCGACCAGCAGCCAGGGCCCGTGGCAGATCGCGCCGATCGGTTTCCCGAGCCGATCGAAGCCCTTGATCAGCTCGATGACGTTGCGGTGGCAGCGCAATTGATCCGGATTTCGCAGGCCGCCGGGGAGGATCAGGGCGTCGAAATCGCCGGCGTTGGCTTCATCGATCATCAGGTCGGGGCGGATTGTCTTGCCGGGATCGTCGTGGACGGTGGCCTGGATGGGGTCAGTCGCCAGCGATGCGAGCACCACCTCGGCGCCGCGTTCCCGGAGGATTTCGCGCGGTCCAAACAGCTCCCATTCCTCGAACCCGTCGGTGGCGACAATCAGCACTCGGGCATTGACCATGGACGGCATACTGACTCCGGGCAGGAACCCGCTCCCCTTCTGCTCGCTTATGCGCGGCGATGAGTCGAGCAAAGCGAAACCCGGTGTGCTGAGGCACAGCAGCGATGCCGAGCCAGGCATCACCCGCAGACGGCAGGGCCGCTACTGGGCCTATTTCGACGCCGAGGGCAAGCGCGTCACCGACCGCGAGGACATCGACCGCCTCAATGCGATCGGCCTGCCGCCGGCTTACACCGACGCCTGGTTTTGCGCCGATCCCGATGGTCACTTGCAAGCAACCGGGATCGATGCCCGCGGCCGCAAGCAATATCGCTATCACGCCGGCTATCGGGCCAGGCGGGAGAACGCGAAGTACGACGGCCTGCTCGAGTTCGGCAAGGCGCTGCCGCGGCTGCGCCGCCACGTCGAGCGCGACCTCAAGCGCCGCGGCCTCACCCGCGAGGCGGTCCTGGCCGCAGTCGTCCGGCTGCTCGACAGCGAGCATATCCGCATCGGCAACGAGGAATATGCCAAGGCCAACAAGAGCTACGGCGCGACGACGCTGCGTAGCCGCCACCTCAAGCGGACGGGCCATTCCCTGATGATGCGCTTCGCCGGCAAGCACGGCATCGTCCGCGAAGTGAAGATCACCGACAGCAACCTGAAGCGGATTTGCAAGCGGTGCCAGGAGCTGCCTGGCCAGATGCTCTTCCAATATGTCAACGGCGACGGCGAGCCCAAGCCGGTGACTTCCGGCGACGTCAACGATTACATCCGCGAAGCGAGCGGGGGCGATTTCACCGCCAAGCATTTCCGCACCTGGGGCGCGAGCGTCATCGCCTTCGACCAGCTGCTGAAAAAGGCGGAGCACGCGCGGATCAGCCTCAAGACGGTGGTCGAGCCGGTTGCCGAAGCGCTCGGCAACACTCCGGCGATCAGCCGCAAGTCCTACGTCCACCCAAAGCTGCTCGACGCCGTGAAAGACGATGCCAGGGATCCGCTCGACGGGATGGATCGGCCTCGCGCTCGCACGCGGCTGTCGAGCGCCGAGGTCGGCTTGCTCGAGTTCCTCGCCCGTGGCGCGAAGCGAAGACGGCGGCCCAAGCCTGCTTGATTGCCGCACTCGGGGCCGCCAAGACAGCGGCAATGGGGGTGGATCGCTTCACCGGCTGGCTTGATGCCAATCGCGACGGATTGCTGATCGGGCTCGCCGTCGGCGCAGTTCTCGTCGTCGTGATGCTGCTCCTGCGCAGCCTCGGCGAGCGCTCGGTCCGGCGCGATCCGCTGGGCATGGGTTGGCGAACCGTGATCGGCCGGGTCCTCGCCAAGACCAGCCTCGCGTTCATGGTGCTGGCCGCGGCCGACGCCGTGTCGACCTACGCCGAGCTGCCGCACAAGGCCGCGCGGCTGATCGACATCGCATTCGTGATCGCCTTCGCGCTGCAAGGCGCGGTGTGGGGCCGCGAGCTGATCCTCGGAGTAATTGGCCGCAAGGTCGCCGAAGAAGATGGCGCCGGCACCCTGGGCAATGCGATGGCGATCATCCGGGTGCTGGTCAGCGTCGCTCTGTTCGCCATCGCCGGCATCCTGATCCTCGACAATCTTGGCGTGAACGTGACCGCCCTGGTCGCCGGCCTCGGCATCGGCGGCATCGCCATCGGCCTCGCCGCGCAGGGCATCTTCTCCGACTTGTTCGCGGCGCTCGCGATCCTGTTCGACAAGCCGTTCAAGAGGGGGGACACGATCCGCTACGACCAGAGCACCGGCACGGTCGAGCGGATCGGCCTCAAGACGACGCGGCTCCGGTCGCTGACCGGCGAGCAACTGGTGATGTCCAACACCAAGCTGCTGGAGCGCGAAATCCACAACATGGCCGCGGCCAAGGCGCGGCGAATGACACTCTATGTTGCAATCGCAATCGATACACCGGCGGCCAAGCTCGCACGCATCCCCCAGGCGGCGGCCGCCGCGGTCGAGGCCGGCAGCGGCTGCAAGCTGGTCCGCTGCGTCGCGACTGGAGTCGGCTCGGGCGCGATCGGCTTCGAGCTCGTCTATGACGACAAGGCGATCGACAACAACCGCAGCGCCGAGAACCGATCGGCAATCCTGCTCGACCTGATCGGCAAGCTGCGGAGCGACAAGATCGCGCTGGTCCGCGCCTCCGACATCCCGCCCCCGCTCGCGCCTTTCTGATTGCGTCTTATTCACACCGCTGCAAATAAGCGCGCATGCCCCTTGCCGGCCTCGAGGAAATCCGCACCCGCGTCGGCGAAGAAATCGGCGTTTCCTCCTGGCTGACTGTCGACCAGCCACGGATTGACGCGTTCGCCGAAGCGACCGAGGACCGGCAGTTCATTCACACCGACCCGGCCGCAGCGGCGCAGACATCCTTCGGCGGGACGATCGCGCACGGGTTTCTGTCCTTGTCGCTGCTGTCGCGGATGGGCGCGGAAGTCATGCTGTTCCCGCCGGGCCTGAAGATGGCGGTCAATTACGGGCTCGACCGGGTGCGCTTCCTTGCGCCGGTGAAATCGGGCGCACGCGTACGTGGCCGCTTCACCCTTGACTCGGTCGAGGAGAAAGCGCCGGGGCAATTGCTGATGCGCCATATAGTCACGGTCGAAATTGAGGGCGAGGACAAACCCGCGCTCACCGCCGTCTGGCTCGGCCTGCTGTTCATTTGAGGAGTGTTTGAGAATGCGCGACGCCGTGATCGTTTCAACCGCCCGGACCCCGATCGGCCGCGCCTACAAGGGCGGCTTCAATGCCACGCCAGGCCCGACGCTGGGCAGCTTTTCGCTGCAACCCGCAATCGAGCGCGCGGGCATCGACCCGGGCGAAATCGACGACGTCGTTTGGGGGGCGGTGCTGACGCAGGGCACGCAGTTCGGCAATATCGGCCGCCAGGTCGCGCTGCGCGCCGGTTGCCCCGTTAGCGTCTCGGGGATGACGATCGACCGGCAATGCTCGTCGGGCCTGATGGCGATCGCCACCGCGGCGAAGCAGATCATCAGAGACAAGATGGACGTGGTCGCGGCCGGCGGGCAGGATTCGATCAGCATGGTGCAGACGCCGGAGATGCGGATCGCGCCCGACCCGTCGCTGATCGCGATGCACAAGCATATCTACATGCCGATGCTTCAAACCGCGGAGACCGTGGCCCAGCGCTACAGCATCAGCCGGGAGCGCCAGGACGAATATGCGCTGAAAAGTCAGCAGCGCACGGCGGCGGCACAGGCGGCGGGCCGGTTCGATCAGGAAATCGTTCCGGTCACCACCACGATGACCGTCAAGGACAAGGAAACGGGCGAGGTCTCGCAGCGGGAAGTGACCATCTCCAAAGACGAAGGCAACCGCGCCGACACCACGTTGGAGGGCTTGGCGGGGCTCAACCCGGTGCTTGGCCCGAACACATCGATCACCGCCGGCAATGCGAGTCAGCTTTCCGACGGGAGCTCGGCGTCGATCCTGAT
Source organism: Sphingomonas sp. (assembly GCA_025935515.1). GTDB lineage: Bacteria > Pseudomonadota > Alphaproteobacteria > Sphingomonadales > Sphingomonadaceae > Sphingomicrobium. Next base: position 10,925 of record JAICVC010000023.1, read on the forward strand.
GGAAGCCAAGGAAGCGGAGCGCCGCGGCATCGCGCCGATGGGGCGCTATGTCGGCATGGCGGTAGCGGGCACCGAGCCGGACGAGATGGGCATCGGCCCGATCGACGCCGTCAACAAGCTGCTCCAGCGCTTCGACCTGAAGGTCGACGACATCGGCCTGTGGGAGCTTAACGAAGCGTTCGCGGTGCAGGTCCTCTACAGCGCCGAGCAGCTCGGGATTCCCGAGGATCGAATGAATGTCGACGGCGGATCGATCTCGATCGGCCATCCCTACGGCATGAGCGGCGCCCGGATGACCGGACACGCGCTGATCGAGGGCAAGCGCCGCGGCGCCAAATATGTCGTTGTCACCATGTGCGTCGGCGGCGGCATGGGCGCGGCGGGGTTGTTCGAGGTCCTCTAGCGGATGAGCGCGGTCGAGCTGATCGCGCTGGCCTCGACGGTCAGCCTGCTCGCCGGCTGGCGGCTGTATCTCGTGACTTTCGCAGTCGGACTGGCGATGAAGCTCGGCTGGGTGGCGCTCCCTGAGCAATTGCACGCGCTCGACGTGCTCGCCAACAACTGGATCATCGGGATCGCCGCGGCCGGTGCGCTGGCCGAATTCTTCGCCGACAAAATAGCATGGGTCGACAGCGCCTGGGACGCGGTCCACTCGGTCGTCCGGCCGATCGGGGGCGCTCTCCTGTCGATGGCGATCATCGACGGCGGCGATCCGGCCTGGCAGGTCGGCAGCTTCCTGCTCGGCGGCGGCGCGGCGCTATTGGCGCACGCGGGCAAGGCGGGCGCCCGCGCCATCGTCAACGCTAGCCCCGAACCATTCTCCAACATCGCGGTTTCGACCACCGAGGATGTCGCCACCGCAGGCCTGCTCGGACTGGCCATCGCCAATCCGATTGCCGCAGCCATCATCGCCATCATTCTGGTCCTGTTGTCGGTCTGGCTGGTGGTTGCCGCGCGACGGCTGTTGCGCCGCCTGCTTGAACCCAAACGGCGGCAAGCGGGTTGAACCGGCAAACAGGGAGGTGAAGCCGTGCCCATATCGGAAAAATCAGCCGTCGAACGAATCGCCCGCGTGCTCGCCGGCGCCGCGCTCAGCAGCAACGCGGAAGGCAGCGACCCCTCGGCGGGAGTGAAAATTGATCTCGCCTGGCGCGAGCATGTGAACCAGGCGCTCGCCGTGCTGCATACGTTGCGCGAACCCGACGAAGACATGGCCGCAGCTGGCGATGCCGAGATGTGGCGCAGAATGGTCGAAGCAGCGATCGCCGAATCCGTCGATTGAGCCCGCGCGACTCCAGCGCGGGGAGCAAGAGCAGGGCGCACGCGCGCTGGACGCTCGTCGCATGCATTCTCGCCTCCAGCCTGTCGTTCGTCGAGGGCTCGGTACTCAGCGTCGCGCTGCCCGCGATCCGGGAAAGCTACGCCGCCCGGGCCGAAGACGTGCAGTGGGTCGTCAACGCTTATTTGCTGCCACTTTCGGCGCTGTTGCTGCTCGGCGGAGCGCTTGGCGACCAGTTCGGGCGGCGGCTATTGCTAGTCGTCGGCACCGCGATCTTCGCGGTCACCTCGCTGGTTTGCGCGCTCGCTCCGAGCCTGCCGATCCTTCTCGCTGCACGCGCGGCGCAAGGGATCGGCGCCGCGCTTCTGCTGCCGAACAGCCTCGCGCTGCTCAACGCTGCCTTCCAGGGAGAAAAGCGCGGCCGCGCGGTCGGCATCTGGGCGGCATCCGGGGCGGCGATGGCTGCTGTCGCGCCGCTGATCGGGGGCTGGCTGGTCGGAACGGTCGGCTGGCCGGCAATTTTCTACATCAACCTACCGCTCGCGCTCGGCGCGATCCTGCTGGCGCTGCGCTTCGTCGACGAGAGCCGTGAGGCCGGCGCAGGCCGAACCGATTATGCCGGCGCGCTGCTCGCCACCGCTGCGCTGGGGGCGTTGACGTACGGACTAACCTTGTGGTCCGCCGAGCGGCGGTTCGACAATGAAGCATGGACCGCGCTTGTCGCCGGCCTGGCCCTGCTTGTCGCGTTCCTGTGGGTCGAGCATCGCCGCGGCCAGCGCGCGATGATGCCGCTCACATTATTCCAGGGCCGCTGTTTCTCCGGCCTCAACCTCCTGACCTTCCTCCTTTACGGAGCATTCAGCGCGGCGATGCTGCTGATCCCCTACGTGCTCATCACCAGCGACGGCTATTCGCCGGTCCAGGCAGGACTCGCAATGCTGCCGCTGCCGGTGCTCATGACGGCCATCTCGCCGACGATGGGAAGCCTCGCAGCCAGAATCGGACCGCGGATCCCGCTGACTGTCGGGCCGCTGATCGTCGGCGCGGGAATGCTGCTCGGAGGTCTGATCGGCGAGCACACAAACTACTGGACCGGAGCTTTCCCGATGATCGTCGTGATGGCCGCCGGCATGACCATCGCCGTCGCTCCGCTCACCTCCTCGGTACTTGGCTCGGTGAAAGAGCAGCATGTCGCGATGGCGTCCGGCTTCAACAGCGCCGTCGCCCGCATCGGCAGCCTGATCGCGACCGCGCTCCTCGGCTCCGTGCTGGCAAGCAAGGGCGCCCAGCTGTTCGACGGCTTCCACGCTGCGATGTACGTGTCCGCGGCAGTCGCGGCGGTGTCCGCGATCGTCGGGCTGACCATGCTCGGCGGAGTGAAGATGAAAAACGCCGCCTAATCGTTGGCGGCGACGAATTTCTCCATGACCGGCGCGATCTTCTCGCGCCACTTGCGGCCGTTGAAGATGCCGTAATGGCCGACGTCCCTGGCCGTGAGATAGTGCTTCTTGTCCTTTGGCAGCCTGGTCGCGATGTCGAGCGCGGCCCTGGTCTGGCCGAGGCCGGAAATGTCGTCGCGCTCCCCCTCGATCGCGAGCAGTGCGGTGTCGCGGATCGCGTCCGGGCGAACGAGCCGCCCGCGATGCTCCAGCTCGCCCTTGGGGAGATGGTGCTGCTGGAACACGACATCGACCGTCTGGAGGTAGAATTCGGCGGTCATGTCGCAGACCGAGCGATACTCATCGTAGAATTGCTGCGTCGCGTGCGCGCTTTCCTCGTCGCCGACGACGAGATGCTTGAACATCTCCCAGTGGCTGATGAGGTGAGAGCCGAGATTCATCGTCATGAACCCCGCGAGTTGAAGGAAGCCCGGATAGACCTTCCGCCCGGCCCCCGGATAGATCATCGGCACGGTGGCGATGACGTTCTGCTCGAACCAGGCGAACGGCCGCTGCGTCGCCAGCGTGTTGACCGCCGTCGGCGCCTGGCGGGTATCGATCGGGCCGCCCATCATGGTCAGCGTCTTCGGCCGCCACGGATTCCTGTCCTCGTTCATCAGCGCCGTCGCAGCGAAGGCGGGGACCGATGGCTGGCAAACCGCAAGCAGGTGCGGACGCTCGCCGGTCTTCTTGCCGATCAACTCGAGGAACTCGATCAGATAATCGATGTAATCGTCGAGGTCGAAGCTGCCATCCGACAGCGGCACCAGCTTCGCGTCGCGCCAGTCGGTGATGTAGACGTCCATGCTCGGCAGCAGCCGCTCGACCGTGCCGCGCAGCAGCGTCGCATAGTGGCCCGACATCGGCGCCACGATCAGCAACCGCGGCCCCTTGTCGACGCCTTCGCGGTAGAAATGCTTGAGCTGCCCGAACGGCTTCCGCAGCAGGATCTCTTCGTGGACCGGCACGTCCTTACGGCCGACGTGCGCTTTCTCGATCCCGAACTCGGGCTTGCCGTGCGGCGCCGTGGCGTGTGCGAAAACTTCGAGGCTGGCCGCGACCAGCGGCCCCATCGAGCTATAGCCCCACGGATTGGCCGGGTTGGTGAGCCAGCCGGCGCCGAACCCGGCTAGCTTGCTCGCACCTGCGAGAAGGGAGCGCTGCACCTCATAAGCATCGTAGAGCATCGAACCTCACAAAAGCGCCCCGTATGCTCTAGATGTGGCGGTGATCAACGCCGCATGCAAGCTTATGTTGCGGTGCAAAAATTCACGAAGCGTTGCAGGGCCTACGAAGCCGGCTCGAACTTCTCGGCATCCGGCTCCGCCAGCGGAATTGCCGGCCGCCCTTCCGACTGCTGGTTCTGCGCAGCAGCAGTGGGGAGGACCTCCAGAATCTCGACGATCCGATATCGTTCGGCGAGGAGTTCGTGGTCGGGGCCGTAGGACGTTTCGAAGTCGACTTTGCAGCGGAGCGCGTCCCCCGGCCGGATATCCAGCTCACGCCGGTAGAATTTGTCGAGCAACGTGCCGGGCTCCGCCGCCGCGGTCGTCCGTTGCTCGCCGTGCTTCAGCTGCCATTGGCCGGTGCGCTGGTAGTCCGGCATTTCGACGACGAAGATCATGTCGGCGGAATGGTTGACCAGCTTGCGCGACAGCAGAAGCGTCCGCGGGTCGGCGATTTTCTTCGAAAGGTCGAGCGCGGCCGATCCATTGTTGGTGAGGATGCGGACCGAGTCGCCACCACCGAGCGCGTTCTTGGCGCGCTGCCAGGCGGCGATTGCATTCACCAGCTCCGATGACGACGGCAGAACTGGATGGGCGGTGGTCGTGATCGAAGTGCCCCAGGCAAGCACCCGGATCGCCTGCTGGAGGTCGGCCAGCTGAAGCGTCGGCGACCCGTCCATCCAGGCAATGATCGCCAGCGTCCCCCGGGCGAGGAACTTCAGCAACGACGCATCGGACTCGCCAGCTTCGCTGCCAGGGGCGCCGCGAGTTTCCACGCGTAGCCACAAAGACCGGCTGTGCCTGGCGACTTCCTCGAGCAGCGCAACCGTCTCGAGGTGAATTTGGGCGGGTCCCGCGAGCGCGCGATAGGAGGCTTCGACCGCACCCTGCAGCTCCTGCACCGCGCCGAGTTCAGACGGTTTGCGCGTCGCTGCGCTCGTCGTCACTTCGATGACGACGTCGCTGTCGCCTAGGTCCTCCAGCAGCCTGGAGAAGCCCTGCCGCTCTTCACTCCGGTCCGAAGCCATGGGTTACTCGCTGGTCGATTCGTTAAACTGTCATTTACTACGCGTTAACGCGCCCGAGGCAACCGCTTCCGCCGACGGGAATATAACCCACGGCCGCTGCAGCCATTTGAGGGACCGCCGACCGGCTGTTAGGGGACCGCCATGGCAACCCCGACCAACCGTCCCAAAGGCCGTTCCGTCCGCAGCCTGCGCATGGTGTGGGGCTTTGCCCTGCGCTATCCCGGTCACATCGCAGTCGCGGCGCTGGCGTTGCTGGTCGCCGCGGCCGCGACGTCGGGCGTGCCCTACGCATTCAAGCTGATCATCGACAAAGGCTTTGCCGCGGGCGCTAGCTCGAGCCATGGCCTTGCCCGCTGGTTCCAGTATCTGCTGTTGCTGGTGGCGGTGATGGCGCTAGCGACCGCGGTCCGTTTTTACTTCGTATCGTGGCTCGGCGAGCGGACCGTGGCCGACATCCGCCTGGCGGTGCATCGCAACCTGCTGCGCTTGTCGCCCGGCTTCTTCGAGGAAAACCGCCCCGCGGAGATCACCTCGCGAGTCACGGTCGACACCACGATCATCGAGCAAGTCGTCGGCACCACCGTCTCGGTCGCGTTGCGCAACACCATTCTCTGCCTCGCCTGCGTCCTGATCCTGTTCGCACTCGCCCCGAAGCTCGCGCTCTCGATCCTCGGCGGAGCGCTGCTGGTCGTGCTGCCGATCGCGATTCTCGGCCGGCGGGTTCGCGCCATCTCGACGCGCAGCCAGGACCGCATCGCCGACGTCGGCATCGTCACCAGCGAAGTGCTTGGAGCGATGAAGATCGTCCAGGCCTTCAACCAGCAGGCCCGCGAAACCACTCGGTTCGCAGACGCCGTCGGGCGCGTGTTCGCGACTGCCAAGCGGCGCATCCTGTTGCGAGCGGTCATGACCGCGATCGTGATTTTCATCATCTTCAGCTCGATCACGCTGGTCATCTGGCAGGGCGCCACGGAAGTCGCAGCTGGACGGATGACTGGCGGGACGATCGCCGCTTTTGTCCTTTATGGCGGACTGCTCGCGGGCTCGCTCGGCAATCTGTCGGAGGTCTATGGCGACCTGCTGCGCGCCGCCGGGGCGTCCGAGCGATTGTCAGAGCTGCTCCACGCCGAGCCCGACATCCGCGCTCCAACCCGGGCCGCCAAGCTACCGGAACCGGCCCGCGGCGAGCTCGTGTTCGAACATGTCACCTTTCATTACCCAACCCGGCGCGAAACCTCCGCGCTCAACGACTTCAGCCTGGCGGTGAAGCCACGCGAGCGGCTCGCCGTGGTCGGTCCTTCGGGCGCGGGCAAGACGACCATCTTCCAGCTCGCCGAACGCTTCTACGACCCCGATGGGGGGCGGATCCTGCTCGACGGCATCGATCTCAAGCACGCCGACCCCGCCGACGTCCGCCAGCGGATCGCGATGGTCCCGCAGGAAACCGTCATCTTCGCCGCCTCGGCGCGCGACAACCTGCGCTACGGCAACTGGGGCGCGAGCGAGGACCAGCTGTGGCAGGCTGCGAGTGACGCCAATGCCGAAGAATTCCTGCGTGCGCTCCCGGATGGCCTCGACACCTATATGGGTGAAGGCGGAGCGCGGCTTTCGGGCGGCCAGCGGCAGCGGATCGCGATCGCCCGAGCGCTGCTGCGCGACGCGCCCCTGCTGCTGCTCGACGAAGCGACTTCCGCGCTCGACGCCGAAAGCGAGCGGCTGGTGCAGGACGCACTCGACCGGCTGATGGAACACCGCACCACGATCGTCATCGCGCATCGGCTCGCGACGGTGCGCGCCGCGGACCGGATCGTGGTGATGGATGGCGGGCGGATCGTCGAGGAAGGGACGCACGCCAGCCTCAGCCGCCGCGAGGGTCTCTACGCGCGCCTCGCCCGCCTGCAGTTCGAGGACCGCGCCGCCTAGGCGTTGCCGCCCGCCGAGCCGCCGCCGCTCGGCGTTCCGCCGCCCGGCGAACCGCCGCGCCCGCGGCCGCGCGTGCCGCTCCCGCGCGAACGGGAGGTCGTGCTGCGCTTGCGGGTGCCGGCGCGGGCCGGCTTTTTGGCCGCGCCGGCGCTTGCCGGCTTCGCGCGCAATAGCGCGGCCTTGCGGGCGCCACTCGCGCGCGTCGATCCCGAGGTCGATGCTTTGGCCCGTGTGGAACTTGCCTTCCGCGCTCCGGTACTGCGCTTGGCCGTCGAGCGCTTGGCGGTGGATTTCCGCGCACTGCCCCGAGACGACCGGGATGAAGCCGAGGACCGCGCGCCGCCCGCGCTAGTGCCCTCCTCCGCGGTCCACTTGCCCGACATCACTCGCTGGGCGGCATCGGCGACGGCTTCGGCGATCAGTGAGCCCAATTTGGTTGCGCTCGCCATCATGTTGGTCGCGGTGTCGGCGGCATCGAGGCCGGCGTCGCGGATCGCGCGGCGTGCCTTGGGGCTGGCGCTGATCGCCGCCGCCGCCGCGGCGAGACCCGCGGCCAGCATTTCCTTGCTCATCGCCGCCTTGGCGATCTTGTCGACGGTATCGTTGCCTGAAGAAGAACCCTTGCCTGAAGACTTCGCCATCGCTTGATCTCCCTCCGTTGGGGCAAAAGACACTTCAAGCCCGTAACGGTTCCCGAACCGCGGCGGAAGTGGGCAGTCCAGAAACATGTAAAGGGCACCGCCGCGCAACGCAGCGATGCCCTTCGACATGGTCAGCGGCCGGAAGTGACGGCCGTCCGCTCAGCTCTTAGGGCCGACGAACACCCCTTTCCGACCTCCCTGCTGAACCATGAGACATCGGATCACCTCCTTTCGCTGCGTTGAAGCCAGCAAGAAGATGAGTCTTATCGAGCGTCAGCGCAAGACTTGTAATGCGGTGAACATTCGGCAATCATCTCGCCTTCGCGCGGCTCGGGGGTACCTGGCTAGACGCGGCAATCCTCGATCACTCGCGCCGCTTCCGCCCAGGGCGGGACGACCAGCGCGGGCTGGGTGCCGACGCTGAACCCGACCCGCCCGCGGCTGCTGACGATCGCGTCGAACAAGGGATCGTAGGCGCCGAGGTCGATCGTCAGACGCTTGGTCGCCGGGTTGAAGCTCGCCGGGACGCTGCGAGTCAGCGAGCTGGTCCAGACGTCGAGGAACGGCGCTGCGCCGGTCGCCGGCTTGGCGACGGTCACCCGGCGCGTCACGCGCGTGCAATGCAGCCACAATTGCGGATTGCCCGACGTGTCGGCGAAGACCGCGTCGCTGCCGCCGGTCGCCGGCACGTAGCTCCAGTTCCCGACGAGCGGCGCCGCCGTGCCGAGATCGGGAATCGAGCTTTGGGCGACGGCTGACGACGGGATGGCCAGCGCAAGCGCTGCAGCAATTCGGACCTGCATGATCGTCAGCGGCTCAGCCGGTCGACCTTGGCCTGGAGCGCCGCGAGCTCGGCCTTCAATTGCTCAACGTCGCTGGTGGTCGTCTTGGCGTTGGGCTTAGGCTTGCCGGCAAGTGCCTGGGCGGCGTCTTCGAACATCGCCATGTTGCGCTTGGCGAGATCGGCGAAGACGTTGCCCGAAAA
>JAICVC010000155.1 GCA_025935515.1 Sphingomonas sp.
CGAACTGAAGCTTCCCGAGAACGAGCCCGGAAGCTCGATCATGCCCGGCACGGTCAACCCGACCCAGGCCGAAATGCTGACCATGGTAGCCGCGCAGGTGATGGGCAATCACGTCGCGGTGACCGTCGGGGGACTCCAGGGTCACCTCGAGCTGAACGTGTTCAAGCCGCTGATCGCCGCCAACGTGATCCGCTCGATCAACCTCCTGTCGACCGGCATAGAAAGCTTCACGGAGCGGATGCTCGACGGCGCCGAGCCCGATGAGAACAGGATCGCCGAGCTGATGAACCGGTCGCTGATGCTGGTGACCGCGCTGGCGCCGGAGATCGGCTACGACAATGCCGCGACGATTGCCAAGCATGCGCACAAGAAGGGCCTGACGCTGAAGCAAGCCGGGCTGGAGCTTGGGCTGGTCGACGAGGCGACCTTCGACCGCGTCGTCAAGCCGGAAACGATGCTCGGGCGCTAGAGCGCCAGGCTCAGCCGCAGCCCGAGATTGTCGATGCCCGGATTTTCGCGTCCCCGAAGCTGCGCGTGGCTCATGTGCACCCAGCTTGCCTCGATGCTGAGGTGATCGTTGATTCGCGTTCCAAGATTGAGCTCGGGTTCGAACAAGACTCGGCTGCCGAAGGCGATCTTGTCGGTTCGATAGAACTTGCCGGCGGAGCCGGTCTGGACGGCCACGCCAAGGCCAGGTCGGAAGTACCATCGTTGACCCAGCGGGAATTTCGCGGACAGGCCGACCGCGCCGTAATTGGTGTTTCCGGCCGTATTGACGGCGGCGAACACATAGGGCTGCACCTGCGCCCGCCACAGGCGGAAGAGCCCGCCGCCCCGATAGCCGAGCTGCACGTCCATGCCGCCCTCGATTCCGCTGAGGTTGGTCGGCAGCTTGACGTCGTGAACGTAAAGGCCGCCGAACAATTCGCCGGCATGCGCGGAAGTCGGCGCTGCAGCCGCGATCGCCGCGCCGGCCAGGATTGCAGCTGCTCTCAAGGAAGGTCTCCTGGCTTCGGCACCGCCGCTATCAATGTTCCGTTTAACGAATGGTGCCCTAACCGCCAGCCTGCCACGCCTGAACCGCGGCATTGGGCGACATCAGGGTCCAGATGTTGAGCGCGAGATTGTCGCGGATGACGAACAGCGGGACGAGCTCGAGCAGCGATAAGAGCGCCACTGCTGCCCACAACGGAAGCTTGCGCGCGGCGAGGAACCCGAGCGCCATCATCGCGATGTCGGAAAGCGAGTTGATCACGCTGTCGCCGGTATAGCCCAGCGCAGCCGTGGTCGCGCGGTAGCGATCGATCACCATCGGGGTATTCTCGATGACTTCCCAGCTGGCTTCGAGCAGTAAGGCGGCGAGAAAGCGCCATTCCATCGGCCAGCGCCGCGCAAGGAGCCACAGGCCCGCATAAAAGAGCAGGCCGTGGACGATGTGGCTGAGGCTGTACCAGTCGGCCAGCATCTGGCTGGTCTTCGCGCTGTCGCGCTCGCCGACCCAAAGCACTACCGTGCCGCAGGTGCAGATCGGATTCCGGCCCATCGCGAGCAGGATCGCCGCCGCCGCGATGAGGATGAGGATAGTGAACGACCTGGCGCGGCGCGACATCATCCGCGGTCATTGCGAGGCGCGCAGCGACGAAGCAATCCACCGGCGCATTACTGGATTGCTTTCCCCGGATTGAATCCGGGGTCGCAATGACAGATGAAGACTCATGCTGCGCGCCTATGGCCCCGGATGCGACGGAAGCATCGTCGAGTTGAGGACGGAGAAGATTCCGGACAGTGCGACCTGGGTCGACCTCGAGGAACCAACCGAAGCGGAAGAAGCGCTGGTCGAACGCTGCCTCCGGATGGACGTGCCGACCGAGGACGAGATGGCCGAGATCGAGCCGTCGAGCCGCCTCTACGACCGGAACGGCGCGCTCTACATGACCATCAGCGTCCTCTACGGCGTCGAGGACGGCGAGCCGAAGACAGCTCCGATCAGCTTCGTGCTCGCCGACAACCGGCTCGTCACGGTCCGTTATGCGACGCCGAAGCCGGTCCGGTCCTTCTCCGACCATGCTCGTCGCGACGGCGAGCTCGTGCGCGACGCGCCGACCGCCCTCGTGCGGATGATGGATGCAATCATCGACCGGCTTGCGGACGAGCTCGAGAATGTCAGCGAGGACATGGAGCAGCTTTCAGCGCACATCTTCCACAAGCGGATGGATCAGCGGCGAATCCCCGCGGCGCGTCTCACCGCCTTGCTGACCCGGATCGGCCGCGCGCAGACGCTGGTCACCAAGATTCGCTATTCGGCGGTCAGCACGATCCGAATGCTGACCTTTCTGTCAGGGGCCAACCGCTTCCATGAAGCCGGCGCCATCGACACCCGCCATCATCTCACCACGCTCACCGCCGACATCACGAGCCTGAGCGAATATGCAAGCTTCCTGTCGGACAACCTCACCTTCCTGCTCGACGCCTCGCTGGGATTGATCAGCATCGAGCAGAATGCGGCGATGAAGCTGTTCTCGTGGGCCGCCGTGGTGCTACTGCCCCCAACGCTGATTGCCGGAATTTTCGGGATGAATTTCCATTACATGCCAGAGCTGGACTGGCATTACGGCTATCCCGCGGCGCTCGTCGTGATGCTGGCGAGCGCGATCGGTCCCTATCTTTTCTTCAAATGGCGCGGGTGGATCTAAGTCAGGCCGGCTGCTCGAGCGGGATAGCCATCCGCTCCTCGGCGGCGGCGGCCGCCTTGGCGCGGCGCCGGGCAAGCGCGGCGTAGGCGAGCGCCAGCTCACCCGCGATCTCGACCCGCTCGGGCTCATCCTTCGAGCAAGCGGCGGCCCTCGCTTCGGCGGCACGGCGGCGGAAATATTCGGTATCGTGCGTCACGCGGCAGGGCTTCCTTACCTTCTTGTTCACCGGAACTTATTGCGCGCGCGAGACGATTGCGAGAGCTTGCCCGGCAATCCGGCGCAGCCGCTGTTCATCCTGGCGCAAGAAATCCACTCGGCCGCGGCGGTTTGCGGCGGTCCGGGCGGATTGCTAAGGCCGCAGCCGCTCCCCATCTAGCGTGCGGAATTGGCGGCGCTTTTACGACGATCGAAGGATAGCAATGATCCCTACCGGCCAGGACAGCCTCCGCACCCGCTCGACCCTCGATGTCGAGGGACGGACCTATGCGTATTACTCGGTTCGCAAGGCCGGCGAAACGATCGGCGACGTGTCGCGACTGCCCTATTCGATGAAGGTCCTGCTCGAGAATCTGCTGCGGTTCGAGGACGGCGTCACGGTCACGCGCGACGACCTCCAGGCAATGGCCGACTGGCTCAAGGAACGCCGTGTCAACCGTGAGATCCAGTATCGCCCGGCGCGGGTGCTGATGCAGGACTTCACCGGAGTCCCGGCGGTGGTCGACCTTGCCGCGATGCGCGACGCGATGCGCCAGCTCGGCGGCGATCCGCAGAAGATCAATCCGCTCGTTCCGGTTCATCTTATCATCGACCACAGCGTGATGGTCGATGAATTCGGCACGCCCCGAGCCTTCGAGAAGAACGTCGAGTTCGAATATGAGCGCAATGCCGAGCGCTACGAGTTCCTCAAATGGGGCAGTCAGGCATTCGACGATTTCAAGGTGGTTCCACCGGGCACCGGCATCTGCCACCAGGTCAACCTCGAGCACATCTCCGAAGCGGTGTGGACGGGCCAGGACCAGACCGGCGAGACCGTTGCCTATCCCGATACCCTGGTTGGGACCGACAGCCATACGACCATGGTCAACGGCCTCGGCGTATTGGGCTGGGGCGTCGGCGGGATTGAGGCGGAAGCCGCGATGCTCGGC
>JAICVC010000004.1 GCA_025935515.1 Sphingomonas sp.
CCGCATCGAGCATCGCCAGCACTTCGTCCATCGATCGCAACCGGTCGGCCGGGTTGGCGCGCAGCATCGCCGCGAGGACGGGCCGCAGCTCGACCGGGACCTCGCTCAGGTCAGGCCCCGCACGGCGCCGGTCGACCGCGTCGACGAGGGTGCCGCCCATCTTCAGATCGCGGCCCAGCGCCATGGCGGTCATGACCAGCCCGAGGCTGTAGACATCTGTCCAGGGCCCGAGCTCGCGGTCGTAATCGCCGAGCTGCTCGGGCGCGACATAGCCGAGCTTGCCTGCAAACCCCTCGCCGATGATGGTCGACGACCCCGGGCTAAGGTCTTTGGCGATACCGAAATCGACGATGGTCGCGCGGTCGATCTCGCCCGCTTCGAGCAAGACGTTGTCGGGCGAGATATCGCGGTGGAGCACGCCGAGCTGGTGGGCGGCGCGCAACCCGGAAGCCAGACGCCGCAGCAACCTCCTCGCCTGGTCCGGCGATGGCTTGAGCGTATCCAGCACGTCGCACAGCGGGACGCCGTCGATAAATTCGGTGACGATGTACAGCACGCCTGAGCGAGGCTCCTGCGCGAGCACGCGATACTGGACGAGCGCCTCGTGCTGCAGCCTGGTCATCGCCTGGGCCTCGCGGCGGAACATCGCGATGACGTTCGGATCGGCGGCGAGCGAGGGCAGCATGACCTTGATCGCGACGCGCTCGTCGGACGTGACGTTCACGCCCTCGAACACCTCGCCCATGCCCCCGCGCGCGATGAAACGCTTCACTTCATAGATGTGGTTGAGACAATCGCCGACCTTGATGCTCGCATAGGCGGCTTGCTCGCGGTCGGAGGCTGGGCCGGGCGGAAGTGACGTCGGCTCGTTGGCGCCCGGCGCCGCGGCGGAACGATCATCACCTTCTACCGCTTCCCCTTCGTCCGAGGTCTCCTCCTGGGCGTTGCCGCCGGGCTCATCCGAGGATCCCGGTAGCCCCGAACCGCTCGGCACGAAGACCGTCGCCTGATCGTCCGGCGGCGGCTTGCGCCCGTCCTCGTCGCCGCCGCTGTTCATTGGCTGTCTGCCGATTGCGTGACGTCGAGCAGCGTGGCTTCGCGAAACCGGACCGCCACGACCGTGACGTTATCGGGGGCGCCGTGGTCGAGCGACATCTCGACCAGCTTTGCCGCAATCACGTCGGGCGAGGAACCGCCGAGGATCGACTGGATATCATGCTGCGCAACGCAGCAATGGAGGCCGTCGCTGCTGAGCAGGAAGGTGTCGCCCGCCTCGATGTCGTCGACGATCACGTCGACTTCCATCGCGTCGGTCACCCCGACGGCACGCGCGAGGATGTGGCGCATCGGATGCTTTTCGGCCTCCGACGGATCGAGCAACCCCCGATCGAGCATTTCCTGGATCTGGGTATGGTCCTTGCTGATTTGATGAAGGACTCCGTCGCGCAGCAAATAGGCGCGGCTGTCGCCGACCCACAGGATGGCGAAACGTCGTCCGCGCACGAACAGGACGACCGCCGTCGTGCCCATCTGCTTCCCGCGCTTCAGCGCCTCGGCGAAGATCAAGCGGTTGGCGGTGTGGACCGCTTCGGCGATCTGCTCGCAACAATCGTCAAAGGCTCCATCGAGCGCGAGCTCGCGCAATTGGTCGACGACCACAGCCGATGCCCACTCGCCGCCCTCGTGGCCGCCCATACCGTCGGCGACGGCCCACAGGCCCTGTTCTTCGGCGGCGAACCAGCTGTCTTCATTATGGTCGCGAACCCGGCCCTCATGCGTGCCCGCGCCGGTCGTCGATCGAAGCTTGGCGGGCTCGCTCATCGGGTGGCTCCGACCGGCGCACCAATCATGCGCGTCAGAATCTCTGGCGGCAGCCGTTGCCGGAGTTCCAGATCGCCGACGTCCTTCCGCCACCATCCTTCGTCGGTGTCCGATGGACCGGCCTCAACCGACACCGACGACAGCTCCTCCGCGAACTTGTCGGCGCTCCAGCACTCGGCGACGGCGGCGAAAATCGCTTCCTCGCATCGCTCGCTCGCAGCCCGCGCCGCGGCGCTGTCGAGGCCCCGCAAGGCCACGATCAGCGGGAAGCGCCGCCCCGCCGAATCGACCGACGGAGCCATCGCGCCCGCTGTCCAGCTGCCCTCGTCCCACGCGAACAGCCATGGCAAGGCCGCGTCAAACGCCTCCGCGAAACCCTCGCCGAGCTGCTCACGGGCGTCGGCCATGCTCGCCGACAGCCAGCGATCCAGCTCGGCTCGTTCGGGACCGCTCAGTCCCCGTGCAACAAAGTCTCCATGCGACGGCAGCTTACCGAAGATCATTGGGCTGGTCACAGGGTGGCCGGGCAACGGAACGACCACATCCCGCCGCGGCCGAAGGGATTCTGGATGGTGGGAAGCTGGAAGATCAGGGTTGCCCAATAGGCGCCCGAACGGAAGGTGGCACGGATCGACTGCGGTCCCGCGTTCTGCTTCTCCGCCTTGTCGACCAGCCGGAACAGCGCCCACGGACCGTCGGCGCCGATGCGCACTGGCTGCGGCACCGGGGATGGTGGCTGCGGCGCCGGAGCGGCCGAATTTGAGGTCGAGGCGGCTGCCCCCGTTGAGCCTGAAGCTGGCTTTGACGCGGCGGCCGGGGGCGCTGGCGGGGGTGTCGCGGGGTACAACATGACGAAGGCTTCGGGATTGCCCTGCGGCGACCAGGACAAGACCCGCGGCCCCGGCGACTGCGCATCGAAACGCTGGTTGCTGTTCCCCGAGGAAATCTCGACGCTGCCGGTTTCGCTGCCCAGCTTCTCGAGACCTACCTTCACGGCCAGACCGGACATCAGGAGGTTCCGGATTTGGACGGCCTTGGCGAATTCCTCGGGCGAGGCCGGATCCATCGTCGCGGTCACCGGATCGTTATCGCGCCAGCGCCACACCGGCCCCTCAGTCGTAATCAGGCGCCTGAGCTGCTGGTCGACGTAGGTCGTCAGCGTTCCAGCCGGTCCGAACAACTGCATCATGTCGAGGATGCCCGCGTCCTGGAGCGAGGCACCGAAAAAAGGGTATCGCTGTTGGGCGACTCCACGGCAATTTTCGGCCACTTGCGACCAGGAGGTCGCGACCGCTCCCCTGACCGTATTGACCTGCGCGCGCGCGCTGCCTCCGGCCGCTGCTTCGACAAATTCGCGTAGTTGCGGCGGAGCGCTGCTCCCGGCGAGCTTCACGTTGGTCACCGCGCTGGCCATTGCGGTCTGGAGCTGGTCGGTCGCGGCCCCCGACGCGACTGCCGACCGCGAGGCATAGACCGCTTTGCCGGCATCCCTGACGGCGGCGACGAAATCCCGAATGGGCGATGCCGTCTTGCCGGTGCCGACATACTCCTGGATGTCGCGGAAGTGGCTCGAGATGGCGCCGCCCGCATCGAGTCCAGTCTCGCGCCCGGCATTGTAATCGCCGACCGCCTGGCCGAACCGGCTGCTTCCAAGCTTTTGCTGGAGGGCCTTTCGACCGACTGCCGCGGCGCCCCCCTCGAAGCTGGTGTTGCGCCGCAATTCGAGAAGCACCCGTTCTAGCGGCGACGGCTCGCGCGTGAATGCGCCGAACGCAACCTGGTCGTTGAAATAATCGGCCGGCTGGAGCGCCGCGATCACCTTCTCCCAGGCGTCGATGTAATCGCGCGCATAACGGCCCGCGACACCGGGCCGGATGTTGCCGATATCGGAGCGCACGCTCTCGGCGTTGCTGCCCAGCACCCACGCCTCCTTGGCGATGTCGCGCTGCACCGTCGCAAGCGCGACCGTGTAGAATTTCTCGAACCCCTCGCGGGTGTAGAAATAGGGCACCTTCGTCGCGAGCACGGCCTCGGGCTGGGCGAACGCCGCGGCATCCCCCGGAGTCAGATATCCGGTCATCACCCAGGGCGCTCCGGCCAGCGCGGCTTTTTGCCTGAGGATCGCATAAGCCCGGTCGGCCGGCGACAGCGTCTGGAGGAGCTTCCGCGTCGCATCGACCATGTTGGCGTCGAGTGGCGCTCGCCCTTCGGCCCACGACCGGCTGAGATCTTTGTCCTCGAGCAGCGCGCTGAGGTGTTTCGTCAGCGCGTTGCGGTCGGGGGCGCTATCGGCGCCGGCGTAGAGGTTCGTTTCCCAGTCGGCGGTGATGAAGTTGCGGACCGCCTTGGCATCCATCGGACCCTGCCCGCCGAGCATCAGGTAGACCTTCAGCGGCTCGTAGAGATTCATCGGGTCCTTGGCATTGGTCTGCATGACCTGCTCGAGCCGAAGCAGCAGCCGCGGAAGCATCACCCGGCGCAGCCCCTCGCGATAGGCTTCCTCCCCCGACTGCGCGAGCCCGGATTGATAAAGGCCGAACCGCATCTTCAGCGGCGGACCGCCGGCCTTTGCGGCATCGTAGCCGCGCGGCAGGCCCCGCAGTGAATCGAGCAGCGGCAGGGCCTGGCGCAAGTCCGGGTCGGTTTCGCGCACCTGCACGAGGTCGACCCCGGTCTGCTTGACTTCGGACTGGGCGCTTGCGGCGTCCTCGAGCATGCTGGCCTGGAAGCGGCGGTTTGCGGCGAAGCTCATCGTCCAGGCGGCGATGGTCAGGACGGTGAAGAGTGACAGCGCCCCGATCGCGCTGGCAAGCTGCACGCGCTGGCGGGCCCGCGCCTTGGGTTCCATCTGAACCAGACCCGATTCGGCGAACATCACCTCGCACAGCAGCCGGTTGAGGAAATAGGCCTTGCCCGAGGCGCCGGAAGCAGCAGGCTGCGCTGGAGCGTCGTACACGTCGGCAATGCTCGACAGGATCCGGTCGAGCGGAGCGCCCTGCTGAACGCCGCTCGTGAAATAGAAGCCGCGAAGCGTTCCGGCGGGCATGTCGCCCGCAACAAAGGCGCCGTCGGCAAGCCGCATCAACCTCGCGCGGAGCGACCGAAGCTGCGCCGGGAAGCCGAGGATCAGGCTTCGCCGCTGCGAATCCGGTTCCTCGTAGAGCCGCTTGGCCTGACGATCGGTGATCTTTTGCGCCATCCGGTCGAACGCCAGGGCAAGCTCCTCGGATCGAGCCCGCCCCGCCGCGAACGGCAGCGTCGCCCCGAGCACCGCGCGGCGGCCTTCAATGTCGAGATCGTCGAAATATTCCTTGAAGCCGGCGAGCAGGTCGGCCTTGGTGATCATCAGGTATACGGGTGCCGAAAGCTCCAGAGTCTGTTTCAGCTCCGCGAGCCGGCGGCGCACAGCGGCGGCATGCCGGTCGATCGCCGCACAGTCCGACCGGACCAACTCGTCCGCGGCGATCGCGATGATGACGCCGTTGATCGGCTGCAACGGGCGATGCTTGCGAAGCAGCTTGAGCAGGCTTTTCCAGCCGCTGGCGTCGACCGTCTGGTCGCTGTCCTGCGTGGTATAGCGGCCGGCGGTGTCGACCAGCACCGCCTCGTCGGCGAACCAGAAATCGAGGTTGCGGGTCCCGCCGATCCCCTGGAGCTTCTGCTCGGAAAACGGGAAGCGCAGCCCGGAATTGAGCAGCGCCGTCGTCTTCCCCGCGCCCGGCGGGCCGATGATCACGTACCACGGCCGGCTGTAGAGATAGTTCCGCGCCTTTCCCGCCGACTCCCGCAGCGACTTGATGGCCGACTTCAGCCGGTCGGCGAGGATTTTCTCTTCCTCATCCGCCGGGTTGGCCTTGGTAAGCTCCTCGGCAATCGCTGCGTTCGCACGCCTCGCCCGACGGATCCGCAGAAAGGCGAACACGCCCCAGATGCCGACAATGAGCGAGCAGAGCAGCAGCTTGACCCACCAGTGCCGCATGAAGCCGACGACCAGCGGCAGCCCGAACAGGACCAGCGCGAGGAGAAGCACCACGGCCAGGGCCGTCAGAAACCACCAGCTGGTGAAAAAGCGCTTCACCCGATGCCTCCTAGTAACGGCGTTGCAGCACCACCTCCACGCGGCGGTTCTGCGACTTGCCGGCAGCGGTCCTGTTGGTCGCGATCGGATGGGTTTCGCCGAAACCCTTCGCGGTCACTCGGTCCGGATCGCTCAGCTGGTCCTTGATGATCGCGGCGACCGTGTCGGCGCGTGCCTTCGAAAGCTCCATGTTATCGGGGAAGCGAAGACTGTTCGAGATGCGGTCGTTGTCGGCGTGGCCCTCGACCGTGACCGGGCCGGGTTCGGTTTCGACCGCCTTGCCGATGCGCACGAACAGGGCAGCGCGGCCGGGATTGAGCTGATCGTCGCCGGACCTGAACAGCTCTCCGACCGTGGTGCGGACGCGAACCGTCTGGCCGTCCTCGATTACCTTCACCAGCCGCTGTCGGATTTCCGGCGCAAGGAACGTCTTCAGTCGCCCTGCCTGGGCGCTGTCGCTGGCCGGCATCTCGCGGGCGGCGCGCGAAAGGCCCAGCGGCTCTCCCGGATTGAGCGCGGTGACTGCCGAATAAGGCGCTTCCCCGGTATTCATGAGGATGATGCGCAAAATGGCATAGACAAGGAACAGGAGCGCTGCCGCGGCGGCTGCGGCCATTCCGATATAGACCCAGAAGCCGACCCGCCGCAGCGGCGCTTTCTCGCCCCGCCACTCGGGCGAGATTTCGAGCTGCGAGAGCGAACGCACGTGCTCGAGCGCGCCCTGGAGCCGGGCCATGATGTCGTGGAGGTGCCGCCGTCCGTCGGGCATGACCCGGAACCGCCCTTCGAATCCGGCGGCAAGGCAGGCGTGATAGAGCTCGATCAGGTCGCGATTGTCGTTGGGATAGCGGAGCATGTCGTCGACCAGCTGCCAGAAGCGGTCGCCGCCGATATTCTCATGAAAGAAGCTGACCACCAGGCTGCGCCTCGCCCACTCGGCGGCATGAGCGCCGGTCCCGGGAAGATTCTGCGCGATGTCGTCGATCGTCGCGCAAAGCGCATATTTGGCGCGTTGCCTGGTTTCCTCGGGATAGTGCGGCTGGATGGTGCGGTCGAATGCGGCGATCGCCTCGGTCGCGCGCCGGTGAAAGGTCGGCATGGCGATCCGCACTCGGCCGGATCGTACGCCTGCCGCGAGAGCCAGCAGCGGACTGGCCTCGGCAAGCATGAGGTTGCGCACGGCCGGCGGCGTCTGCGGCAAGGGAACATCGTCTTCGGCGAGGCGCGACGGCGGCAGCGCCGCTGCCTGCGCTGGGCTCTCCGGTCTTGGCTGGGGCGCGACTTCCGGCTGCGGTGGAGATGCCTGCTGCGCCCAGCGCCGATCAGGCTCCGCGCCTTCACCCGTTCCGGCCGGGTCGGGCTCGCCCCAATCCGGTTCATCGCGGCTCGGAGGCACGGTCCGGCTCCGCTGCTCCCGCAAGCCCTGCAGCGGGGACGGCCGGAACACCGTCTTGTTGCGGTTCGGTCCGTCGGGGTCGCCGGTCATCGACTGGCCTTCTTGACGCACCACAGCTCGAGGCGGAGCTCGGGCCAGTCGCCGGCGACGTGGAGACCGAGGCCGGGCGCGGTCGCGAAATCGCGCCAGTAGCGGACGCTGCGGTCGAGTTCGAAATAGACGAAGCCGGGCAGGACGTGGATCTGCGGCGGCGGCGTCGGAACATGCCGCAAGGGCACGCCGGGAAGCGCGGATTCGACGATCTGCTTCATCTTCTGGACCGCGGCGATCTTGGCGACGCTCGGGAACATGCCGCGGATTTCCTCCGCCGGCACCGCGGCCGTGACCGCCAGATAGAAGTATCCCGTCTTGAACAGATTATGGTCGGTGATCGTGCAGACGTAAGCGCCCGGGCCCTTCTCCTCGAGCGGAAGCTGCACCGCCGACCGCTCGAACACCGCTGCAAGCATCGACTGCAGGAGATCGAACACCGGCTCGAAGCAGAGCTGCGGGTTCTCATGGTCGTAGGCGGCAAACGGCGGCGCCCGCCGGTCCGGCCGGATCAATGTCGCAAGCTCGCCGGCCATCGCGCTCAGTGCTTCGTAAAGGCGCTCGGGATGGACTGTCGGAAGGCTCGCCTGATGCTTGAGAGTCGGGAGCCATCGATTGAGCGCCTGCAACAGCAGGAAGCTGGCGAAGGTCTCGGCCCCGCCTTCGGTAGCTTCGACGGCGCGCAGCGCGAGCTCTTCAGAGCGCTGCTCGACACGGCCGATGATGTCCTTGAGCCCGCCTGCCAGCCGCGTTGCCGCGGCAATGTCGAGCGTCGGCGGGATGTAACGGTCGTCGAAGACCAGCCGCTTGTTGCTGACCTCGCGCACCCTCACGATGCCGAGCGTGATGCGGCCATAGGTCTGGTCCCGCGTCACCCCGAACTGCAGGTTCGGCAGGCCAAATTCGATTGGCTCGCTGGCCCCGTCCTCGGCGAACGCATCCTTCACATCGCTTTCGGACACCGCGAAGCGCGCCTCGTGCACGGCTGCCTCGGCTTCGCGGAACTCGATCGCGCCGGGCTGCGCGGCAGGGAGCGTCAGGAAGACGATGGCGTCGCGAGCGTCGGCGGGGACATCGAGCGGCGGCGGCGGCGGAAGCTCATCGGGGATCGAGAAGGACGTGCCGTCGGGGAGGACGCCCGAAGCACGGCTGACCCCGAACTTGCCGAGGCTCGCCAGGTCTTCGTCGATGGCGATTGACGTGAAGCCCCAGGCATAGGGCTGCACGCCGTCGACGCGGGCGCGAATATGGGAGTCGAAGTAACGTTCCTGGGCTTGGAAATGCTGTGGCCGAAGGAACATCCCTTCGCGCCACGCAACACGGTTCTTACCCGTCATGAACAAGCCCCCACTCGGGTCGGTTAATAGAGCATAGCTTCACCCGAAGTAAAAGCTAAGATATCATCTGTTGCGGCTCCCGCGTGGCCGACGAGTTGGCGGAGAGGGACCATCCCCGACGATGGTGACAGCGAGTCGTTCGACCCCCGCAGCTGGGCTCGGCACCCGGGCTCGCCGGGGCGCCCGGCCAATCGTGGGCCGGAAGGCGCCAAACCCGCACCGGAACAGGCATCCTTCGACCCCGCCACATGGGGCGCGGCGGCGCGCGAACCCGATCGCCCTCCCGACGGCAGGCCACCCGATCGGAGCAGCGCTCGAACGCGTTTCGCGATACTGTCCGTCGCGCTCCTGATCCTGGCTGGAGTGCTGTCGGCCTATTTGTCCCGCCCTGCGGCACCCGCCCCGACCTCGCGGCCGATCGTGCTTGCTCAGCAATCGAGGGACGAAGTCTATCGCCCGCCGGCACCCGAGCCCGAGGCTGGGCAAAGCCGGCGAATTGTGACGGTCGCTGGGCCGGACGAACTTTTGCAGGCCATTCGCGACCTCGGCATCGATCCCTCCAAAGGCGAGGCGATTACGAACCAGGTTCTCGCTTATGTCGGGAATTCGCCCGGCGAGCTGCGAGTCACCGCCGACCTCGCGCGATCGGCCGATGGACAGCTCTCGCTCGGCTGGCTCGAGGTCGGCCGGATCGATGGAGACGGAGTGAGGCTGACTACCAACGGTGACGGCTTCGACGCCCAGAAGCTCGCCCCCAAGCTCTCCACGAAAACCCTTGCAGTCCGCGGCGAGATGGGAACCACCTTCTACAATTCCGCCGTCGACGCCGGGGTCGATGATCGCCTGATCAGCGATTTCGCCGCGGCCTTCAACTACGACGTGGACTTCCAGTTCGAATTGCATCCCGGCAATATCTTCGAGGGCGCGTTCGAGCAGGATTATAATCCGTGGGGACAGCCGGTCGGCGAACCCCGGCTTTTGTTCGTGGCGCTGCGCCTCGATAACAAGTCGCTGCGCTTCTATCGCTTCAAGGCGGGAGGGCAGTATGGCTGGTTCGACGTCAACGGCCGCAGCAATCGCCGCTCGCTGATGCGCACGCCGGTGGACGGAGCGCGGGTCGCCTCGGGGTTCGGCATGCGCTTCCACCCGATCAAGCATTTCATGCGGCTCCATGGCGGGACCGACTTCGCGGCGCCCGACGGGACGCCGGTCTATGCCTCGGGCAACGGCAAGGTGATCGTGGCCGGCTGTTGTCACGGGGATGCCGGGACGATGATCGCGATCCAGCACGACAATGGCTGGGTCACGCACTACTTCCACCTCAGCCGGATCGTCCCCGGCATCGCGCCGGGTGCGCGAGTGACGCAAGGCGAACGGATTGCCGACGTTGGCCATACGGGGGGCGCCACCGGGCCGCATCTCCACTACGAAGTCGTCATCAATGGCGTGAAGGTCGACCCGTTGAAGGTCGACACTGGCCAGGGAGTGACCCTCACCGGCGTGCAAATGGCCGCCTTCAGGAAGCAGCGCGACCGCGTCGATTCGGCTCGGGCAGCGGGCGATTTCTAGCGGGGACAATCAGCAGCGGCGCGAGCAGGATGGCCAGAGCGAAGGTCATCGCGACGCTGGCGTTGAGGCCTTCCGCCGATCCGCCCCACCAGCGGCTTCCGACGAGATCGAGGTTTGCGACGGCACCAAAGCTTCCGAGCCCCGGGTTCGGATCGAGCCCGAGCAATAGCTGCTCTGCCCAGTTCCAGGTGAAATGGGCGCCGATCGCGCTCGCAATCCCGCCGTAGCGATCGGCGAGCAACCCGAACAGGAGCCCGCCGAGGAAGAGATTGAGCACGCTCACCGCCGCGCCGGCGGCGGCGATGAGGTGCAGTGCTGCGAACGCTGCTGCGGTGACCAGGATGCCGAGGAATCCCCAGGCCCTGGTCAGAACCGGCTGCAGCCAGCCCCGAAAGAAGACTTCCTCGCTGGTGGCCTGCAGCGCAATCACCGCGGTGCCGCCCAGCAACGGGCCAAGCAACACGCTGCCGGCAGACGGTCGCACAAGTCCGGCGAGGGCCGCGAGCGCCGCCGCGACAAATAATCCGACGAAGCCAATGCTCGCGCCCAGGACCAGCCGCAGGCCGGCGCGCGGCCCCAATCGCGCGGCGTTGTGTCTGCTGAGCTTCCCACCGGCCAACCCGGCGGCAAGGAGCAGGCCGAAAACGATCGACGAGGCAATCGCTTCATCCACCGCTGCATTGGGAGCGTCGCCAGTCGGCAGTCCGGAAAGCAGCGCGGTCAGAACACGCGGCGCGCCGAGCAGGATGATCGCGCACGTAGCCGCGGCCGCAAGCAGGACGGCGATGGCCACGATCGGGCTCGTTCCATTCTCCCGCAGGCTCATGGAATCAGGCCATTGGGATCACCGGAACAGAGCTCGCGCACCCCCGCTCAGCCGCCAATCAACACGGTGAAGCAGCCCGTGACGATGACGCCCCCATGAGCGGTCATATCGCCAAGGCGCGCAGCGGGCAGTCCGCCGACGAGCACCGTCATCGAGCCCTTGATGATCACGTCGATCGGTCCGACGCAGATCGCCATGTCGCTAACGCGGGCCTGCGGCATGACACAGGTCAGCACGTTGGGCTGGCAGGGAGGAATGATCGGCCCGCCGACATGCGGCACAAGGCCGGTCACCATCGGGCAGGTGTGCATGTCGGTCACTCTGGCGGCGGGTTGTCCCATCAACTCCCTATAATTTCATGGCCGGCTCAGGTCGGCTGCGCGATCTGTTACGATCGCGGAAACAGTCTCCCGGCCTGGACGTCGATTGTTCGAGCGGGGTCCACCGGCAAAGCGACGCCATCGCGAATTTTCCATTGATGGATATGCGATGCGCCCGGCGGATAATTCGGGTCGCTATGTGCCGGATTGAAGTAAAGTCCGGCGGGATATTTGGTCGTAAGATCGTATTCGTATTCGTGTGCCAGCGGCAGGCGAGCGAGGCCGTAGGCGCGCAGGCCGGCAGAGAGATATCCAGTCGGAAGACCGAGATCGGTTTCGATCTGTTGCGGGGTTTTGCCCTCGACAAATTTCGCCAGGGTCAAATAGCCGCTCGCGAAGCCGGCGGGAGCACGCCCGATCGGGACTATCTTGATGACGCGCTTTGGACCGCTGAGCGCCCAATCTTCGCGCCGTACAGCTTCATCAATTTCGTGCTGCCAATCACTCCGTCCCATCGTTGGCCCCCAACTTTCGTCGCCAATTGGATCTGGATGGATCTCAGGCCGTACTCGCCCAGGTCTGCATGCGCTGCTGGATCATGTCGATGTCGCCGATCGCGACCACGTCGAGCGTCGGCGCCGCCCGGCCCGCCTTTTCGCGCGTCTTGAGCAATGCGTAGATGTTGAGGACGTTGTCGAAATCCTGCGGCACGATGCAGCCATCGCTTCCGCGCTGGCCGCGGCCATGGATCGCGAAGCCCGCCCGGCCTTTCATGCTCGTCCCCGCGACGGGGTTCAGCCGGATCCAGTTCTTGCGGCTCTCGTGAGTCTTCAGCGCGTAGGTCCCAAGAGGAAGCGTGCCGCCGGGATTGTCCTTGGTCAGCTTGACGCCGGTTGCGAAGGGATTGTTCGCGAGCATCGGGTGAACGACGTTGGTCTGCTTGGACCCCGCGCGCCCGCCCGAATAGGCGCGAGCGTTGAAAGCATGCCCGTCGATGCTTCCTGTGAGCGTCATCTCGACCACATTATAGGTGAGGTCAGCCATCGCTCAGTTCCACTTCGTCACCCAGAACCGACTTCCAGGTCCACTCGCGGCCTCGGCGCCGTTTCCCCTCAAGGTTTTCGATCCGACGAGCGCACTCGGGGCGATCGGTCAGAAGGTGTAGGCCAGAGCGACGCTCGGTCCGTGCGAGTTCTTCGGTTCGCCGAAGCGGCCAGCGCCACCTATCGAAAAGAAAAACTGCGCGCGGTACCGGAGGTCGACCGCGATGTTCCCGCCGAAGCGGTGCTGGTAGCCCACGGTCAGGTCGGGGCCCATGAAGGTCGCATTGTCGTACTGGGGCGCCGCCGTATGATCCTTGTTGCTGCGGTGACCGATGAACGCGAGGCCGTTGGCGTAGAGCGAATCGGTGCGGGCCTCGTTGAGCGGCGCGACGAATGCCACCCCCGCGCGGCCGGAATAGAGATCGTAACCGCCCTTGAAGGACGGGAAGGTTGTCACCAGCGTGCTGACGGCGCCGTTGTTGAAGGGATCGGTGGAGGTGGAGGTGACCGTCGGCGTGAAGCGGACACGGGCCCCTTCGTAGCGAAGCCCGACCATCCACGACCACAGGTCGTTGATGCGTGTTTGAGCCGTGAACTCGAAGTCGCGCCTGCGCAAATGTTCCTCAGTCCGCTCGAGACTGGTTTGCAGCTGGTCGCGGGTGACCCCGCCGACGGTCACGGGCACGATCGAGCTCCCGCGCAAAGTGAGCCGGCTATCGTCCGACCCGAACAACGCGGTCAGCGTGAAGGTCGTTTTCGGAAGGAACGAGTCGGAGCGATAGGCGATGCTTCCGCCGACCATCGGCACGATGAACGGCTTGGAGCTGAAACTCCCGATGTCCCCGGTGCTTTGGCCAGTTCCTCCCCGGTCGCTGTCGGCAGACAATGCGTCGACGACGATCCAAAGCCTCGGTGAGATAGTGATGTCGTCGGCATGCGCGACCGATGGCACCAGCAGCATGGATGCGAAAGCGAGATAAGCCCGGGTTTTCATTGAGACCCCCATTTCAATGCCCGTCGCAGCAAATCAGAAAAGGAGGCTGTTAACAACTCTTATTGAAGGGTTTGTTGACGAATTCGTTGTCCCCGGCGCAGCTTGGACATTGCCGGTTATGGCAACGTCATGTAATTGGCGAAGCCGGAAATTGGGGCAAGAACGTGCTTATGCTGAGACGCCATTTCCTTGTCGGCGTCGCCGTCGTGGCGGTCAATCTGATGGTCGGTCCGGCGGCCAACGCGGCCGCGCCGAAGCCGGATCAATCGGTGAACGCGTTGGTGATCGGCATTTCGTACCGCCGGGCGCCGCCGAACTTCCATCTCGACAACACGGTTTCCGACGCCACCGTCGTCGCGGACTTTCTGCGGTCGGTTCCCGGCCGCCGAGTCTCTTTCGTCAGGGACCCGAACGTCCAGGAGCTCAGGAGCTCGGTCAACCACTACCTCAACAGCCTCAAAAAGACCGATATCGCCTTCATCTACTACGCCGGGCACGGCGTTCAGATAAACGGTGCGAATTACATCCTCTCCGACGATGCGTCGGCGTTGATCGCGATTGCGGAAGTCGTCGTCCAGGCGCGGCAGCGGGCCCGGATGGTGCTGCTGTTCCTCGATGCTTGCCGGAACAATCCGTTCGCGCGGCAGAATATCGCCACCACCGCCGGACGCTCAATCCAGCTTTTCAGCTCGGAAACCACTGGCGCCGAACTGGACACGCGCGCCGTCGGGCAAGCAAAGATCACCGCGATTCCACTCGACTCGGCGGCCCTGCGGTCGACCAAGGGGCTGGCCCAGTTCCAGCTCCAGGGACGCGGGGTGAAGGTCATTTTCGCGACCGACCCCGGCAACGTCGCCTATGACGGCGTCGGATCTTCGGGGAACAGCCCGTTCACGCGATCGCTGGTCAAGGCGCTCAGCCAGCCCAAGGCGCTCGATGAGGTGCTTGCCGACGTCACCAAGGACGTCGTCGCGCTGACCCACGGCGAGCAGACCCCCTGGGTCCAGGGGTCGCTGGAGGAAACGGTGTTCATCTCCGGCAAGCCGTCACGATTCGACACCGGCGTCCGGACGATCTCAATCCCTTGAACTAATTCCAGGCTGCCAACCTTGTCCCGCAGCTGGCGAGGCAGCTTGCTGACGATTGTCGGTTCTCCTCGCCCGTTCGTCGAAGGAAGCGCGGGTCTTTTCGAAAGTTAACCTAGCCGCCGGGTGACGTTCATCTTGCCCGCTCCACAGGCCCTCGAGGGCTTGCAATCCAGAGAGACAATCGAAATTGGCCGCACCCGTGACTGCCTTACTCTCGCCTCGCCGGACGCTCGCAGCCTTCGGAGCAATGCTTCTGTTGGCCGGTTGCGGCAGCGCCGGCGATCCGCAAGGCGGTGGCGGCCGCGGTGGGCAGCGAGGGCCCGCTATCGTCGGCTTTGTCGTCGTCCAGCAAGGCAGCGCCCCGATCCAACAGGAGCTTCCCGGCCGCGTGGCTGCTTACCAGGTGTCGGACGTGCGGCCGCAGGTGTCGGGAGTCATCCTCAAGCGACTGTTCCAGGAAGGCTCGATCGTCCGCCAGGGCCAGACGCTCTACCAGATCGACCCCAGCATTTATGCCGCCCAGCAGGCGCAGGCGGCCGCCAACCTCCCGCGCGCGCGCGCAAGTTCGGTCGCGGCACGGACCAAGGCGTCGCGTGACAAGCCGCTTGCCGACCTGGAGGCGATTGCCAAGCAGGACTATACCGACGCGCTCGCCGCCACCCGCCAGGCCGATGCCGCGGTCGCGCAGAACAGTGCCGCGCTGAGGACCGCCCAGGTCAACATGCGCTTCACGCGCGTCCCGGCGCCGATCACCGGCCGGATCGGTCTGTCCAATGTCACCGAGGGCGCGCTGGTGACCGCCAACCAGGCGGACGTGCTGGCGACGATCACTCGGCTCGATCCGGTCTATGTCGACATCCAGCAGTCGGCCGCGGACCTCCTCAACCTTCGCCAGGCGCTGGCGCAAGGCGGCGGCGCTGTGCCGACCAGCGCGCAGGTCCGCCTGAAGCTGCCGGACGGCTCCATCTACGGCTACACCGGCACGGTCGAGTTCAGCCAAGTGATCGTCGACCAGGGCACCGGCACGGTGACGATCCGCGCCCGCTTTCCAAACCCGCAGTCGATCCTTTTGCCCGGCATGTATGTCACCGCCCAGTTCGCGCAGGCGGTGCAAACCTCCGCGATCCTGGTGCCGCAGCCGGCGATCACCCGCGATCCGCAGGGTAACGCGACCTTGTTCGTGGTCGGTCCCGGCAACCGCGCGGTCCAGCGGACCGTCCGGGCCGACCGCACGATCGGCACCAACTGGGTCGTCACCGGCGGCCTCGCTCCCGGGGAAAAGGTCATCACGCAGGGGACCGCGAACCTCAAGGACGGCGCGCAGATCAAGCCGGTCGCGGCAAACGCGCCGCAGCGGGTCGGCAGGGCGCCGGCGGGACCGAACGCGAACGCCGGCCAGAGCCGCTAGCCGATGTCCAGGATTTTCATCGATCGCCCGATCTTCGCCTGGGTGATCGCAATCATCATCATGCTGATGGGGATCGGCGCGATCGTCTCGCTCCCGGTCGCCCAATATCCGGACGTCGCGCCGACCCAGATCAATATCCGCGCGAGCTACCCGGGCGCCTCCGCGGCGACCATCGAAAGCAGCGTCACGCAGGTGCTCGAGCAGCAGCTCACCGGGATCGACGGGATGCTCTACTTCCAGTCCTCCTCGACGGCTCGCGGGCAGGTCTCGATCAGCGTCATCCTGGACAAGGGCATCGATCCGGACATCGCCCAGGTCCAGGTCCAGAACGCAATCCAGACCGCCATCTCGCGGCTGCCCCAGCAGGTCCAGCAGCAGGGTGTCCGAGTGACCAAGGGATCGCCCGACCTGCTGCTCATCGTCGGCATTTTCGACGAGACCAATAAAAGCACCAATTTCGACGTCTCGGACTGGCTGACGACCAACATGCAGGACGAGCTGTCGCGAGTCCCCGGAGTCGGCGACGTCAATGTGTTCGGCTCCTCCTACGCGATGCGGATCTGGCTCGACCCGCACAAGCTCGCGAGCTTCGGGCTGATGCCGAGCGACGTCATCACCGCGTTGCAGAACCAGAATACCGAGGTCGCGGCCGGCGAGATCGGCGGCCTGCCGCAGCCCGAAGGCCAGCAGCTAAACGCCACCGTGACCGCGCAATCGCGGCTGCAGACGCCCGAGCAATTCCGCAACATCATCGTCAAGGCCGACCCTTCCGGCGGCCGGGTTCTCCTCGGGGAGGTCGCCCGGGTGGAGCTTGGCGCCGACAATTATTCGGCGACCATCCGCGCCAACGGCCACCCGGGGGCAGGCATCGGCATCTCGCTCGAGCCGGGCGCCAACGCCCTCCGCACCGCCAACCTCGTCAAGGCCAAGGTGGCGGAAATCGCGCCGCGCATGCCCACCGGGTTCAATTACGCCTACGCCAACGACACCAGCGATTTCATCAAGCTGTCGGTCCGGGAAGTGGTGAAGACCCTGTTCGAGGCGATCGTGCTCGTCGTCCTCGTGATGTTCGTGTTCCTGCAGAGCTGGCGCGCGACCCTGATACCGTTCATCGCGGTGCCGGTCGTGCTGCTCGGCACCTTCGCAATACTCTACGCGCTGGGATTCTCGATCAACACGATGACGCTGTTCGGGCTGGTGCTGGCCACCGGCCTGCTCGTCGACGACGCGATCGTCGTAGTCGAGAACGTCGAGCGGCTGATGCACGAGAATCCTGAGATGACTCCGCGCGATGCGACCATCGCGTCGATGAATCAGATCCAGATGGCACTCGTCGCGATCGCCCTGGTGCTTTCCGCCGTGTTCCTGCCGATGGTCTTCTTCGGCGGTTCGACCGGCGTCATCTATCGCCAGTTCTCGGCGACAATCGTCTCGGCGATGGCGCTGTCGGTGTTCATCGCGCTGACCTTGAGCCCGGCAATCGCCGCCAACCTCCTTCGGCGCAACCACTCGACCGTCGACGAGACCTGGCTAGGCCGCTCCGTACCCAAAGTGGCGCACGCGGTGGAAGCCGGACGCGTCAGGTTCAACACTGGCTTCGACCGCTTTCGCAACTGGTTCGTCCACAGCGTCAGCCGGGTCGTCGACCGCAAATGGCTGTTCCTCGGCATCTATGGCGGCGTTCTCGCGCTGCTGGTCCTGCTGTTCTTCCGGCTTCCGACCGGCTTCCTGCCGACCGAAGACCAGGGCGCCGCGTTCGTCCAGTTCCGGCTTCCCGCGGGAGCGACCATGACCCGCACTCGAGCAGTGCAGGCGCAGGTCGAGAACTACTTCCTGCGCGGGCCCGAGAAGGACAATGTGAGAACCTATTTCACGGTTGCCGGCGGTGGCCAGGGCGCCGCGGGGCAGAATACCGGCCAGGCATTCCTCAATCTTGCCGACTACGACAAGCGCGAGGGGAAGGAGAATAGCGCCGACGCCATCGTCCAGCGCGCCGCGGGCGCGTTCCGCGGACTTCGCGACGCCCAGGTGTTCGCGCTCGTCCCGGGCGCGATCCGGGGTCTCGGCCAGTCGTCAGGCTTCACCATGGAACTGCTCAATACCGGCGGGATGACGACCGAGCAGTTCGAGGCTGCGCGTGATCGCCTTCTCGCGGCCGCGACGGCTGAGCCGAAGCTCGCCTCTGTCCGGCCCACCGAGCTTCCCGACGTCGCCAGCCTCAAGGTCAATATTGACCAGCAGCGTGTCGCTGCGCTCGGTTTGAGCTCGGGCGATGTGAACAGCACGCTCTCGACGGCCTGGGGCGGCCGCTACGTCAACGACTTCGTCGATCGCGGCCGGGTGAAGCGCGTCTACGTCCAGGGGGATTCCTCCTACCGGGCCGAGCCCAACGACATCGACCAGTGGTTCGTGCGCAACAACCAGGGCGCAATGGTCCCGTTCTCCTCGTTCGCGCAGACAGCGTGGCAGACGACTCCGACCAGCGCCTCGCGCTTCCTCGGCTATCCGTCGTTCGAGATTTCGGGCCAAGGCGCGCCGGGCGTCAGCTCGGGCGACGCGATGGGCATCATCGAGAATCTGGCTTCGCAGGTCCCCGGCATCGACGTCGCCTGGGCCGGCCAATCCTATCAGGAACGACTGTCTTCGGGGCAGGCGCCGATCCTCTACGCGGTCGCCCTGATCGTGGTCTTCCTGTGCCTCGCCGCGCTCTACGAAAGCTGGTCGATTCCGGTGGCGGTGCTTCTGGTCATTCCATTGGGCCTGATCGGCGCGGTGTTGTTCGTGACGCTGCGCGGGCTTCAGAACGATGTCTATTTGCAGGTCGGGCTGATCACGACCATGGGCCTTTCCGCCAAGAACGCGATCCTGATGGTCGAATTCGCGGAGCGCGCGGAGCGCCAGGGGCAGCGCGTCATCGACGCTGCGATCGAGGCTGCGAAGATCCGGCTTCGCCCGATCCTGATGACCAGCTTCGCGTTCATCTTCGGCGTGCTCCCGCTCGCGCTCGCGACCGGGGCGGGCGCGAACAGCCGGATGGCGATCGGCACCGCGGTCATCGGCGGCATGCTGACCGCGACGATGTTCGCGATTTTCTACATCCCATTCTTCTTCGTGCTCGTGCGCCGCGGAGTCCGCGACGGGGTGAAGGCGCTGCGCGAACGGCTCCGCCGCCGGCGGGAGGCGGAAGCATGAAGCGTGCGGTGGCGCTGATCGCCTTGCTGTCGACTGCGTGCACGACGATGGAGCCCAGCTACGTTCGGCCGAACCCCGCGATCCCCGCATCGTGGCCGGTAGGTGATCCCTATCTCGCGCAGGCCGAGGCCGGGATCCCGGTCCTCACGTACAACCAGGTCTTCCAGGACCCGCGGCTGCAGACGTTGATCGCGCAGGCGATCGCCAACAACCGCGACCTGATGGTGGCTGCATCGAACATCGCCGCGGCGCGCGAGCAGGTTCGGATTCAGCGCGCCCAGCAATTGCCGACCGTCAACGCCGGTGCCGGCGCCACCGTCACCGGCGACAGCGACAGCTACAACCTCGGGCTCCAGGTGCCGAATTTCGAGCTCGACCTGTTCGGCCGGGTCCGTTCGCTGACCCATGTCCAGCTCGAGCGCTATCTCGCGACCGAGGCCGGGGCCCGCGCGACCCGGCTCAGCCTGGTCGCAGCGGTTGCCGGCGCCTGGCTCGACCATGCCGCGGATTCCAGCCTGCGCCTCATCGCCGAGCAGACCGCCACCAGCGCGCAGAAAAGCGTCAACCTGACCCGCATCCGGCTGCAAGGCGGCGTCGCACCGCGCACCGACCTTCGCCAGGCGGAGCAGATCCTGAGCCAGGCCCAGGCCGATCTCGCCCGACAGCGGACCGCGGTAGCGCAGGACGTCAATGCCCTGCAGCTGCTGGTCGGAGCCCCGATCGATCCCAGGCTCCTGTCGGGTTCGATCGACGATGCGTTCGGGAAGATCGCGCCGGTTCCAGCGGGACTGGATTCCTATGTGCTGCTGCGGCGTCCGGACGTGCTCGAAGCCGAATACCAGCTGCGCGCCGCCAATGCTCAAATCGGTGCGGCGCGCGCTGCCCTGTTTCCACGGATCACCCTGACCGGCCTGCTCGGCTTTGCCAGTAGCGCGCTCGCGAAGCTGTTCACCGGCGGCGCCTTCGGCTGGAGCGCCGGCGCCGACGCGACCTATACGATCTTCCAATCCGGCGCCGGCCGCGCCGGCGTCCGCCAGAGCCAGGCGCAGCGCAATGCCGCAGTCGCCACCTACCAGAAGGCGATCCAGACCGCCTTCCGCGAAGTCGCGGATGCGCTTGCCCGCCGCGGCACCATCAACGATGAAATCGCCGCACGCCAGCGCCAGCAGGCGGCGACCGCCGATACCTATGTGCTGACCGAGGCGCGGTACCGCGCCGGAATCGACCCGTTCCTGACCGTGCTCGATGCGCAGCGTTCTTATTATTCGGCGCAGCAACAGATGGTGCTCACCAAGCTGACCGCGGCGCAGAATATCGTCACGCTTTACCAGTCGATCGGCGGCGATACCCTGCTGCGGACTACGCCGGTCTGCCAGCCGCTTCCCGGCGACGCCATCAAGGCGGGCTCGGCCTCGGCGCCGGAGTGCGGGTCCTAAGTCCGCCAGGCCTGTTCGGACTTCTCGAGATGGAATGCGAGCAGCTCGCCGAACCGGGCGTTGCCGAATGCCGTCCCGAGCGGCCGCTGGATCAGGTCGACATCGGGACCGCTGTTGCCTTCGACCAGCCGCGGGCCGTCGGCGGTGATTGCGACGTCCCAGCCGACGACCGCCCAGTCGCAAAAAGCCGAATGCCCTCGCCGAACGAGATCGCAGACGTCGTCCCACATTGGCAGCGACCGGCCCGTGATCGCACCGCCCGTCTCTGGATGCCGGTCGATCCACCCCATGCTGGAATCGAAACCCGCATAGGTTGCGCGGGCCATTCGTCCGGTTGCGAGGTCGACGGCCGCGGCGATCCCGCCGGCATGGACATTGTCGACCGTCACATTCTCGCCCACGGCCATCCGCAACACCGCGCCGATCAGCTCCGGCTGTTCCCGTTCGTCCAGGCAGCTGATCATCCGGATGGTATTCAACGCGCCGTTGGTGAGATCGCTCATCGTCGGATGGTTCCGCACCCTTTGCTGCACGAGGAGCGGCTGCCAGGCGGACATTGCGCGCAACCGCTCGATGAGCGCATCCGCGCAAAGCCGCTCGCCGCCGGTGTGACGATAGCTGCCATCGGCGACATGGTCCCAGCGCTCCGCCCCCCTGCCCCCGCGGCCATGCACCGGTTTCACGAACAGATCGGCTTGCGGAAGCGAGCCAACGGCGCCGCCATTCCATCGCACTTCTCCGTCATGCACGGACATGACGGAGGGCAGAGCGCTCACTTGTCGCTCGGCACAGAATCGCGCGAACTTTTCCTTGTCCCCCAGCGGCGAGGAAGATCCGCGCGCCATCGCCAGCAGCTTGTAGGCGCCATGCTTGGTCTCGCCGCGCGTCAGGTAATCGCGCGCACAATCCATTGCGCCGGGCCGGTGAAGCTCGAAGATGTAATACCACGGCGGCAGCAGCCCCGAGGTCAGGCAGACCTTCAACTGTTCGGCCGCTTGGCGCCGCTTTGAATGGCCGAATTGCGTGGCGACAACAGTTCCATTCCGCCGCGTGTAGCGAATCACCGTGACGAGGATAGCGACCGGCCAAAGCAGAAACGCCGCCACCAGGTCGAGCCACTCTCCGGCGTTCGCCGGGCGCCAGAAAAGATAGGCATATGCCCGTCCGATAGTGCGTGAAGCGGGCGAGAAGCGGCCGGGAAACAGCACGAGGTTGGCCATCAGCGCGATTGCGGTGCCGCGGCACAGCGTTGCTTCCCCGTGCCGGTGAAGCTCCCTTCTCACCCATCGCCGCGCCGCTTCGAGCAATGGCCTGCGGACCGCTTGCCTTCGTCGAACTGGCGGGAACATGAATGACATCGGCGGAGGACCCGAGCCATCTGTGCGCGCCCGCCGGAGCGCGGTTCAATGCGGGCGCTACGCGGTCTCCACGGCGTAATCGTCGCCGTAGAATTTGGCCGTGCTGCGGGTGTGGAAGGTGATGGCCTTGATCGGCGGATATTTGGGTTCGCCGAGGCCGGGAAGCACCTCCAGCACCTCGTCCTCCCACAGATAGACGTTGGTCGCGAACGAGACGCGCGGCCGTTCGCGATGCGATGCGTCGCTCGGCTTGCCGACGCGATGCGTGGTCGACGGCAGCCGGTCGTTCGAAATGCGTTGCATGTAATCGCCGGTGTTGATGATCAGCGACCCGCGCGGCGGGCTGAGCCGGACCCATTTCCCGCTGCGGTGATTCCACACCTGCAGGCCGTCGACCCGCGCGGCTGGGAGCAGCGTGAACAGGTCGACATCCTCATGTCCCAGCAGTCGCCCGGCACCGGACCGCTCCTGCTCCTCGCTCATCGGCGGATAATAATTGAGGCGCAGGCCAAAGTTGGTGCCAGTCAGCTTCGCGTCGAGCAGGTGCGGGTCGCAACCAAGCCCCTGGAGCATCGCCTGCGCGATCGGTTTGAACAGTTGCTCATGGGCAAGCACCAGCCGCCGGAACCCGCCCTCAAACTCGGCGCGGGGCCAATAGTCCTCGGCGCGAAACGGGACCTCGCGCTGTTGCGGGACGTCGAACGCGCGGCGGCACCACACCCAGCCCTCGACCAGGTCGGGATGGATTTCGCTGGTATGCTCCATCGGGAAATAGCCTTGTGCGACCGAACCGTGGCGCTCCGCCGCAAAACGCATCTTGTCCTGGAGCGACGTGGTTTCGAACAGCTCGAGGACCTGCTCGTCCACCTCGTCGTAGAGCGCCGGGTCGACGCCATGCCCGACTAGAACCGCGAAGCCGATTTCCTCCAGCGCCGATGCGAAGGCATTGGCAAAGCGCGCCTTGTCCTCCGCTTCGCCATGAAGGAACGGCCCGATGTCGAGCGTGGCGATCTCGTAATGCTGGTCGAACTCGTCGCTCTCGTGCTCGGCGAGCCGATAGGTATGCGCCTTCTCGACCTGGTCGTACTTCCGGAAATCGGCGCTGAGAGCATTGGTGTCGGTCATGCGTCTTCCCTCTCGCGCACCAGCAACGCGAGCAGCGCGAAGCTCGCGAGCCAATGCTCGCCCATATAGTCCCCGGATATGTGCGGCAGCGCCGCCGCGAGATGGGTGTCCGCCGCGCCTTGGGCGATCGCCCGCTCGGCGGTTGGCAAAAGCGGCGCGATCCCCTGCCAGCACCAGGCGCGGCTGAGATTGGTGCCGTCGAGGTGCGCGATCTTGCCGTCGCTGCGGTCGCTGACGATCGCCGGCTCGAACAAGCTGGCGGGCTGCCGGTTAATGACGCCCGGCAGGAAATGCCCAAACCACGCGGGGAAAACCTCAGGCTGGGTGCGCGCCATGCACAAGGCCTCGGTCAGCGCCGGCGACAGGAACTCGTCGCCGCCCGGCTCCCACGCCTGGCAGTCACGGTCGCTTCCATACCAGTGAAGCGCGCGCTCCCGGATCCGGTTCGCGAGCGTAGGATCGAACGCCTCGGCCCATTCGAGCGACAGGATCAGCGCGAAAGCGGTGTTGAAATGTGTGCCCACCCGGATCGGGTAGGTCATGACCTCGAGATAGGCGCGCAGCCGTTCGGCGAACGCCTCGGCCAGCGGCTGGAGCTCGCCGCACCATTGCTCGGCGTGCCGCGTGGTTTCGAGGTGCAGATACAACAGCCACGCCCAGCCATAGGGCCGCTCGAAGCCGCGGCTCGTCGGGCTGCCGAGATAGGCGAGCTCGGCGCCGGCCTTTTCCGCAGTGAAGCTGGCGTCGGCGAGTTCGGCGATCGCGTCGGCTTCCGCGATCTGCGGGAACAGCCGGCGCAGGGTCAGCAGCGTCCACCAGCCATGCGCGCAGCTGTGCCAGTCATAGCTGCCGAAGAAGATCGGATGCAGCACGCGGGGCGTCAAAGCGTCTTGGTCGCTCTCCATGACATGATCGAGCTTGTGCGGATATTCCCTCGTCACATGACCAAGCGCGATCCGCGCCATGCGCGAGGCGAGCGCGGCGTCGAGTTGCATCACAAACGGAATCCCGCGACGTAGAGGATTGCGATATTCGCGATCAGCAGGGGGATCGCAGTCGCAACCTGCACCTTGATTACGCCATACTGGTTTTTGAGCTCCAGCAGCGCCGCGGGGACGATGTTGAAGTTGGCGGCCATGGGGGTCATCAAAGTCCCGCAGAAGCCGGCCAGCATCCCGACCGCGCCGATCACCGCCGGATTGCCGCCGTCGGCCTGGATCAGGATCGGCACTCCGATCGCCGCCGCCATCACCGGGAAAGCGGCGAAGGCGTTGCCCATGATCATCGTGAATGCGACCATGCCGAGCGCATACAGCAATACGGCGAGGAAGATGCTGCCCTGAGGGATGATCGCCCCGACGATCGCACCGATCGTGGTGCCGACTCCGGCCGCGGCGAAGATCACGCCGAGCGAGGCGAGCATCTGCGGCAGCACCATCGCCCAGCCGATCGCATCGGCAAGCCGGCTCCCTTCGTCGATTCCCGCGAGCGCCGGCGGCCGCAGCCATGCGTAGGAGACGGCCATCGCGATGATCACGCCGCAACCGAGCAGCACCAGGGTCACCGCCTTGGGATCGATCAGGTTCAAGCCTTTGAGCGGCGTGTAGCTGAACAGCAAGGTCCCGACGAACGCGGTGAACGGGATGATCAGCGCGGGCAGGAACAGCTTGTTGCCATAGCGTTGCGACGACTGCTCGCGTTCTTCCGGAGTCGTCGACTCCCGGGTTCCGCGGCCGAGCAGATGCAAGCCCGCGATCGCCACCAGCGCAAGCACCAAGACGCCGTTGCCAACGTCGCCAAGCAAGTCCCCGAACCAGAAGCTTGTCGCAAGCAGCAGCCAGAAGGCGGCGTTGCCCCAGCGCTTCCGATTGGTCGGGTCGCGCGCGGTGCCGATCGCGAACCCGGCGAAGACCGCGCCGGCGAGGACATAAAGCCAGTGCAGGTTGATCATAAATCCTCCCCGGCACGGGGAGGAGGACCGCTCGCCGAAGGCGAGGGGTGGAGGGGGCCCCCTTCGTCAGCACCTGCGATGCTTCCACTTCCCCGTTGCGGGGAGGACTTGAGCCGCCGATCCAGCAACAGCAGCCGCGTCCCATGGATCAGGAAGGCGCAGATCGCGGTCGGTATCGCCCACACCGACAGCTGGAAGGGCGTCAGCGCGATCCCGAAGCTTGCGAGCGAGCCCTGGATCAGCAGGATCGACGCGATCGCGAGGAAAATATCCTCGCCGAAGAACAGCCCGACATTGTCGGTGGCCGCCGCCATCGCTTTCACATGCTCCGTGGTGTCCTCGTCGAGCTGGCCGTGCTGCTTCTCCGCGGCGGCGACCACCATCGGCGCGACGAGCGGCCGCACGGTCTGCGGATGCCCCGCGACCGTAGTCAGGCCGAGCGCGGAGAGGATCTGGCGGATCGCGAGATAGACGATCAGCAGCCGGCCCGCGGTCGCGCCGCGAATGCCGGCGATTAGAACCCGCGCCTGCTCCTGCAATCCGTATCGCTCCAACAGGCCGACGACCGGCAGGATGATCCAGATGATCGTGACATAGCGGTTCTCGTTGAAGCCATGGCCGAGCGTCGCCAGCACTTTCAGGAACGGCAGGTGGCCGAGCAGGCCGGTGACGATCGCAGCGACCGCGACGACCAGAAGCGGATTGAACCGCAGCGCGAACCCGACGACGACCAGCGCGATGCCGAGGAGGGGCCAATAATCGATCATTCACCCCTCCTGCCGAACCCTCCCCCGCCCGGAGTCTCGATCACGAACCGATCTCCGGGCCGCACCTCGGCATAACCAGTCGCGCTCAGCATTTCGACCGTGCCGTCCGTCCGCTCGACCCAGTTGCGCCCGGCCTCGGCATCCGCTCCGCCCCTGATCCCCCTGGGCGGTAGCCGGCGGCGGTTGGCGAGGATATTCGCCCGCATCGGCTCGAGGAACGTGACCGCCCTGACCACGCCGTCGCCGCCGCGATGCGCCCCCTGCCCGCCTGAGCCGCGGCGGATCGCGAACTGGTCGAGCCGAACGGGCAGCCGCGCCTCCAGGATCTCCGGGTCGGTGAGCCGACTGTTGGTCATGTGGGTTTGCACGGCGCTCGTCCCATCGTGATCCGGCCCGGCGCCCGAGCCGCCGGCGATCGTCTCATAATATTGGTGGCGCTCATTGCCGAAGGTGAAGTTGTTCATCGTCCCCTGGCTCGGTGCGAGCCGACCGGTCGCCGCGAACAGAGCGTCGGTGACCACTTGGCTGGTCTCGACATTGCCGGCGACGACCGCAGCGGGATACTCGGGGTTGAGCATCGAGCCTTCGGGAACGACCAGCTCGATCGGCCGCAAGCAGCCGTCGTTCATCGGGATCGCGTCATCGATGAGCGTGCGCACGACATAGAGCGAAGCGGCACGCGCGATCGAAAATGGCGCGTTGAAATTGTCGGGCAGCTGACCGCTGGTGCCGGTGAAATTGAACGTGGCCGAGCGCGTCGCCTTGTCGATGCTGATCTTCACTCGGACGTGCGCTTCATTGTCCATCTCATAGTCGAACTCGCCGTCGTCGAGGCGCCCGAGCAATCGCCGCACCGACTCCTCGGCATTGGCGAGGACATGCCGCATGTAGGCGGCGACCACTTCCGCGCCATAGTCGCGCGCGGTTGCAGCGAGGACTTCGGCACCGCGCACGCAGGCGGCGAGCTGGGCCTTGAGGTCGGAGATGTTGCGGTCCACGTTGCGCGCCGGCCATTCGCCGGCGCCGAGCAGCGCGCGCATCTCGGCTTCGCGGAAATGGCCTTCATCGACCAGCAGTTCATTGTCGATCATCACGCCTTCCTGGTCGATACTGCGGCTGTCTGGAGGCATCGATCCAGGCGCAATTCCACCGACATCGGCGTGATGGCCGCGCGCCGCGACGAAGGCGGATGGAAAATCCTCCCCGGAACGGGGAGGTGGCAGCGGAGCTGACGGAGGGGTCGATTCCACAGTCTCCGGCCCCTCCACCGGCTTCGCCGGTCCCCCTCCCCGTTCCGGGGAGGAATAGAACACCGGCACGATCACCGTGATGTCCGGTAGGTGCGTGCCGCCGCGGTATGGATCGTTGAGCACGTAGGCATCTCCGGGCCGGATTCCGCGCCCGTCCCTGCCCTCGCCGCGCGTGTCGATGATCCGCCGGATGCTCTCGCCCATCGATCCGAGGTGGACCGGGATATGCGGCGCGTTGGCGATCAGCGCGCCCTCCGAGTCGAAGATCGCGCAGGAAAAATCGAGCCGCTCCTTGATGTTGACGCTGGTCGCGGTCGATTGCAGCGCGACTCCCATTTCCTCGGCGATGGCCATGAACAGGTTGTTGAAAATCTCCAGCCGGACGGGATCGACGTCGGTGCCGATCGCCTTCGCGCGGTTGAGGGGAACGGCGCGGGTTAGAACCAGCGTCCCGTCGCCCGCGCGCACCGCGCGCCAACCTGGCTCGACGACAATGGTAGACGTCGGTTCGAAGATGAGAGCGGGGCCGACGAAGTCCTCCCCGGAACGGGGAGGGGGACCATCCGAAGGATGGTGGAGGGGCCCCCCTCCGTTAGCTCCTGCGGAGCTGCCACCTCCCCGTTCCGGGGAGGATTTTCCAACAGCCTCGACGACCAGCGCATCGACGATGACCTCTGCCCCCTCGTCCCAATAGCCGAAACGGCGGCGATGGAGCTCAGCGAACGCGGCGCGCATCTCTTCGGCTGGCCCGAACCCCATCTCCAGCGTCGTGTCGCTGCCCGCGGTCCGCAACCGCGCGCGCCGCATGAGTTCGATCCGTTCGCCATGCAGGCCCTGCTCGAGCAGCGCGTCGCGCGCCCGCTGCTCGAGATCGGTCAGCGCCGATGAAAAATCCTCGTTGAGCGGTCTCAGCCAGCTCGTCTCGCGGATCGCCTTCACATCGGCGATGCCGATGCCATAGGCGGAGAGCACGCCCGCAAGCGGGTGAATGAGGATCCGCTCCATCCCCAACGCATCGGCGACCGCGCAGGCATGCTGGCCCCCGGCGCCGCCAAAGCAGGCGAGCGTGTAGCGCGAGACGTCATGGCCGCGCGCGATCGAGATTTTGCGGATTGCGGCCGCCATATTGTCGACCGCGATGTCGAGGAAGCCTTGGGCGATCTCCTCGAGGCTCCTCGCGCCGGCGAGCTGGTCCGCCACTTGCTGCAAGCGATTTCGCGCTGCGCCAGGATCGAGTGGCTGATCGCCGTTCGGCCCGAATACCGCCGGGAATTGCGCCGGGTCGATGCGCCCCAGGAACAGGTTGCAGTCGGTGACGGTCAACGGCCCGCCGTTCCGGTAGCAGGCCGGCCCGGGGTTGGCCCCCGCACTCTCCGGCCCGACCCGGAAGCGCATTCCGTCGAAACGGCAAATCGACCCGCCACCGGCGGCGACGGTGTGGATCTGCATCATTGGCGCGCGGATCCGCACGCCGGCGACGACGCTCTCGTCGGCCAGCTCGAACTGGCCGGCGTAATGCGAGACGTCGGTCGAGGTCCCGCCCATGTCGAAGCCGATCAGCGGCGCATTTCCATGGGGCGCGCTGGCGGCGACCATTCCGACGACGCCGCCGGCCGGACCCGACAGGATCGCATCCTTGCCGCGGAAGGCCGTCGCCTCGGCGAGGCCGCCGTTCGACTGCATGAAGTGGAGATCGGTCGCGGCGGGCAATCCGGCTGCGACCCGATCCACGTACCGGCGCAACACCGGTGACAAATAGGCGTCGACCACCGTCGTATCGCCGCGCCCGACAAGCTTGATCAGCGGCGCGACCTCATGGCTGACCGAGACTTGGGCGAACCTCAGCTCACGCGCGATCGCGGCCAACCGAGCTTCATGCTCGACCTAGCGCCAGCCGTGCATCAGGACGATCGCGAGCGCGTCGATGCCGGTTTCGCGAACCGATTGAAGAGCGTTGCGCGCTTGCGCCTCGTCGAGCGGTGTGAACACCTCGCCATCGACCGCGACGCGCTCGTCGATCTCGACCACCTGCTCGTACAGCATCGACGGTAGCACGATGTGGCGCGCGAAAATGTCCGGCCGCGCCTGGTATCCGATCCGCAGCGCATCGCCGAAGCCGCGCGTGATCGCCAATGCCACCCGCTCGCCTTTCCGTTCGAGTAGGGCGTTGGTCGCCACCGTCGTCCCCATGCGCACCTCGGCCAGCTCGCCGCCTTCGTCGGCGAGCACGCGCCGGATCGCCTCGAGCGCAGCGTCGTCGTACTGTCCCGGGTTCTCGGACAGCAGCTTTTCGACTCGCACCCGCCCGTCCGACGAGCGCGCGACCACGTCGGTGAAGGTGCCGCCGCGGTCGATCGCGAAGCTCCAGCTGCGCTCCATGGTCACGCCCCTAGGGCCTTTGCGCTCCGGACTGCACCCCCTAAGGAACGGCCATGGCGGTTCTGGTCACGGGGGTTGGGGGATTCATCGGCTCGGCGACGGCGCGCGCTTTGCTGGAGCGCGGCGACGCGGTGGTCGGGATCGACAACCTCAACGATTATTACGACCCCAGGCTGAAGCAGGCACGCCTAACGGGTCTGGAGCAACAGTTCGGCAACCGCTTCCGCTTCGAGCGCGTCGACTTCGCCGATGCGCAGGCCCTGAAAGCCTTTGCCGACACGGTCGAGATCGGCGGCATCGTCCATCTCGGCGCCCAGGCCGGAGTCCGCTACAGCCTCGAGAACCCCCAAGCCTACGTCCAGGCCAACCTGGTCGGCCATTGCAACATGCTGGAGCTCGCTCGCGCCCGACAGCCGTTGCACATGGTCTACGCCTCATCCTCGTCGGTTTACGGCGGCAACAAGAGCCTGCCCTTCCGCGTCGAAGACCGGGTCGACCACCCGCTCTCGATGTACGCCGCGACCAAGAAGGCCGACGAGCTCCTCAGCGAAAGCTATTCGAGCCTCTACCGGCTGCCGCAGACGGGGCTGCGCTTCTTCACCGTCTATGGCCCGTGGGGCCGGCCCGACATGGCGATGTGGATTTTCGCGCGGGCGCTCTACGCAGGCGAGCCGCTGCCCTTGTTCAACGGCGGCGAGATGCGGCGCGACTTCACCTACATTGACGACATCGTCCGCGGAGTCATCGCCTGCCTGGACGGGCCGCCAGCGGACGACGGGCAGGTCAAGGCCGGTGGCAGCACCAGCCCCCACGCGATCTACAATATCGGCAACAGCCGCAGCGAAGACCTTATGCGCGTGGTCGAGCTGCTCGAGCAGGAAACCGGCCTCAAGGCGCTGCTCGATCCCAAGCCGATGCAGGTCGGCGATGTCCGCGAGACCTTCGCCGACATTAGCG
Organism: Sphingomonas sp.; assembly: GCA_025935515.1. GTDB lineage: Bacteria > Pseudomonadota > Alphaproteobacteria > Sphingomonadales > Sphingomonadaceae > Sphingomicrobium. The sequence goes on from JAICVC010000004.1 coordinate 30,386, forward strand.
CAATCGAGCGCGACCATGGCTTTCATCCGCACACGACCATCGACGAGGGCATTCCCCGGTTCGTGCGCTGGTACCGCGAATATCATTCGCTGTGAGCCTTCCGGCGCTCCTCCAGAACCTGCGCATCCCAGTCATCGGCTCGCCGATGTTCATCGTCTCGAACCCGAAGCTGGTGATCGCCCAGTGCACGGCCGGAATTGTCGGCAGCTTCCCGGCGCTCAATGCCCGGCCGGCCGAGCTGCTCGACGAATGGCTGCACGAGATCACCGAAGCGCTCGCCGCCTGGGATCGCGATCATCCCGAACGTCCAGCGGCGCCCTACGCGGTCAACCAGATCGTCCACCGTTCCAACGACCGGTTCGAACAGGACATGACGGTCTGCGAGAAATGGAAGGTTCCGATCGTCATCACCTCGCTGGGTGCCCGGACCGAACTCAATGATGCCGTCCACGCCTGGGGCGGGATCACCCTCCACGACGTGATCGACGACCGCTTTGCCCGCAAGGCCGTCGAGAAAGGGGCGGATGGAGTCATTGCGGTGGCGGCGGGTGCCGGCGGCCACGCCGGACGCTGGTCGCCGTTCGCGCTGCTCCAGGAAATCCGCGCCTGGTTCGACGGCCCGCTGATCCTGTCCGGCGCGATCGCCAACGGCGGGTCGGTGCTCGCCGCTTTGGCCGCCGGCGCCGACCTTGCCTATGTCGGCTCGCCCTTCATCGCCACCGAGGAGGCCAACGCGCCGGACTCCTACAAGCAGGCGATCGTCGACAGCGGGGCCGCGGACATCGTCTATTCCGACCTCTTCACCGGCGTTCACGGCAACTACCTGCGATCGTCGATCGTCAGCGCCGGGCTCGATCCCGACAATCTCGATCGGGGGAGCCTCGACACGATGAAGTTCGGCTCCGAGGGATCGGCCAAGTCCAAGGCGTGGAAAGACATCTGGGGATCGGGCCAGGGCATCGGCGCCGTCGACCGAGTCCGGCCGGCCGCCGATTATGTCGAGCTGCTCGCCGAGCAATATGCAGCCGCCCGGGCGCGCGTCTGCAGCGGTTAGCCGCCGCCGCTCAGCCCCCGCTCCAGCCGCCCCATCAGCGCCCGTGCCGGGCTCTGCGGCGATTCGCTTTCGAGCCCGCCTTCGTCGAGCCGCTTGACCCGCGCATA
>JAICVC010000073.1 GCA_025935515.1 Sphingomonas sp.
GAGCCAGCTCATCAGCACGACGAGCACGATCACCGCGGCGATCGCGCCGATCACCAGCCCCTTGGGCATGGTGCGCGCCGGATCGGCGGCTTCGAACAGGTCGTTCGAGGTCGATGCGAAGCGTTGCCCGCCCATCTCCTCACGGAGCTGGTTGCCGATCTCGCTGCGGTCGAGGCCGACCGCGCCCGCGTAGCTCTTGGCGAAGCCGATGGTGTAGGTGGCCGCGGGAAGATTGTCCCAGTCGCCGGTCTCGATGCTGGCGAGGTGACGCTGGGGGATGCGCGTCTGCGCGGCGAGATCCTCGAGGCTGATGCCTTTTGCCTCGCGCGCGCTGCGCAGCTGCTCGCCGACCGGCGAAATTTCAGGCTCGGCCAGCTCTTCTTCCACGGGTTCGATGTCAGGTTCGCGCTTGGCCATGACTCTTGTTCAGTCGCTCGGGCGCGGGTGTCAACCGCAAGCTAGCCGATGGTGACATTATGGCGTTTCGCCCAGTCGGTGAGCGCCTTGCGGACGTCCTTCGGCGGCTTGACCAGCAGCTGCTCCATGCGGCTGCGGATGGCGGCCGCGTCGAGCGAGCGCGTCATCGCCTTGATCGGCCCAACGCCCGCCGGAGTGATCGAGAAATTCTCGGCGCCGATGCCGATCAGCGCCATCGCCTCCAGCGGCCGCCCGGCCATCTCCCCGCAGATGCGTACAGGCACCGCCGCGGCGCGGGATTGGTCGAGGATGCGCTTGAGGAACCGCAGGATTGCCGGGCTGAGCCAGTCGTAACGCTGGGCCAGCCGCGGATCGGAGCGGTCGGCCGCGAACAGGAACTGGGTCAGGTCATTGGTCCCGACCGAGATGAAGTCGAGCCGCGGCAACAGCTGATCGAGCATTTCGGCGAGGCTCGGGACCTCGAGCATCGCGCCAAATTCGACGCGCCTGGGCTGCTTGCGATGACCCTGGCGCGCCCACTCGATCTGAGCCTCGAACAGCGCGCGGGCCTGCTCATATTCCCAGGGTTCGGAAACCATCGGGAACATCACTCGCAGCACCTTGCCTGCCGACGCCTCGATGAGAGCGCGCGCCTGCGCTTTCATCAGGGTCGAGCGGTCGAGCGAAAGGCGCAGCGCGCGCCAACCCATCGCCGGGTTCTCGGCATGCTCCTCGACCTCGTCGGTGAGGTACGGCAGCGCCTTGTCACCGCCGATGTCGACCGTGCGGAAAACTACCGGCCGATCCCCCGCGGCTTCGAGCACCTTGGTGTAGAGCCGCAGCTGCCGGTCGCGTCCGGGCAGCGTCGCCGAAACGAGAAACTGGAACTCGGTCCGGAACAGCCCGATGCCGTCGGCACCGGTCATCGGCAGCGAGACAGCGTCCTCTGCGAGGCCGGCGTTGACCATCACGCTCACCTGGACCCCGTCGACCGTCCTCGCCGGCAGGTTCTTCAGCGCCGCGAATTCCGCGCGGCGCTTCTGGCTCAGGGTCATCCGGTGGTCGAACCCGGACGTTAATTGGCGATTGGGCCGGATGATGACGCTGCCGTTGTCGCCGTCGACGAGGACCGTCTCGCCGTCCTCGAGGCTGTGGCGGATGTCGTGGAGCCGGCCGATGACTGGAACGCCGATCGCCCGCGCGACGATCGTCATGTGCGAGGTCAAGCTGCCTTCTTCCAGCAGCACCGCCTTCAGGCGGCGGCGGTCATATTCGAGCAGCTCCGCCGGACCGAGATTGCGGGCGATGAGCACGGTGTCGTGGGCGAGGCCGGTCTGGGCCGCAGTGCCCATCCGGCCCGAGACGATGCGCAGGAGGCGGTTCGACAGGTCCTCGAGGTCGTGCATCCGCTCGCGCAGCAGCGGATCGTCGATGTCGCGCATCCGGGCGCGGGTCCGCTGCTGGACGCGCTCGATCGCGGCCTCGGCGGTAAGGCCGCTGTCGATGGCCGAATTGATGCGCCGCGACCAGCCTTCGTCGTAGGCGAACATGCGGTAGGTTTCGAGTATCTCCTGGTGTTCGCCGGCGATGCCGAACTCGGCCTCCTTGGCCATGTTGTCGATCTGCTCGCGCATCTTGCGGAAGGCCGAGTAAACCCGGTCGCGTTCAGCTTCGATGTCATCGGCGACGGTGTGCTCGACGATCACGCGCGGCTCGTGGAAGACCGCCGCACCCTTGGCCATTCCGGCGACCAGCTTCAGCCCCGAAAGCCGCAGCGGCCCGGCGCTGCGCAGCCGGCTGCGGCGGGCGCCGTCGACCAGCCGGGCGGCCGCGATCATCTCGGACAAGACCATCGCCACCGTCTGCAGCGCCTCGATCTCGACGTCCTCGTAGCGGCGGGGCTCGGCATGCTGGACCGCGAGCACTCCGATCGGGCTTTCGAGTCTGACGATCGGAACCCCGGCGAAACTATGAAAACGCTCTTCGCCGGTTTCGGGCTTGTAGATGTAGGCGGGATGATCGGCCGCCTCGGCGAGGTTCAGAATCCGTCCCTCGGCCGCGATCGTGCCGACCAGGCCCTCCCCCATACGAAGCCGGGTAACATGGACGGCTTCCTTGCGGAGACCGTGGGTGGCGAACAGTTCGAGCTTGTTGTCGCGCAGCAAATAGATCGAGCAAACCTCGCTGCCCATTTTCCCGGCGATCAGGTCGACGACCTTGTCGAGCTTCGTCTGGGCGCTGCCGCGCGCGCCCATCACCTCGTGCAGGCCGGTGAGGATCTCGCGGGCGGAAGCAGCGGCGGAAAGCGGCATGCGCTCCGGCTATCAGATGCAGCGCGCGCGTGTCACGCGCCGGATGTCAGCGGTTCGGTCGGGTCAGTGCGACCAGCAGGCCACCGACGACCAGTCGCCCTCGCGTTTCATCTGCACGATCGTCTCGTCGGCAATCGCCTCGTCGAACTGGACTCCGCACTTGTCGCCTTCCCGCCAGACGACGGTCGCCATCGCGTCGAGCGAGCCCACCAGCATCAGGAGGTCATCGCCGGCGGGGGGCAGATCGCGGCCGCCCAGCTGCGCGCCTTCGAGTGAAAGATCGGTGACCACCACCGACCGCGACCTGGCGATCGCGAGCGCCGAAGCTGCCAGGACCACCGGCAATCGCGGAAAAGCGCGGCGGCAAGCTTCGCTGGGAATAGGTTCATCGATGCGCACGGCGCTGACTCCTAACAATTCGCTAACGCCGTTTTCCCACCGCGACGGTCATCGCCAAAGGCCGCAAATCGGGCTGTTCCAGCGCGGGACGGTGACGAGCGCGAACTGCACGTAAGCCAATCTTTACCGACGCCCCCTAGAGGCATTGCCATTCCTGCGATCGTTGCGGAGACTGAGTGCGTGTCGATATCGGTTCGCAGCGAAACGGCTCCGCCCGCGATCCGGTCGACGCTGGCTGTTGCACGGCCGTCGCTTCGAAGCTCGCTTCTCATCCTCCTGGCCGCGCTCTTGCTGATGGCGCCCGAGCTGACGATCGGGATGACGGTCACCGACAATTACCGCTTCAACCTGCTGTGGCCTGAGCAGTTCGGCGACTTGCTGAGGAACGGTAGTCCCTATCCCCGCTGGCTTCCGCATGCGTGGAAAGGGTTGGGCACGCCCGCCTTCTATTTCTACCCGCCGGTCTTTTTCTGGGTGACTGGCGCGGTCGATGCGCTGACCGGCGGAACGCTCTCCTCGGAGCGGTTCGTGCCGATCGGCACGCTGATCGTGCTGATCGCATCGGGGCTGGCGATGCGCGCATGGCTGAGCGTTCATGCCAGCGAGCGGCGGGCGTTGATCGGCGCGATGGCCTACATGGCCGCGCCTTACCACCTCTATGACATCTACTGCCGGGGAGCGCTCGCCGAAGCGACTGCCTATGCGTCGGTGCCGGTCATCATGCTCGCTTTGGCGCGGCTCGGCGAAGGCCGCGCCCGCTACCTTCCGCTGCTCTCGATCGCTTATGCGGCACTGCTCCTGACCCACCTGCCAACCGCGTTGCTGGTCAGCCTGCTGCTGATCCCGGCCTATGTCGGCTGGGTCGCGCTCAGCCTGGAGCGCCCGCTTCGCTTCCTGATCAACGCTCTTGCCGGCGGCCTGATCGGCATCGCCCTTGCGGCCATCTACCTGATCCCGGCGCTCAGCCTGCTCTCGTTCGTCAACCCGGCTTTGCTGACCAGGGCGTTCTATCGTCCCGAGACGTGGTTCTTCTGGAACTTCCCGTCGGGCACGCATGGCGTGCGGATGATGCTGTTCATCATCCCGCTGTCGGTCGGCGCGGCGTTGCTGGCCGCCGCAACGCTGACGTCGCCTCAATCCGGACAGGGAAGGCGCGGGCCCCTGCTTTGGGCCGCGGTCACGGTTCTTGTCGTCGTCATCGTCGCCGGGCTTATTCCCCCGTTCTGGAAATTGCCCGGGCTGGCTTTGGTGCAATTTCCCTCGCGCGCCCTGCTCATCGTCGAGTTCGCTACGATCACCATGCTGGCGACAACGACCTGGTCGCTGCGCAATCCAGCGATGCTCGCCGGCTCAATGCTGGTCGCGTTGGCCTATGTCGCGTTCGGCCTGATGGCGCGCCATACGATCGGCCGCACCGCGACGGAGCAGGCGCTGACCGCCTCGCAAATCCGTAGCGCCTATCTCGACGCGCCCGAATATCTGCCCGCGGGCGTGAAGGTGACCGAAGGCGCCGGACCCGATGACGTCGAGGTCGAGCTCGCCAAAGTGCCGCTGGCGCAAGCGTCCGATCCACGCGCCAGGATCGCGGTCTCAGAGGCCGAGGACGGCGGCATGACCCTCACCATCGACAGCCCCTCGGCAACCGAGATCGCAGTGCGGCGGTATTACTTCCCGCATTGGCGCGTGCGCGATGCTGGCGGCCGCGTCATTCCAGTGGCTCCGGAGCCGAAAGAGCGCGTCGTCACCTTCCAAGTGCCGGCCGGCAAGTCGGTCACTCGGCTCGAGCTCGGAAGAGCGCCGAACGAGCTCCTCGGACGAATCATCAGCCTGATCGGACTTGCGCTTCTCGCGATCGCTGCGGTGGTGACTCGCCGCGAGCGGATCGCGCGCTAGCCCCGGCTTTCCAGCGCCGCGGCGGCTTCGTCGACCAACTCCTGGATGATCGCCGCCACGGGCTCCTCGCGGTTGACCATGCCGACCGACTGGCCGGCCATCACCGATCCGGATTCAATATCGCCGTCGATCACCGCGCGGCGGAGCGCGCCGGCCCAATAATGCTCGATCTGGAGCTGAGCCTCCGCCATTTCGATCGCCCCTTCGTCGAGCTTCTGGGCGACCTCGCGCTGCTTGGCCGCGAAATTGACCATCTCCTGGTTCTTGAGCGCCCGGACCGGGATGACCGGCAGCCGCGGATCGATCTGCACCGACGGGATCGCGTCGCGCGCCGAGGCGCGGATGAAGGCCTTCTTGAAACTCGGATGGGCGATACACTCCTGCGCGCAGACGAAGCGGGTGCCGAGCTGGACTCCGACAGCGCCCATTTCGAGGTAGGCGGCGATCGCCTCGCCGCGCCCGATGCCGCCGGCGATGAACACCGGAATATCCTTGCTGACGTTGGGCAGGATTTCCTGGGCGAGCACCGAGGTCGAAACCGGCCCGATGTGGCCGCCCGCCTCCATCCCCTCGATCACCAGCGCGTCGACGCTGGAGCGCATCAGCTTCTTCGCCAGCGCGAGTGCGGGCGCGAAGGCCATCAGCCTGGCGCCGCTGGCCTTGACCTTGTCGAGCGCCCAGCCCGGCGGAAGGCCGCCAGCAAGCACGATGTGGCCGACGCCATGCTTCACGCATACGTCGATCAACTCGGAGAGCTGGGGATGCATGGTGATGAGGTTGACGCCGAACGGCCGGGCGGTGCGCGCCTTGGTATCGCCAATTTCGGCGTCGAGCAGCTCAGGCGACATCGCGCCGCAGGCGATCACGCCGAAACCGCCGGCATTGGAAATCGCCGACACGAGGTTCCGCTCCGAAATCCAGCTCATCGCGCCGCCCATGATCGCGACCTCGCAGCCGAGGAACTCGGTTCCGCGATGCATCAGCTCCTTGAGCCGCGCGTGGCCGACGCTCGCATGCACTGCGCGCGGCTCGGCGATCAGTCCCTCGCCGCTCACGCAGCTTGCTCCGCGTCGAGGCCGAAGGCCGTGTGCAGCACGCGGACTGCGAGCTCGGTATATTCCTCGGGCAGCAGCACGGAGACTTTGATCTCCGATGTCGAGATGGCGAGGATGTTGATCCCGCGCTCGGCCAGGGTCTCGAACATCTTGGCGGCGATGCCGGCATTGGAGCGCATGCCGATGCCGACCGCGCTCACCTTCACGACGTCGGTGTCGGTCATCACCTTGTCGAAGCCGATGTCCCCCTTGGCTTTCTCGAGCTCCGCCACGGCATGAGCGAGCGAAGCGGTCGGAATGGTGAAGGTCAGCGTGCTGGTCCCTCCCATGCCGGCGCCGCTCTGGACGATCATGTCGACGTTGATGCCGGCCTTGGCGAGCGGGGCGAAGATGGCGGCGACCGTGCCCGGCCTGTCGGGAAGGCCGGTCAGGGTGACGCGCGCCTCGTTCTTGTCATGGGCGATGCCCGTGACGAGCTGCTGTTCCATGTCGAGTTCCTCGATTCTGTCGTCGCCGACGATCAATGTCCCGGGCTTGTCCTCGAATGACGAGAGCACCTGCAGCGCCATATTGTAACGCATTGCGAGGCCGACCGAGCGGGTCTGCAAAACCTTGGCGCCGACCGACGCCAACTCGAGCATTTCCTCATAGGTGATGGCGCTGAGCTTTCGAGCGCGCGGGACGATCCGCGGGTCGGTGGTGAAGACGCCCTCGACGTCGGTGTAAATGTCGCAGCGGTCGGCCTTGACCGCGACGGCGAGCGCGACGGCGGAGGTGTCCGAGCCGCCGCGGCCGAGCGTCGCCACCTCCCCGTCGGCGGTAATGCCCTGAAAACCCGGGATTACCGCGATCCCGCCCTTGGCGAACACGTCTTCGAGGATGTCGCCGTCGATATGGTCGATCAGCGCCGAGCTGTGGCCCGACGCGCGGATCGGCAGCTGCCAGCCCATGTAGGAGCGGGCATTGACACCCATGCCGCTGACCGTGATCGCGAGGAGGCCGGCGGTGACCTGCTCGCCGCTGGCGACGACCACGTCATATTCGCGCGGGTCGTAGAGTGGCGCGGCTTCCTTGCACAGCTGGACCAGGCGGTCGGTTTCGCCGGCCATGGCCGAAACGACCACCGCGACCTCGTTGCCGCGGTCGGCTTCTCGCTTCACGAGTCCGGCGACATGGCGGATGCGCTCGATCCCCGCCATCGACGTGCCGCCGAATTTCATCACGATCCGTTGCCTTGGGCGAGCCATCGCGCGCGGCTTTAGCTGCTGGGCTCACCCGCGCAACCGCCGATCCAGTCCGGCACCCGGTCGCCGGCGATCAGCGCATCGACACCGACGCGGGGACGGACCACTGCCCAGCGGCTGCCGTCGACCAGCACCTCGGGGGTCAGCGGGCGGCTGTTGTAGGTGCTCGACATCGCCGCTGCATAGGCCCCGGCAGTACGGAAGACGACGAGATCGCCGGCCACGACCTGGTCCATGCGGCGAGCGGTGGCGAAGGTGTCGCCGGTCTCGCAGACGGGACCCACGACGTTCGCGGTCCGCTGCGCCCCCGTGGGCCGGACCGCCTCGATCCGGTGCCAGGCGTCGTAGAGCGCCGGGCGCATCAGATCGTTCATCGCCGCGTCGACAATCACGAACGGATCGGTCGCCCCCGGCTTAACCCGGATCGCACGCGACAGCAGGACCCCGGCATTGCCGACGATCAGCCGTCCTGGTTCGAACACCAGCCGCGTGCCCCAGTCGCCGGCGATGCGGCAGACCATCGCCCCGTACTCGGCTGGGGTCGGCGGCGGCGGCTGGTCAGGATCGTAAGGCACGCCGAGGCCGCCGCCCAGGTCGGCGACGCGGATATCGTGGCCAGCGGCGCGCAACTCACCGATCAAGTCGCCGACACGGTTGAAGGCCCGTTCCAGGGGCTCCAGGCTGGTCAGCTGGCTGCCGATGTGAACTGCAACCCCCTGGACCGCGAGGCCGGGCAGCGCCGCGATCCTGCCATAGGCCGCAACGGCGTCGCCGATCGCGATCCCGAACTTGTTCTCGGCGGCGCCGGTGGTGATCTTGGCGTGGCCGCCGCCAGCGACGTCGGGATTGACCCGGAAACCGATCGGCGCGCTTCTCCCCATCGCGGCCGCGACGGCCGACAGCAGCTCGGCTTCCTCGACCGATTCCAGATTGAACTGATAGATGCCGCCGTCGAGCGCGAGACGCATTTCCTCTTCGGTCTTGCCGACGCCCGAGAAGACGATCTTGGCGCCGGGCACGCCTGCCGCTCGTGCCCGCTGATATTCGCCGCCCGATACCACGTCGGCGCCGAGACCCGAGCGAGCCAGGGTCGCGATGACCGCGCTGTTGGGATTTGCCTTCACCGCATAAGCGATCAGCGGGTCGTCGAGCGGTGCCAGGGCCGTGCGCAGCGCCGCGGCATGGCGGCACATGGTCGCGGTCGAATAAACATAGACCGGCGTGCCGACGGCCGCCGCGATCTCGGACAGCGCGACGTCCTCACAGTGAAGCTCGCCGTTGTTGAGCCGGAAATGATCCATCGCCCGTCCAACGCATGAGGCGCTTTCGCTTTGCAAGTGAAGAAGGCATGGAGGCGCCGTGAGCAGCATCGTCCACGATGAAGTGAAGCAGTTCGCGGCGCAGGCCGGCGGCTGGTGGGACCCCGATGGACCCGAGGCGATGCTGCACAAGCTCAACCCGGTGCGGCTGAAATACATCCGCGACCAGGTCGACCGGCACTGGCAGTGCGACGAATGCTCGCGGACGCCGCTCGCGGGAAAGACGGCGCTCGACGTCGGCTGCGGGGCCGGTCTCCTGACGGAGCCGCTGGCAAGGCTTGGGGCCGCGGTCAGCGGACTCGACGCTTCAGCCGACCTGATCGCAGTTGCGCGGCAGCATGCGCGAGCGGCCGGAATCGAGGTGGATTACCGCGCCGGCGACCTCACCGAGATGGAAGGTCAGTTCGACCTCGTCACCTGCATGGAGGTGATCGAGCATGTCGCCGACCCGGCCGGATTCGTGAACGCGCTGGCCAGGCGGCTCGCGCCTGGCGGCCTGCTGATCATGTCGACTCCGAATGCCACCGCCTGGTCGAGGCTGCTGATTATCAAGGTCGCCGAAGGCCTGGGCCGGATCCCCAAAGGAACGCATGATTTCGACAAGTTCATTGGGCCCGACCGGCTGAAAGCGCTGCTCGGCGATGCTGGCCTCAAATGCCTGGACGTCGAGGGCATCGCCTGGTCGCCGACGCACGGGCTGCACCTCAGTGACGATGTGCGGCTGAACTACCTCGTCACCGCCAACCACGATCGAGGCGGCTCGTCCCGCTAATCCACCGCTCCGCGCTTAACGGCCATTAACCATCTGGCCGCTTTGCCAGTCTTCCCTAAGCCTTTGGAAATCGGATTCGTTTTCAGACCGGGGGGTCGACCGTGCGCTCATTGTTCAACTTCGCTTCGCGCGACATCGCAATCGACCTCGGCACCGCCAACACCGTTGTCTACGTGC
>JAICVC010000074.1 GCA_025935515.1 Sphingomonas sp.
TCGTGATCCTTCGCGGCAAGACCTTCAACGTCGGCGACCGCATCCTGATGGGCGGCGTGCGCGGCGACGTCATCGGCCTTTCTTTCATGCAGACCCGGATCATGGAGATGGGCCAGTCGCCGAGGGAGGAGAGCGACAAGAGGTCCTGGGTCCACAGCCGGCAGTTCACCGGCCGGATCGTCACCGTCACCAACGACAAGGTGTTCGACGAGCCAGTCTACAATTACACCCACGAATTCGCCTACATCTGGGACGAGATCAGCGTGCCCGTCCATTATCCCAGCGACTATGCGACGGCGGAGAAGTGCCTGCTCGATGCAGCCGCGAACCACGCGCTGTCGTGCGCGCAGATCGGCGAGGAGGAGGTCCACCGGCTCGAACGGCGCTTCGGGATCGGCGTCGACGAAATCGACCCCAGGGTCTTCTGGCGGATCACCGAGAGCTGGCTCGAAATGACCCTGCGCTTCTTGGGGCCGGACCACGGTATCCGCGGCATCAAGGACCAAATGAGCCGCGACATCGTCGCCGGCTTCGAGAAGGCGGGAATTGCGATCGCCGCGGTGCGGCAGGAGGGCGTGACGCTCAGCGCAGGCGGGCGCCGCCGCAGTTAACCGGGACGCTTGGTGGTCAGCTCCTCGGCGGTCTTGTCGAAACCCTCGGCCATGTCGTCGAGCACCTTGCGCGTCGCGCGGTCGTAGGTGGCGTCGGCGAGGCGGCGGCAATGCTCGGCCTGCTGGTGAAGCGCCTGGCTCTGCTCGTCGCTGACATCGATTAGCAGGTTGACGGCGCCGGTCAGCTCACCGTCAGTTCCGAACAACGGGGTCGGGTACGGCTTAAAGGCGACGCGGCTGCCGTCCGGGCGTTCGGCGATGGCAATGGCGTCCCGAACCGGTTTTTTCTGTCGGATTGCCTGCGCCATCGGGCAATCCTCATGACGGAGCGGCTCGCCGTCGGTGGTGTACAGTTGCCAGGTGACGCACCATCGGTCGCGCCCGAGCTCCGGCTGGCGGCCCGCAAATCCGATGCAGGCGCTGTTCCAGTAAGTGACGGCACCCTCGGCATCCGTGGTGTAGATCGGCACCGGCAGCGCATCAAGCGACTCATGGCACTCGCCGCCGGTGGCGAGCGCGCTCAGGGCCGTGTCGAGCAGGTGATCGGGATCGTTGCGAGCCAGCATTCCGCGAGTTCAGTTTACCTAGGTTGGGTGAGAACCGCTGACGCCGGGCGGGCGTTCCCCTCCGCCCAAGGAATCAAAGCAGCTGTGACAGTTGGACAACAGTCGCCGACTCGGCTTCAGCAGCCAAATATCTGTGGATGAAGCATCCACAGGCCGCGGCAGCTAGCGGAGCCGCTTGACCAGCAGTCGCCCGTCGCTGCCGTTCTTCACCTCGAAGTTGGGGACCGCCCGGATCAGCTCAGACAGCCGCGTATAGCCGTAATTGCGCGCCGCGAAGCTCGACACGGCCTTGGCGCGCTGGCCGAGCTCGGACAGCGGGGTGTAACCTTCCTCGTCGCGCTTCGATGCCTTGTACGCCGCGCCGAGCACCTGGAGCAGCTCCGGGGCGACCGGACGGGTGCCGGCGGAGGCCTCGGGCTGCTCGAGCTCTTCCTCGTCGTTCATGACGAGCGCGCCGACGTCGAAGAAACGGGTGCACGCCTGCTGGAACGAAACCGGCGTCTTGGCCGTCCCGAACCCGTAGACGGGCAATCCGTCCTCGCGGATGCGCTGGGCGAGCGGGAGAAAGTCGCTGTCCGACGACATGATCCCGAAACCGTCGACGTTGCCGCGGTACAGCAGGTCCATGGCGTCGATGGTCATGCGCATGTCGGTCGCGCTCTTGCCCTTGACGACGTCGAACTGCTGCATCGGGATGATCGAGTGCGCGCCGGTGAGGTTACCCCAGCCCTTGAGGCTCGCTTTGGCCCAATTGCCGTAGGCGCGGCGGATGTTGATCGTGCCGAGCTCGCCAAGGACCAGCAGCACCTCGTCGAGATGCTCGGGGGACGCGTTGTCGGCGTCGATCAGCAGGGCAATATTGGCTTCCTGTTCGGGCAGGCGGTCGCGCATTCGAATCCCTCGGTCGATTCCTTTTGAGCCCATCTAGCGCGGCGTCGCGGAATGACCACCAGTGGGCGCGATACTTGTTCCGAAGCTGAACGCCAGATGATCGGTGCTGGAACGAAACGCCTGTTAGTGCGCTTTTTAGCCCGACAGAGGGGGCGAGTTGAGGAAGGACAAGACGATGAGGAAGCTAGGTCTTGCCGCAGCCCTTGCCGCCAGTGTTGCGGTGACCGGCTGTGCGACTTATCCGAACCAGTACGGATACGACCCGTATTACGGCAACAACGGCTATTACAATCAGGGCTATTACGGCCAGCAGCCGTACGGCAACCAGAAGGCCGCCAACGTCGCGACGGGCGCGGCGGTCGGCGCGGTCGGCGGCGCGATCGCCGGCAAGGTGCTGCCCGGCGTGAGCACCGGTGCTGGCGCGATCGCCGGCGCGATCCTTGGCGGAGTGCTCGGGGCGACGGTCAACGGCCGGCAATATTATCGCGATACCCGCGGCTATTGCTATTACGTCGACCAGTACGGCCAGCCGCACTACAGCTACGACATCCGCTGCTAAGTCAGCGGCTTAGCAACCGTTCTTGAGCTGCTAGACGGGGCGGAAGGCATCTTCCGCCTCGTCTAGCATGTAGAGCCGGCCCTCCGCGATCGAGAAGTGCGCGCCGTGTAGCTTCAGCTTTCCGCTTTGCTCGCGATCCGCGATCCACGGAAAGGTCCTGAGGTTGGCGAGGCTGACCTTCACACCCTCGTGCTCCATGTCGAGGAACGCCGCGCGGTCGAGATCGTCATGCCGCGACCGGACCTTTGCCCGGGCTTCGTCCAGCATTCGCACCCAGTCGCCGATGAAATGCCCTTCGCCGGGGGAGACGTGGTCGAACTGGCCCGTCAGCGCCGCCGCGCAGCCGCCGCACAAGCCGTGCCCCATCACCAAGATCTCGCCGACCTCGAGCTGGGTGACCGCGAATTCGAGCGCGGCCGAGACGCCGTGGAGGCCGCTGCTCGTCTCGTAGGGCGGAGCAAGGCCGGCGATGTTCCGCGCGACGAAGATCTCGCCGGGCCGCGCATCGAAGATCTGGGCGGGGTCGACGCGGCTGTCGGCGCAGGACAGGATCATGACTTGGGGGCTCTGCCCCTCGGCGAGCTCGGTCCAGCGTTCGCGCTCCCGGGTCCAGTCGGTTTCGCGGAAGCGGCGATAGCCTTGGATCAGTTGATTGAGATAGGGCATGGTTGGGCGCTAGCGCCAGCAGGGCAGGGGTGGCAAGCGCGCGGCCCAATCGCTATCTGCCCCCCATGAACGCTCCGGCCGCAGTCCCGCCAAAGCAACGCAAGCCCGACTGGATCCGGGTCAAGGCGCCGGTTAGCGAAGGCTATCATCAGACGCGCAAGCTGATGCGCTCGCTGAACCTGGCGACGGTGTGCGAGGAAGCTGCCTGCCCGAACATCGGCGAGTGCTGGACCAAGAAGCACGCGACGGTGATGATCCTCGGCGACACCTGCACGCGGGCCTGCGCCTTCTGCAATGTGAAGACAGGAATGCCGCGCGCGGTCGATCCGCTGGAGCCGGAGCATGTCGCGACGGCGGCAGCGGAGCTCGGGCTCGAGCATATCGTCGTCACCTCGGTCGACCGCGACGATCTGCCCGACGGTGGCGCCAGGCAATTCGTGAAGGTGATCGAGGCGCTGCGGAGGCGGACTCCGTCGACGACCATCGAAATCCTGACTCCGGACTTCCGCAACAAGAGCGAAGCCGCGGTCGAGGAGATCGTCGCCGCCGGTCCGGACGTCTACAACCACAATCTCGAGACGGTGCCGCGGCTCTACCCCACCATCCGGCCGGGCGCGCGTTACTATGCTTCGCTGCGTCTGCTCGAGAGCGTGAAGCGCAGGGCGCCGCATATCTTCACCAAGTCGGGGGTCATGGTCGGCCTCGGCGAGCAGCGCCTCGAAGTGCACCAGGTAATGGACGACATGCGTTCCGCCGGCGTCGATTTCCTGACCATGGGCCAGTATCTCCAGCCGACCCCGCGGCATGCCAGAGTCGAGGAGTTCGTGACCCCGGCGGCGTTCGAGGCCTATGCCGCGATCGCCCGGGCGAAGGGCTTCCTGCTGGTCGCCGCGTCGCCGCTCACTCGGTCGAGCTACCACGCCGGCGATGACTTCGAGAAGATGAGGGCGGCGCGCAACGAACAGCTGGCGCGGGAAGGCGCGAATGCCGCGGCATAGCGAAACGCGGCACCTTCCCTATACGCCCGAGCAATTGTTCGACCTCGTCGCGGACGTTGCCCGCTACCATGAATTCCTGCCTTGGGTGGTCGCGGTCCGGGTCCGCTCGTCGAGCGAAAAGGAAACGATCGCCGACCTGGTCGTCGGCTTCAACGCGTTCAAGGAACGCTTCACAAGCCGCGTGGTGAAGGAGCGGCCGAGCCGCATTTGCGTCGATTATGTCGAGGGTCCGCTCAAATATCTGCACAACGAGTGGAAGTTCGAACGGGCGGCCGATGGCGGCACGAATGTCGGCTTCGCAGTGGATTTCGCGTTCAAGTCACGCCTGTTCGAGACGCTTGCCGGAGCGATGTTCGACCGCGCGCTGCGGCGAATGACGGCGGCGTTCGAGCAGCGCGCGGCAGCGCTCTACGGCATGAGCAGGTCGAGCGCGCAAAGCGCCGCCTGAAGCCGCACGCCCGAGCGGGTTTTCTCGTCGAAGAACTTCTGGTCGGCGACGATCCTGGCCGGATCGGCGTCGCGCTCGGCCGTGGCGAACACCACCGTTCCAACCGGCTTGCCCGGAGTCCCGCCTCCCGGTCCGGCAATCCCGGTGATCGCCACGGCGATATCGGCGTCGGATGCCGCAAGCGCTCCGCGGGCCATGGCCCAGGCCGTTGCGACGCTCACCGAACCGAACGTCTCGACCACCTCTTCTGACACTTTCAGCTCGCTGATTTTCGCGGCGTTCGAATAAGTTACGTAACCGGCTTCAAACATTTCCGAGGAGCCGGGAATCTCGGTCAAAGCAGCGCTGACGAGCCCGCCGGTGCAGCTTTCCGCGACGGCGACGCGGCGTTCGGCCTTACGGTTGGCCTCAACCACCTCGCGCGCCTTGTCGACCAGAAGCTTGGGGAGAAGTGAATCGTCCACGGATCAAAATCCCATTCGAATGCTGGCGAGGGCCTGCGCCGCAATGCCTTCCCGCCGTCCGGTGAAGCCGAGGCCCTCGGTCGTCGTAGCCTTCACGCTGACCTGATCAACGCTCAACCCGGCGATTTCGGCAATCCGGGCACGCATTGCCACGCGATGAGGCCCCACCCTGGGCGCTTCGGCAATTATGGTGCAATCGATGTGGTCGATGAGGGCGCCGTTTTCACGTAGCAGCCGGGTCGCATGCGTCAGGAACAGCGACGAGTCCGCGCCTTTCCAGCGCGGGTCGGAGGGCGGGAAATGCTCGCCGATGTCGCCCAATCCCGCGGCACCGAGCAACGCGTCCGTGATCGCGTGGAGAACGACGTCGGCATCGCTATGGCCGGCAAGCCCGCGGCTATGCGGCACCTCGATCCCGCCGAGCATGACCGGGCCTTCGCCGGCGAAGGCGTGGACATCGAAGCCCATGCCCGTGCGCGGACGAAGACGGCCGGCAAGCCATTGCTCGGCACGGTGGAAATCGGCCGGAAGCGTAAGCTTTTCGAGCGCCGGATCACCTTCGACGGCCGCGACCTTCATGCCGGCGGCGCGGGCGACCGTCGTCTCATCGGTGGGAGAGGGGCCTCTCCAGCGCTCATAGGCTGACTTCAACGCGCCGACGCGAAAAGCCTGTGGCGTCTGGACACGGCCGATACCGCCACGGTCAACGGACTCGCCGAGCGTGTCGCCGATCCTTGCCAGGGTGTCGCCGACCGGCAGCACCGGCGCTGCGCCTTCGAAGAATTCGAGGCTGGCTAGCAGGCGGTCCACCACCGCCGAAGGACAGAAGGGACGCGCCGCGTCGTGGACAAGGATCGCGTCGGAGGTGATATTGGCAAGGCCGGCGCGCACCGAGTCCGCCCGTTCGGCACCGCCTTCGAGGAGCGGACCGACATCCAGCCCCTGCAGAGCCTCGCTCGCTTGATCCTGTTGCGCTTGGCCGACCACGACGCGGACTGAGCGCAAGGCGGGATGACGGATCAGGGACTCCACCGCCCAGCGCAGCACCGGCTTTCCGCCGAGCATGCGGAATTGCTTGGGCACGCCGCCGACGCGGGAGCCGCGTCCCGCGGCGACGATCAATGCAGTGGTGGTCATTGCGGCGGGCGCTCTAGGCGGGCTTGCCTTGTCCGCCAAGGGCTTCTCCATTATCTCCCGCGCTTCCATGAGCGTCTTGAAGCCCATCAAGATCGGCCCTGTCGAGGTCGCGTCGCCGGTGATCCTGGCGCCGATGACGGCCGTCACCGACTTGCCGTTTCGGCGCATGGTCAAGCGCTATGGTGCGGGGCTGACGGTCAGCGAGATGATCGCCAGCCAGGCGATGGTGCGTGAAACGCGCCAGTCGCTGCAGAAGGCGATGTGGGATCCCGCGGAAGAACCGGTGTCGATGCAGCTCGCCGGCTGTGAGCCGCGCGTGATGGCGGAAGCGGCCAAGCTCAACGAGCAGCGCGGCGCCGCAATCATCGACATCAACATGGGCTGCCCGGTGAAGAAGGTCGTGAACGGGGAGGCCGGATCCGCACTGATGCGCGACTTGCCGCTCGCGGCCAGGCTGATCGAGGCCACCGTGAAGGCCGTCAAGGTGCCCGTGACGCTCAAGACCCGCATGGGCTGGAACCACGACAACCTGAACGCTCCGGAGCTCGCGCGGATCGCCGAGGACCTCGGGGTGCGGATGATCACCATTCACGGCCGCACCCGTTGCCAGATGTACAAGGGGGAGGCGGACTGGTCGTTTGTGCGCCGGGTGAAGGAGGCGGTGTCGGTTCCGGTCATCGTCAACGGCGATATCTGCTCGATCGATGACAGCCGCGAGGCGCTTCGCCAGTCCGGCGCCGACGGGGTGATGATCGGCCGTGGCGCTTATGGCCGGCCGTGGCTCATCGCCCAGGTGATGAGCGAGCTGACCGGCGGCGGGCACCGTCCCGACCCGAGCCTCGACGAGCAGCTTTCGACCATGCTCGAGCAATATGACGAGATGCTGCAGCTGTACGGCACGCAGACCGGGGTCAACCTCGCGCGCAAGCACATCGGTTGGTACACCAAGGGGCTGCCGGGATCGGCCGAGCTGCGCAACAAGGTCAACCAGCAGGACGATCCGGCAATGGTCACGCGGATGTTGCAGGAATTCTATGCGCCGTGGCTCGCGCGCTCCGCGGCCTGACTAAAATCTTCGTCGAACGACTGTGTTTTTCGTGCAACGCCCGTGCTAGGGCGCTTGCCGAATGGACGCGCGTACGGCCGAATCGCCGGTGATGTCAGAGCAGGAAGGCTGGCTCCAGCGGGAGCGGGCAAGCGGGCGGTTCTACGACCGCCTGGCCTGGATCATTGCGGCTTTTCTTGCCGGCATGATGGCACTCAGTGTCTCGCAGCTTCGGCGCAGCGCCGAGCCGGGCACCCTCCTGTCGCCCCCGCTGATCGCACTCCTGCTGATCCTGAACCTGCTGCCCGCCATTGCTTTGATGGTGCTCTATGCTCGAAAGGTTGCCGTCAGGCGCGCCGGAGAGGGGGGCCTCGGCAGCGGACGACTACATGTCCGGCTTGTCGCGCTTTTCTCGGTGATTGCTGTCGTACCAACGGTGTTGGTGGCGATCTTTGCTTCGCTTCTGTTCCAAAGCGGCCTCGAGTTCTGGTTCTCGAATCGGGCTCGAAGTATGCTGGAGAACACCGTTCAAGTAGCGCGCGCCAGCTACGATCGTGAGGTTGAGCGAGTCGAAAATGAAACGCTGACGGCGAGCGGCGACCTCGCGGACTATCTGCGACAAACAACGATCAACGATCCCCGGTTCGCTGAGGCCTTTGCACGTAATCAAGTCCTCAACCGGAACCTCTCGGAAGCAATCATTTTTACTTTCGGGGCCGATAAACAAATCCGCACTCTGGCGCTTGTAAATCCGTACGATCGTCCGTTGGAGAAAGTGATCACGCCGGCGAACATCGCGGCGTTGGCAAATAAACAGGTCGTCGCACTGAATTCCGCGGATCGTGTCGGGGCACTTACACGCCTTGAATACGGTCCAGACGCTTACCTTTATGCGGCGCGGGTTTTCGATCCCCAATTTCGAGACCAGTTGGAACGCGCCAACGATGTCCTCAAGGATTATCAGGCGCTGCTTGCCCGATCGCGGCTGAACCAGCTGCGGTTCAATGCTGCGCTCCTGCTCGGCGCTTTGATCATCGTTGGGCTGGCGATCCTGACCGCGCTGCGCCTGGCCGACCGCCTCGTCCGCCCGGTGGGCGAACTGGTCACAGCCGCAGGGCGGATCGAGGCCGGCGACTTCTCGGCGCGCGTGCCGGTCGCCAAGAGTGAGGACGAGGTGCAAACGCTCGCGACCGCGTTCAACCGGATGACCGGGCGGCTCGAGGAGCAGACTAACGCCCTGCGTTCGGCGAACACCCAGCTCGACACGCGCCGCGCCTTCATGGAGGCCGTCCTCTCGAGCGTCACCGCGGGCGTGATCGCCATCGACGGAGCCCTCAGAATCCGCTTGCTCAATCGTTCTGCAGAGACGCTGCTGCGGAACCCGGGCGAGGAAATCGAGGGCAAGGACCTGGGCTCGGTCTCGCCCGAGCTCGACGAGTTCATGCGCGGCGAGCGCTCCGAAGCCAATGTGCTGATTGCGGCTGAAGGGGTCCAGCGGACGCTTGCGGTCAAGCGCATGCGTTATGCCGACGGATCGGTGCTGACCTTCGACGACATCACCGACCAGCTGTCCGACCAGCGCCGCGCTGCGTGGTCCGATATCGCCCGGCGGATTGCCCACGAAATCAAGAATCCGCTGACGCCCATCCAGCTTGCCGCCGAACGGTTGCAACGGCGGTTCGGCAAGGAAATCAGCTCGGACGGCGATACCTTCGAGCGGCTGACCGGGACGATCGTCCGTCAGGTCGGCGACCTTCGGCGGATGGTCGACGAATTCTCCAATTTCGCGCGCATGCCAAAGCCCGTGTTCCGCGACGAGGACGTCCACGAAATCGCCCGGCAGTCGCTGTTCCTGCACGAAGTCGCGCATCCCGCAATCGGCTTCACGCTCGACCCGCCGCACGGAGAGTTCCGGATGGTCTGCGATCGTCGGCAGCTGGCGCAGGCGCTGACGAATGTCGTGAAGAACGGCGTCGAAGCCATTGAAGGAAGGCGCAATCGCGGCGAGCACAGCATCGCCGGTGACCGAATCGAGCTGAAGCTGCACCGTGACGACGACCATCTCGTCATCGACGTGCTCGACACCGGCATGGGCCTACCCGAGGACCGCGAACGATTGACCGAACCTTATATGACGACGCGGGTGCGTGGGACCGGTCTCGGCCTCGCGATCGTCAA
>JAICVC010000115.1 GCA_025935515.1 Sphingomonas sp.
GCACGAAGCTGATGATCCAGAAGCGGATCACGACGGTGGGCTCGGACCAGCCGAGATGCTCGAAATGATGGTGGATCGGCGCCATCAGGAACACGCGCTTGCCGGTTCGCTTGTAGACCGCGACCTGGATCACGACGCTCAGCGCCTCGACCACGAACAGGCCGCCGACGATCGCCAGCACGAACTCGTGGTGCGTCGCCACCGCGATCGCGCCGAGCGCGCCGCCGAGGGCGAGACTGCCGGTGTCGCCCATGAAAACCGCGGCGGGCGGGGCGTTGAACCACAGGAAGGCGAGGCCCGCGCCGACGATCGCGAGGCAGAAAACCGTGAGGTCGCCGGCGCCGGGCACGTGCGGGATGCCAAGGTAGCTCGCGAAACGGGCATTGCCGACCAGGTAGGTGATGAGCAGGAAGGCGATGCTGGCGATGATCACCGGCATGGTCGCGAGGCCGTCAAGGCCATCGGTCAGGTTCACGGCATTGCCGAACGCGACGATCACGAACGCGCCGAAGAGGATGTAGAACCAGCCGAGGTCGGCGACGGTCTCCTTGACGAACGGCACGTGCAGGCCGGTGCCCCCCTTGCTGACGATCAACCAGGTCGCGACACCGGCGATCAGGAACTCGAGCGCAAGGCGCGTCTTGCCCGACAGGCCGGCATGGTGTGCCTTCCGCACTTTGTCGTAGTCGTCGAGCCAGCCGATCAGCCCAAAGCCTGCAGTCACCAGCAGGCAGGCCCAGACATATTGGTTCCGAAGGTCCATCCACAGCAGGACGGAGATGGCGACGGACGTCAGGATCAACAGCCCGCCCATGGTCGGGGTGCCGCGCTTGGCGAGGTGGCTCTGCGGTCCGTCGCTGCGGATCGGCTGGCCCTTGCCCTGCTTGGCGCGAAGCCAGCCGATCAGCCACGGGCCGAGCAGCAGCCCGATCAGCAGCGCAGTTGCGCTCGCAGCGCCGGCCCGGAAGCTCAGGTAGCGAATGAGGTTGAAGATGCCCGGGAAACCCAGCTGCTCGGCGATCAGGTAGAGCATGCCAGTTCCTTTGCCATGCTCCCGACGAGCTTCGCCAGCCCGACCGAATTGCTGGCCTTAACCAGCACCGCATCGCCCGGGCGAACGATCCGGCGCAGCGCGTCCGTCGCTTCATCGACGGTTTCGACCCGGTCGACCGGGACGCGGTCGCCAAGCGCCTCGTCGAGCGCACGCATCTCCTCGCCGATCAGGATCAGGCGGTCGACGTGCGCCGAGAGGACCGGGGCAGCGAGGGCCGCGTGGAGCGCTTCGCCATGCTCGCCAAGTTCGCGCATCGGCCCGAGGACGGCGATCCGACGGGCGACGTCACGCTCGGCGCCGAGGCTCTTGAGCGTCGCGGCCATCGACGCCGGATTGGCATTATAGCTTTCGTCGATCAGCAGCACTTCGCCGCCGGCAATCTCAACGAGGTGGCGCTGGCCGCGGCCCTTGAGCCCGCCAAGGTCGGCAAGCGCGAGACCGGCGCGGGCGACGTCGCCTCCGACCGCTTCCACCGCGGCCAGCACGGCCAGCGCATTCGACACCCAATGCTCGCCGCGCTGCGAGATGGTGAAGGTGAGCTCGCTGTCGAGGAGAGCGGCGCTGATCAGGCTGCCGCCGCCTTCGGCACTGACGGCGTGAACGGCGTGCACATCCGCATCGCCACCGCCGAAGGTGATGATGCGGTCGGCATGGCGGCGGGCGGCCTTCACCAGGCGGTCTCGGTGCGGTGTGTCGTTCGGAACGATCGCGATGCCATGCGGCTCGAGGCCTTCGAAAATCTCGGCCTTGGCGTCCGCGATCGCCTCTTCCGAGCCGAGGTTCTCGATATGTGCGGGGGCAATGGCCGTGATCAGCGCGACGTGCGGCCGAACCTGCCTTGTCAAAGCGGCGATCTCTCCCTGGTTGTTCATCCCCATTTCGAGGACCGCGAACTCCGCCTCGCGCGGCATCCGCGCGAGGCTCAGCGGTACGCCGGTGTGATTGTTGTAGCTTTTGACCGAGCGATGGACCCTGCCCGGCCGGTTGCGGTCCAGTGCGGCGAACAACGCTTCCTTGGTGCTGGTCTTGCCGACCGAGCCAGTCACTCCGAAGACCGAGGCCTTGCTGCGCTGGCGCGACGCGCGGCCGAGGGCCTGGAGCGCGGCGAACGTATCGTCGACCCGCACGTGCGGGCCGTTCACCCGATGCGCGACGATCGCGCCGGCTGCTCCGGCGGCGAAGGCGCCATCCACGAAGCGATGCCCATCGTGGATCGTGCCTGGCATGGCGACGAACAAATCGCCCGACTGAACCTCGCGGCTGTCGAAGGTGACGCCGCTCACTGCGAACGGCTCGCTCGCAGTACCGCCCGTCGCGGCGGCGATCTCGTCCGAGGTCCAGAGGGCAGTCACGCCGCGCATTCCCGAGCCACCAGCGCATCATCGAACGGCAGGACCTTGTCGCCGATGATCTGGCCGGTCTCGTGGCCCTTGCCGGCGACCAGCACGATGTCGCCCTCGCGGGCGATGCGGATCGCTTCGGCGATTGCCTCGCGCCGCCCGGATACCTCCGTCGCACCCGGTGCCGCTGCCATGATCGCGGAGCGGATGAGGGCCGGGTCTTCGCTGCGGGGATTGTCGTCGGTCACGATCACCACGTCCGAGAGCCGGGTCGCGACCGCTCCCATTTCCGGCCGCTTGCCCTGGTCGCGGTCGCCGCCGGCGCCGAACACCGTGATCAGCCGGGCGCCGTTTTCCTTGGCGACATGCGGGCGCAGCGCGGCGATTGCAGCCTCGAGCGCATCGGGCGTGTGCGCATAGTCGATGTAGACTGGAACACCGGCGCGGCTGATCACCGCGCGCTCGAGCCGGCCGCGGACCGGCGCGACGCGTTGCATCGCCGAAAAGGTGCTCGTCCAGTCACCGCCGGTGGCGAGGACAAGGCCTGCCGCCGTCAGCACGTTGGCCGCCTGGTACGCCCCGATCAGCGGCAGCGCGAGCCGATGCGCCTTTCCGCCATGTTCCAGCTTGAGAGTCTGGCCGAGCGTGGACGGGCTCTGCTCGGCCAGCTTGATCATCTCGCCCTTGCGGCCGATGGTCAGCACTTCGTGGCCGGCGCGGCGCGAACGTTCGATCACTTCGTCCGATTTGGGATCGTCCGTCCAGATGACTGCCGGCCCCCCCGCTGGCAGCAGCTTTTCAATCAGCCGCATCTTGGCCTCGAAATAGGCCCCCATCGTCTCGTGATAGTCGAGGTGGTCGCGGCTGAAGTTGGTGAACGCGGCGGCGGCGAGCGGTACGCCCTCCGCGCGATGCTGGTCCAGCCCGTGGCTCGACGCCTCATAGGCGACATGGCTAACGCCCAAGCGCTTCAGACCGGCCATATTGTTGAGGAAGGTAACGATATCGGGAGTTGTCAGACCCGTCTTCACCTGGTCGTCCGAGGTCGTCACGCCGAGCGTCCCGATCGATGCCGAGCGATGGCCCGACATGCGCCAGATCTGGCGCGTCATCTCGACCGTCGAGGTCTTGCCGTTGGTTCCAGTGACCGCGACCACCGTATCCGGGAACGGCGCGTAGAATTTCGCGGCGAGCTCGGCGAACAGCCGACGCGGTTCCGGATCGGCCAGCAGCGGCGCCCGATCGCTCCGTGCTTCCGGCCTTGCCACCACGGCGACGGCACCCCGTTCGACCGCCTGCTCGATGAAATCCTCGCCGTTGAACACTGCGCCCTTGAACGCGCCGAAGATGCTGCCGCGTGCCACCTTGCGATGGTCGATCGCAAATCCCGTCACTTCCGAATCGCTGTCCACCGGTCCCAAGTCGCGCAGCCGCACCGGAGCTTTATTTCTTGGTTTCGTGAACGAAGGGGAGAACCTGGCTCATGTCGGGCTCGCGGTTCATGTCCGGCTGGACGCCGAGCATCGGCGCGATCCGGCTGATCGTGCCGCTGACCACCGGCGCAACGTTCCAGCCGGCAGTGGTGAAGCCATAGGTGTCCTTGGTCGCCTTGGGTTCGTCGAGCATGGCGACGATCACATAGCGCGGCTCGTCCATTGGGAACACACCGGCGAAGCTCGTGATGTTGATGCTGTTGCTGTAGCGCCCGTTGATGAGCTTCTGCGCAGTGCCGGTCTTGCCGCCGACGCGGTAGCCGGGCGCGTCGGCGTTCTTGCCGGTGCCCTTCGTGACGACCAGGCGAAGCAGCCCGCGCATCTTGTAGCTGGTATCCTCGCTGAACACGCGCTTGCCCGGGCGGAGCGGATGCGCGGCGTTGATCTTGAGCAAGGTCGGGGGGTGATAAACGCCGCCGTTGAACAAGGTCGCATATCCCATTGCGAGCTGCAGCGGAGCGACCGCGATGCCCTGCCCGAAGCCAACCGTCATGGTTTCGAACGGTCCCCAACGCGACCTCGGGGTCAGAGCGCGGCCGCGTTCCTTGAGCTCGATCGGCACTGGTCCGGTAAAGCCCATCTTGCCGAGCCACATCTTCTGCCGCGCGGTGCCGAGTTGGTCGGCGATCTGCGCGGTGCCGATGTTGGAGCTCTCCTGCATAATCTCGGCAACCGTGCAGACCCGGCCGAACGGGTGCGTATCGTGGATGAGGTGCCCGTAGACCGGGAGCACCTGCGGACAATTATACTGCTTGCCGAACGACTTGATGATGCCGCTGTCCATTGCCATCGCGACCGTGAACGGCTTGAAGGTCGAGCCGAGCTCGTAGACGCCCTGGGTCGCGCGGTTGAAGCGGGCGTCGGGCGTCGCGGCTCCAGGCGCATTCGGATTGACCTCGGGCAGCGAGGTCATGGCCAAGACCTCGCCGGTCTTTGCGTCCATCACGACGCCGGCCGCGCCGATCGCCGAGAACTTGGTCATCGCCGCCATCAGCTCGTGCTCGAGCGCCTGCTGGACCCGGCTGTCGATCGACAAAGCGAGCGGCTCTCCGCGCGTCTCCGGATCCGAGAGATATTGGTCGAACGCCCGTTCCATGCCGGCGACGCCGTGGCCGTCGATATCGGTGTAGCCGAGCACATGCGCGGCGAGGGTCGTTTGCGGATACAGGCGGTCCGGTTCGCGCTGGATCGCGAGACCCGGCTCGCCGAGCGCGTTCACCGCTTCCACCAGCGACGGCGGCGCACGGCGGCGCAGGTAAAAGAAGGGCTTGCCGGACTTCAGAAGCGCGAAATATTGTTCTTCGCTTTGCTCGGGCATCAGCTCGGCGAGGCGACGCGCGAGTCCGAGCTTGTCGCCGATCACCTTGCTGGGATGGATCGCGATCGTCCACGCGTCGATCGTGCGCGCGAGAGGATCGCCATTGCGGTCGACGATGTCGCCGCGTTCGGGCACCAGCGCGGTCAGCCCCTCCTTTCGCCCGGCATGGTCGCCGAAGGCGGCCAGGTAGAGGATCCGGAGCGCGATGATCGCGACGATACCGGCATAGACCAGCATGCCAAACATCAACCGTTGATGCATCACCGCCAGCAGTTGGCGGCGCTGGCCGACGAGTCGGAGCCGCTCGGGCCGTGGCGCGACGAGAGCGGGCGACGGTGCGTTCATCGGTCGGGAGTGGAATCCTTGGGTTTGCCCGGATGCCTGGCCGGAAGCGGCGCCAGCGGGTCGACCTTCGCAAGCCGAATTGGCTTTGTCACCGGCCTGGTCGCCGCGACGGCCGGCTTATCCACGGTTTTCTTGGCCGGCGCCGAAGCCGCCTTCTCAGGTCCCTTCTTCGTCGAATGTTGGGCGGCCGCGAGGCCCGGCTTTTCCACGGACTTGGCCAAGGGTTTGGCTGGCGCCGGCTTAGCCGCATTTGCCGGCTCGTCCGTGGATTTGGCGGTCGTCTGGGGCAATGCGACGACCGACCGCGCCGGGACCTCGCGCGTCTCGGTTTTCAGGCTTGCTTCATGGAGCAATACATTGGGCGCGACCGCGGCCGGAGCGCCGGAATCATCGATCTCAGGCTCGCCGATCGGGAGTTGCTTGGTCGGAGCAGGTGCCGAGGCCAGCACCACCGGCGCCTGGAAGTCGAGCTGATGTTCAGGCCGCGCGAGCCGGGCAAGCTCGAAGCCGCCCTTGAGCAATTGGTCCGCGGCGGGCGCCGACAGCGCGAACGCGCCGGCATTCCACCGTTCGAGTTGCGACAAACGTCCGCGCGTGCCGATTTCTGTCTGCAGTACGCGCATGTCGCGCTGAGCGAGCACAATGCGCGTCTCGACATCCTCCAAAGCAGCGCGCTCGGAAGCGACTCGGAGCGATACGAGGTAACAGCCGAGCGCCGCGCCGGCGCAGCTTGCGACCATGAAGACGGAGCGGAAGCTGCGGCCACTCATTGGAGGCGCTCCTTGCGGGACGGAGCGGAAGTGCGGACGGCGCTGCGAAGGCGAGCGGAGCGCGCGCGCGGATTTGCGGCGAGCTCCTGTTCCGATGGGCCAACGGGCCTCCCCACGCGCTCGAAGGTCGGCTCGGTCGGATCTACCAGCGCAGGCCGGTGGCGCGATCCGGCCGGCATGCTTCCGCTGCGCTCGCGGAAGAAGCGCTTCACGATCCGGTCTTCGAGGCTGTGAAACGTAACGACCGCGAGGCGTCCGCCCGGCTTCAGCGCATGTTCGGCCGCTTCGAGCCCCTGCTCGAGCTCATCGAGCTCGGCGTTGAGGTGGATCCGGATCGCCTGAAAGGTTCGGGTCGCGGGATCGCTCTTCTGGCCCGGCCGGAAGCCGGCAGCGCGGCGGACGATTGCCGCCAGTTCGGCGGTGCGCTCGACTGGACGGGCGGCGACAATGGCAC
>JAICVC010000093.1 GCA_025935515.1 Sphingomonas sp.
CAAGGTCCCCAAGGAGGCGATCAGCCGCCAGATCGCGGATTCGGTCGATCTCATCGTCCAGGTGAAGCGCCTCCGCGACGGTTCGCGCCGCACCACCAACATCACCGAAGTGATCGGCATGGAAGGCGACGTGATCGTCACCCAGGAGCTGTTCAAGTTCGAGTATCTCGACGAAACCGCGGACGGCAAGATCGTCGGCGAATATCGCTCGATGGGCCTTCGCCCGTACACGCTCGACAAGGCCAAGCAGTTCGGCTTCGACCAGCCGTACCTGGAGGCGTGCCTCTAATCCACGGCGAGGCCACCGGCGCGGGCCTCCATTCGTTACCGGAGCGCCAGGAGCCGTGCCGGCGTTAGCTGCGCGAAAGCCGTGGTCAGTTCGTCATCGTCCTGCCAAAAAGGTCGGCGATCGGAGGCTAGCATGAAGCTCCGCCGCGAATATGTCGAAAAGCCCTGGGGCCGGACCCAGCTGCCACCCCTGTTCGCCGCGCCCGATGGCCGGCGCATCGGCGAGGTCTGGTTCACGACAGCCGGCGACCAGCCACTCCTGGTGAAATACATCTTCACCAGCGAACGGCTGTCGATCCAGGTCCACCCCAATGACCAGCAGGCGCGCGAACGCGGCTTGTCGCAAGGCAAGAACGAGTGCTGGTACATTCTCGATGCGGAGCCCGACGCGGCGCTTGGCCTCGGCCTCAAGCGCGAGCTTTCGCCGGACGAGTTGCGCGCGGCCGCGATCGACGGTTCGCTCGAGGAGCTGATCGACTGGCGCCCGGTTGGTCCGGGCGATTTCTTTTACGTCCCCGCCGGCACCATCCACGCCATCGGGGCTGGGATTTCCCTCTTGGAATTCCAGCAGAACGCCGACGTGACCTACCGCCTGTACGATTACGGCCGCCCGCGCGAGTTGCACCTAGATCACGCAGTTGCGGTTGCGCGGCGGGAACCGTATCCTGACGGTCTCGCGCAGCATGTATCGGCGGAAGAGGAGCGGATCCTGGTCGACGGGCCGCAATTCGTGCTCGTCCAGACGCGCTCCGACGCTTTCGCGGACCGCCGGCGCTGGGTCATTCCACTTCGCGGCCACGTCCAGTCAGGCGGTGACGTCGCCGCGGCCGGCGAATGCCTCTTGCTCAACCCCGGCGAAGCCTTGACCAGCGCCGGCGCGCAGATGCTGATCGGCGCTAGCGCATAGCCTTCATCGCCAGCGCGATCGCGCCGAGCGGCCCGGCATCGCCGCCGAGCTCGGGCGCGCGAATATAGGCGCCGCCCCCGGGCAGATCGATGAATCCATTGAGGCTTTCCACCAGCCTCGTCTCGATCCGCACGAGAAGATGGGGCTGCCGCGCGACCACTCCGCCGCCGATGGCGATCCTTCGCGGCGCTGCCGCCAGGACGATCGTGTGGCAAAGCTGGGCTAGCGCCCAGACGACCGACTCCCAAACTGGGTGATCGGGCTCGAGCTTGCCTATGTCCTCCCCGAACCGTGCCTTCAGCGACGACCCCGAGGCGATCCCTTCGACGCAGTCGCGGTGAAACGGGCAGGAGCCCGGCCAATCGTCGCCGGCCATGCGCGCGACCCGCATGTGGCCGAGCTCGCAGTGGCCGAAGCCGCGCGTCGCCTCGCCGTTAACGATCAGGCCGACGCCGACGCCGGTACCCACGGTGATATAGGCAAAATCGTCGAATCCTTGCCCGCAGCCCCAGCGCATCTCGGCGAACGCGGCGCCATTGACGTCGGTGTCGAGCTCGGCCGGAACGCCGGTCGCCTGCCGAAGGCGAGGCACCACGTCGGTGTGCGTCCAGCCCGGCTTGGTGGTGGCGCGCATTTGCCCGTAGGTCGGTGAGCGCGGATCGACGTCGATCGGCCCGAAGCTTGCAATACCGAGCGCGTCGAAGGGGTCGCGGGCTTTCCACCCCAGGAGGATTTCTTCGACGCGCCCGAGCGTTTCTTCAGGCGAGGTGGTCGGAACGGTTTCGCGGGCCCGCACATCGTCGGCGTCGCGCGCGAGGATTGCGATGCACTTGGTCCCGCCGAGCTCGACCCCTGCATAAGTCATGCGGCTGTGGAGAGGAAAATGGTGGGCGTGGCAAGGATTGAACTTGCGACCCCTGCGATGTCAACACAGTGCTCTACCACTGAGCTACACGCCCACCCGAGCGGCGCATTTAAGGGGCAGCCAGCAAAGGCGCAACCGCCCCGCGCTTCACACAATGAAAAAGAACACATCGCCGTGGCACGGATTTAGTCCGGGACGCGGCGATTCCAATTGGCCTCGATCAAAGTACCACTTTGATCGAAATCAGAGCCGCCCGTGCTGGTCCTCGGTCTGGAACATCCGGTCGACCTCCATCACTAGGTCCTTGAGGTGGAACGGCTTGGACAGCAGCTTGGCCTCCGGCGCGGTGCGGCCGCCCTGGAGCGCGACCGCGGCGAAGCCCGTGATGAACATGACCCGGATCGCCGGGTCGAGCGCGCTTGCCTTCTGGGCGAGCTCGATCCCGTCCATCTCGGGCATCACGATGTCGGTCAGCAACAGGTCGAACTGCTGCGTTTCCAGCAGCGGCATCGCCTCGGTGCCGCAGCCGACCGCCTCGACCTCGTAGCCGACCCGCTGCAGCGCCCGCTGCAGATATTCACGCATCGACGTGTCGTCTTCGGCCAGGAGGATTCTCGCCATGGGCTCTGTATGCTCTGCTCAAATGCGTTTTGCCAGAAGCGAATGAGCGCTTCATGCGTTGCTTGGTCCCTCGGCAAGTCCTAAACTGGCACGGAATTTAACCTTGGCCCCGTGAGCAAGCTCCCCTCCCCAATCATCCATGAACCGCGCGGGGATCTCCCCGTCCTGCTGTCCGTCCCGCACTCGGGACGCGACTATCCGGACTGGCTGACGGGCCTCGCGGCGGGCGGCAAGGCGGCGCTGACAGTGCTTGAGGACCCGCTGGTCGACCGGCTGGTGTGGCGCGCGCTGCAGCGCGGCTGCGGAGCGGTGATCGCCCGCGCCCCGCGCGCCGCGGTCGACTGCAACCGCGCCGAGGACGAGGTCGACCCCTCGGTCGTCGACGGCGCCCGTCGCGGCCGGGTCAGCGCCCGCGCACGGGGCGGGCTCGGGATCGTCCCCGCCCGCACCCAGCAGCACGGCTATCTGTGGCGCCGCGCGATCACCCCGAAACAACTGGATGAGCGCCTCAGCCAGGCCCACCGGCCCTATCACGAGGCGGTCGAGGCCCAGCTCGCGATCCTGACGGACCGCTTCGGCTGCGCGCTGCTGCTCGACTGTCATTCGATGCCGCCGCCGCCCGACGGCGTGCCGCCGATCGTCTTCGGCGACTGCCGCAGCCGGACCGCCGAACCCTGGGTCAGCGCGGAGGCGATTGCGGTCGCCGGCCGCTCGGGCTTCGCGGCCGCGCTCAACGACCCGTTCGCCGGCGGCCACATCATAGAGCGCCACGCACGGCCGGCGAACGACGTCCACGCGCTCCAGCTTGAGATCGACCGCCGCTGCTACCTAGACGCGCGGCTGGCCAAGCCCGGCGCCGGCTTCGACCGCGTTGCCTGCCTGATCGAGGCCCTCGCGCTCGAGCTCGGGCAGCAACTCCTCGGCCGCCGCTACGCGACGGCGGCGGAGTAGCGATCAGACGAGGGCGTCGGAGGCCTGGGGGAGCAGGCCCGGCGCCTTGCCCTGCTGCATCTGGCGCGCGAACACGTCGCGCATCTGGCTCAATGAGAAGAGGTGCGCGTAGACCAGGGGCAGCATGCCGTTCTGGTTCATCTTGCGGAGCTCGTCGCCGCGGAGGTTGCGGACCTTCTCCTCGTCGACCATCCGGAAGCCGCGGTAGACGAACGGCTGCTCGAAGCCCTCGGGCTGGATCGCGACCTCGCCGTCCATCAGGAGGTCGGACTTGGTCAGTTCCTCGACGAAGGCGTTGGTCCTCAGGCCCGCGGCCTCGAACTGCTCGCAGAATTCGAGGATCGCCTTGGTCGCAGCGCTCGGCTGGTCGCCGTCGAACAGGGCCTCGCCCTCGTCGAACTCGCCGACCGCGCCCGAGGTCGGATCGTAGCACAGCGACAATTCGTCGCTCTCCGGTCGAAGCTTGGCGAGCAGGAACGGATAGCGGCGCAGATAAGCGGGGATGTAGAGGTTGGGGTCGGTCGACCGGCCGTTGTCGTCGAGGAACACGTTGACCCCTTCGTTGAGGCCCATCAGCCCGATCGGCACCGGGGTATCGCCGACCGAGAAGACGATCGGGTAGTGGCGCTGGACGAGCGTGAACTCGTCCACGGTCAGCGGCACCGCGTGGGTCTTGCCGACCTCGGGCATGGTGGTGATGCCGCGCACGCGCATCTTGCCGTGCTGGTCGAGGTTCAACGGTTCGATCGCATTGTAGAACAAGGGCAAGCTCTGGGTCGGAGCGGCGGTTGCCATCTCAACTCTTCTCCTGGGGTCCGGACTTACCGCTGCGCGCCTCATGCGCACGTGCCGAGAAACAGTGTGAGCGCCCTCTATTGGGCTCGTCGCGGTTAGGCAAGCGGGCGAGAACCCCCATCGCCGCGCCGGGCTAGTTCATTGAACATTCAACGCTTTGCTGCGAAGCCGCTGGCATGGGGACGGGCGTCAGGTGACTTCGGTCGCGATCTGGAAACTTGTGCCGCTGCTGGTCGGCCTGTTCGGCGCGCAGCCGGGCGCCGTCGGCCAGTCAGTGACCAGGCTGATCGTCCAGGACGAGGTGATCCTGCGCATCCCCGTCCAGCCGCGCCCGCTGCTGCCGGAAATCCAGTGGGTCGAAAAGAAAGGCCCCAAATGCGTGCCCGTCGCAGCCATTCAGCGCGCTTTGCTGTCGGGGTCTGAGCAGGTCGACTTCATCCTCGAAAATCGCGCCCGGATCCGCGCCCAGTTCGACGAGGATTGCCCGGCGCTCGATTTTTACGGCGGCTTTTACCTGCAGCCGCAAGACGAGAGCCTGTGCGCGCGGCGCGACGCGGTGCACTCGCGGATCGGCAGCAGCTGCACGATCGAACGCTTCAAGCAGCTCGTCCCCAAATTCCGTCACTGACGGCGAAGGTCGAGGCGGACGCGCAGGCCGGGCTCGTTGTCCTCGAGGATGATATGGCCGCCGTGAAGACGGGCGACCGCGCGCACCAGGGCGAGCCCGAGGCCGCTGCCCTCGGTCGTCCGGGCTTCCTCGAGCCGCCGGTACTTGCCGATCGCGTCTTCGCGCAAGTCCGACGGGATCCCGGGACCGCGGTCGGTTACCAGGACCTCCACGCGGTCGCCTTGGTCGCTTGCGGCCAGCACGATGCGCTCTCCGTTGGCGGCGTATTTGAGCGCATTGTCGGCAAGATTGGCAACCGCCCGGCCGATCATCTGACGGTTGCCGCAATAGGCAATTTCTCCCTCCGTGCCGAGCTCGATCGACATGCCGATCTCTTCGGCGACGGGCTGATAGATTTCGCAAATGTCGCGGAGCAGCTCGACGAGGTTGAACTGACTGAACTGCTGCCTTCCCATCCCCGCTTCGGCGCGGCTGATCTCCAGCGTCGCCGAGATCAGGCGCAGCAACCGGTCGATATCGATGGATATCGCCTCGAGCGCCTGCTGCTCGGGCTCGGCCATCGCATAGCCGGCCGCCTTTTCGATATTGGCACGCATCCGGGTGAGGGGCGAGCGCATGTCGTGCGCGAGGGAATCAGTCACCAGCCGGAGTTGCTCGACGAGCTCCTCGATTCGCTCGAGCATGGCGTTGATCGCGGCCGCGACCATGGCGAACTCCTCCCCTTCCGCCTGCTCGTCGAGCCGATGGCTGAAATCGCCCCCGGCAATCTGCGCCGCAACGCGGCCGACCGCCCGCGCCCGCCGTTCTGTCACGCGGAGCAGGAGAAAGCCGCCAAGCAATCCAAGCGGCAGGGCCAGCAGCAGTGCCCCGATCAGCGCTTCGACAAGTGCCGCGCGCATCCGCTCGCGATCGTCGATGCTCGTTCCGATGAGAAGACGCTCACCAGTCTGCAGCTGGATCGTCCGTATTGCGAACGGGACCGATTGCCGGCTGGCCCCGGGGTATAATCGCATCTCCGTCCAGGCCAGGTTCGTGCCGAGCGATCGCGGCCAGCTGGCGATGTTGCCCGCGATCTTCCGTCCCGCAGCGTCGGTCAGAAGTGCAGCACCGTTCCGCAGGGTTCCGGTATCGACCTCTTCCTTGATCGCGGCGGCGAGCCCCTCAACACCGCCTTGGCCGTAGCCGTAGAGGAGATCGCGCTGGCGATCGTCAATTCCGGTGCGGATCCTCCGTTCGAACAGGATGTCCGTCTGGTGATAAACGAACAGCAGGACGGGAACGCTGATCAGCAGGCTGAAGGCAAGACTGACCAGCGCTACCCGCACCGGCGCGGAGAATGGGAACAGTCGCCGGGAGCGCTGCGTCAAGCCTTGTCGCTCAGCATGTATCCGACCCCGCGGACGGTATGCAGCAAGGGGCGGTCCGCGCCTTCGTCGATCTTCTTTCGCAACCGGCTGATGTGGACGTCGATCACGTTGGTACCCGGATCGAAATGATAGTCCCAAACCTGCTCCAGCATCATGGTTCGCGTGACAACCTGACCCTGATGCCGAAGCAGGACTTCGAGCAGCCGGAATTCGCGCGGCTGGAGGTCGACACGCTTTCCGTCGCGCTCCACCCGGCGGGTGAGCAAGTCCATCGTCAGGTTGGCGCAGCCAAGGCTGGTTTCGACGGCGCTGGCCGTAGCGGACCCTCGCCGCTGCAACGCTTCGATTCGGGCCAGCAGCTCCGAGAAGGCAAAGGGCTTGGGCAGGTAATCGTCGGAGCCGGCCTTCAGGCCTTTCACCCGCTCATCGGTCGAACCGAGCGCCGAGAGGACAATGACCGGCGTCTGGATGCCAGCCGCTCGAATGGCGCTCAACACCGACAGTCCGTCCATTCCCGGCAACATCCGGTCGAGCACGATCGCGGCATAATTGCTGTCGGTCGCGTGAAACAGCCCATCCCGCCCGTTGCTGGCGCGGTCGACCACGAAACCGTTCTGCTCTAGACCGCCGGCAATATAGTCTGCGGTGGTCACATCATCTTCGACGACCAGGATTTTCTTGTTCATGACTTCCCCTCGACAATGACCGCGATCGCCGATCCGCATGTTCACCGAGCAACCTTATCGCGCTGCATTGCGTCGCATGACAAATCGGTAAGACGGCGCGCTTGCGTCTGAGTGCTCGAAACCCCACATTCCTTGACAAGCGCCGACGGTGCGGCATAGCCGCGTGCGTGTGTTTGCCGCGTCGGCACGAGAAGCCGCGGCCCACTCTATCTTCCGGAACTTGAATGACTTTTGCCGACCTCGGCCTTTCCGACGAATTGCTCCGCGCAGTCACTGACAGCGGGTACGATGAGCCGACTCCGATCCAGCGCGCGGCGATACCCTCGGTGTTGATGGGCAAGGATTTGATCGGCATCGCCCAGACCGGCACCGGCAAGACCGCCGGCTTTGTCCTCCCGATGATCGACATCCTGCATCACGGCCGGAGCCGCGCGCGGATGCCGCGCTCACTGATCCTCGAGCCGACCCGCGAACTGGCGATGCAGGTCGCGGAGAATTTCGAGAAATACGGCAAATATCACCCGCTCTCGATGGCGCTGCTGATGGGCGGCGTGCAGATGGGCGACCAGGTCAAGGCGCTCGAAAAGGGCGTCGACGTGCTGATCGCGACGCCCGGCCGCCTGATGGACCTGTTCAGCCGCGGCAAGATCATGCTTAATGATTGCAATCTGCTGGTGATCGACGAAGCCGACCGGATGCTCGACATGGGCTTCATTCCGGACATTGAGGAAATCTGCTCGAAGCTGCCAAAATCGCGTCAGACCCTGCTCTTCTCTGCGACCATGCCGCCGCCGATCCAGAAGCTGGCGGCCAAGTTCCTCACTGACCCCAAGCGGGTCGAAGTCGCGCGACCGGCGACCGCCAACATCAACATCGAACAGCGCGTGGTCGAGGTTCGCGCCGACAAGAAGCGTGATGCGCTGCGCCTGTTCCATGTCCCCCTGGATCTGGCCGGCGGCGAAGCCCGCGCGCCGCAGGCTCGAGGCCAGTTCCCGCACCGTGGTCTTGCGGTTGGAAAAGACGATCGCGTTCCTGAATTCCTCGTGACGGAGGATGTCGCGCAACGCGTCCTTCTTCTTGTCGGCGCTGACTTCCACCAGGCGCTGTTCGATGTTGATGTTGGCGGTCGCCGGGCGAGCGACCTCGACTCTTTTGGGGTCGTTGAGGAATTTCGCGGCCAGTTTCTGGATCGGCGGCGGCA
>JAICVC010000047.1 GCA_025935515.1 Sphingomonas sp.
CTCGGCACGTTGTGGAACATGGTCGGCTTCCAGACCAAGCTGAAGCATGGCGAGCAGGTGCGCATCTTCCGCACCATCCCGGGCCTCGAGAATGCCGAGTTCGCGCGTCTTGGCGGGATTCATCGCAACAGCTTCATCAACTCGCCGCGGCTGCTCGACGGCGAGCTGCGGATGAAGTCGAAACCCAACATCCGATTCGCCGGCCAGATCACCGGCTGCGAAGGCTATGTCGAAAGCGCCGCCGTCGGAATCCTCGCCGCCCGCTTCGCCGCCGCTGAGCTGCGCGGCGAGGGCTTGGTCCCGCCACCGCCCGAAACCGCGCTCGGCGCCATCCTCGCCCACATCACGGGAGGGGCCGATGCCGAGACCTTCCAGCCGATGAACGTCAATTTCGGCCTGATGCCCCCGCTTCCCGGCCGCTGGAAGCGCGCCGACCGCAAGAAAGCCTACACCGACCGCGCGCGGGCAGCGCTGACGGACTGGCTCACCCAAATTCCTCCCCACGAGCCCTCGTGGGGAGGGGAACCAGCGCAGCTGGTGGAGGGGTAATCAGCGTCGGCAGGCGATTAGGACGACTACCGACCGAGCTCCTTCATGACGTCGGCAGTGGCACTGTCACTCCGCCATCCTGCGGGATGGTTCCCCTCGCCATCGCGCGATGGGGAGGAACGCTAATCGTCGTTGTTATCCGCTACGGTCGCTGTAGCCGGCTCCGCCCGTCCGCAGCTGCACGCCTTGCGCTTGGGCGGCGGCGGCGCGGTGGCGACGAACTCGGCGGGTGATAGCCAGCCCTTGCGACCGCCGGCCGCATTGAACTTCTCGATCCCCTTCACCGCATATTCCGCGAACGACAGCGCCGCGTTGTGGTCAGCGTCGAGCTTCTCGAAATTCCTCTGCCGCGCAGCCAGATACTCGTCAGCCTGGACCTTCCCGTCCTTGTTCTTGTCGTAGCGGCTGAAACGCTTCTCTTCCCGCGTCTTCGCGCTCGCTTCGGGCGCCTTGAGCGGTGCGCTCGATCCGAACAGACCCGCAGAACGCGCGGGCGGCGCCTCGGGCAGGTTGGGTCCGCTTTCGGCCCGCGACTGCCAGATCAGGAACGCGCCGGTCATGAAGAGGAAGCAGGCGGCAACGCCGGCAAAGAAACGCAGCAAGGCAAATCTCCTTCACACGAGGAGATTCGGCACGGCTGCACCCTCCGTTTCGGAGGCGATTCTGTCAACTATGGCTTGGGCAGGCGGCCCGTCAGCCGATGGACGATCAGCGCCGCGGCACGGCTGGGTGTGGCCTGCGGTTCGAACGGGAGCGGACGCTTGGCGTCGCGCGCTGCAAGCGCGGCGAGAGCCGTGAGCGGGCGCAACCTCTTCGGAAAGGAATGGGTGGTCAGCCCATAGAGTTCGCCCATCGGCCGATGCATGGTCATTAGCCCTCGTCGCGCGACGTTCTCGTAGGCATAGACCCGGCCCAAAGCTGCGATCAGCGGATGGGCTGACCCGAGCAGGCGAGCCGCGAGGCCGAACAACGTGGCCCCACCGGCCGCGATGTCCTCAACGTCGGGCTCTTCCGCGACAAGGGTCGCCCAACCGGCCTCCAGCGCCGCGAGCTCGACTCCCTTCACGCCGCGCGGAAGGAGCTCGCGCGCAGCGGCCTGCAACCGCGGCTCCGCGGGGATCTTTCCCTCATCCAAGTCCTCGAGCCGGTCCCGCCACCAAGCGAGCTTGATCGCCGCCAGCGCCGGCTGCGTCGAACGCGCCACGACGTCCGCCATCGCATCTTCGATATCGAGCAGGGCGTCGAAGGCGGGCCGCAACTCGACCGGCCAGTATAGCCGGACCAGGTCGCGGTCGCGCAGCTTACCGATAGGTGACGGCCTTCACCGCCTCGACCACGTCTGACGCCTTGATCAGCGCGAGCTTCTCGAGGTTGGCCGCATAGGGCAGCGGCACGTCGACATCGGTCACCCGAAGCACCGGCGCGTCCAGGTCGTCGAACCCTTCGGTCATGGCGATGGCGATGATCTCGGAGCTGATCGAGCAGACCGGCCAGCCTTCCTCCACCACCACCATGCGATTGGTCCGCTTGAGGCTCTCGAGCACCGTCGCGGTGTCGAGCGGCCGCAATGTCCGGAGGTCGATGACCTCGGCGTTGATCCCCTGCGCCATCAGCTCCTGCGCCGCCTCGAGCGCGACTCCGACGCCGATCGAGTAGCTGACGATGGTCACGTCCTTGCCGGGACGGACGATCCGCGCCTTGCCGATCGGCAGGACGTAATCGTCGAGCTGCGGAACGTCGAAATGCTGGCCGTACAGCAGCTCGTTTTCGAGGAAGACGACCGGATCGTCGGTGCGGATCGCAGCCTTGAGCAGGCCTTTCGCGTCGGCGGCGCTGTACGGCGCGATCACGACCAGGCCGGGGACGTGCGCGTACCAGCTGCCGTAATTCTGGCTATGCTGGGCAGCCACGCGTGCCGCCGCGCCGTTGGGCCCGCGGAACACGATCGGGCAGCGCATCTGGCCGCCCGACATGTAGTTGGTCTTGGCGGCCGAATTGATGATGTGGTCGATGGCCTGCATCGCGAAGTTGAAGGTCATGAACTCGACGATCGGCCGAAGCCCGCCCATTGCAGCGCCGGTTCCTACGCCCGCAAAGCCATATTCGGTGATCGGCGTGTCGACCACGCGCCTCGGCCCGAACTCCTGCAGCAGGTTCTGGGTGACCTTGTAAGCGCCCTGGTATTCGGCAACCTCCTCGCCCATCACGAACACCCGCTCGTCGCGGCGCATCTCCTCCGCCATGGCGTCGCGCAGCGCCTCGCGCACGGTCAGCGTCACAAGCGGCGTGCCTTCGGGGACTTCAGGTTCGTCGCGCGTCTTGGCAACATCCGCGACGAGCTCGCGCGCCGCCGTTTCCATCAGGTGCGGCGTCGGCTGTTGGGATTCTGGGGCGGTCACTTTGCCTGCCCCCTCTCCCGCGTCGGGAGAGGGAGGAGCGGCGTCAGCCGCGGAGGGTGAGGTCGTCCGTTCCGCCTCACCCGGCGCTTGCTTCGCAGCGCCACCCTCTCCCGAGGGAGAGGGAATTTGCTCCCCATCGCCCGCAAGCAGCGCGATCGGCTGGCCGACCTTCACGCCGTCGGTCCCTTCCGGCACCAGGATCTTGGCGATCGTGCCTTCGTCGACCGCCTCGAACTCCATCGTCGCCTTGTCGGTCTCGATCTCGGCGAGGATGTCGCCCGAGCGAACGTCATCGCCTTCCTTGACCAGCCACTTGGCGAGCGTCCCTTCCTCCATGGTCGGGGACAATGCGGGCATTTTGAGCTCGACCGGCATCAGTAGCTCCCCACCAGGACGTCGGTGTAGAGCTCGGCCGGGGCGGGCTCGGGCGCATCTTCAGCAAACTTCGCAGCTTCGACGACGATGTCCTTGATTTCCTTGTCGATGCCCTTCAGCTCCTCTTCCTTGACGCCGAGGCTTACGAGCTCGCGTTCCGCGTGACTGATCGGATCGCGGTGTTCGCGATAGTCCTGAACCTCTTCGCGCGTCCGGTATTTCGCCGGGTCGGACATCGAGTGACCGCGATAGCGATAGGTCAGGAACTCGATCAGGATCGGGCCCTTGCCACTGCGGGTCCACTCCAGCGCCACCTCGGCGGCGCCGCGCACCGCAAGCACGTCCATGCCGTCGACCTGGAGGCCGGGGATGCGGTGAGCCTGGCCGCGGCGATACAGCTCCGGCTCGGCCGACGACCGCTTGATGCTCGTGCCCATCGCATATTGGTTGTTCTCGACCACGTAGATGATCGGCAGGTCCCACAGCTTGGCCATGTTGAAGGCCTCGTAGACCTGGCCCTGGTTGACCGCGCCGTCGCCCATGTAGGTGAGGCAAACGCCGCCATCTTCCGCATATTTGTGCTTCAAGGCGAGGCCCGTGCCCAGCGGCACCTGCGCGCCGACGATGCCGTGGCCGCCGTAGAAGCCGTGATCGACGCTGAACATGTGCATCGACCCGCCCTTGCCCTTGGAGATGCCGGCGGCACGGCCGGTGAGCTCGGCCATGATGACCTTGGGGTCGATGCCGTAGGCGAGCATATGGCCGTGGTCGCGATAGCCCGTGATGACGCTGTCCTTGCCGACGGTCATCGCCGACTGCAGCCCGACGGCGACGGCTTCCTGGCCGATGTAGAGATGGCAGAAGCCGCCGATCAGGCCGAGGCCGTAGAGCTGTCCGGCGCGTTCCTCGAACCGCCGGATGAGCAGCATCTCGCGATAGAATTGGAGGAGCTGCTCCTTGTCGGCCTTGTAGCGCTGCGGCTGCGGCGGACGGTCGATCTTGGGTTCCTGCTGCGCGACGGGAACGGCAGCTTTCTTGGCGGTGCGCGCCACGGCAATCTCTCTTATGACTGAAGCGGGCCAGCCTATAGGCAGCGGTTGCTCAAGCGGCAATCCTTCGGCCCGGGCCGGGAGCGTCTAGTCGAGCGGGATCACCACTTCGTCGGGGCGGACGAGCCCGAGGTCCTTGCGCACCAGCTCATCGGCCATGTCGGGATCGGCCTTGCGCGGGTCGAGCAATTGCGAACGATGCTTGAGCTGCGCGCGGTCCTTTTCGATCTGCGCGAGCTCGGCCTGCCGCTGCTCGAGCGCGCGGTGGTAGCTGCCCCAGGCGAAGATCCCATTGGGGCCGGCGATCGCATGGCCGGCGAAGGTGCCGACGACGATCACCGCCAGGGCCGGCATCGCCACCCTGCGGATCAATGCAAAGATACGGTTCGCTCCACCCATCCCGACCCAAGAAGAATCACGAAGTCCTTGGCCATGCAAGCAAAAAGAATGGTTCGGTGGAAAAGGCGGGGATAAAGTTGTGGATCAGGCCGCGCGATAGGCTTTGAGTGTCGCTCGGCCGGGATATTCGGCCGTCTCCCCAAGCTCCTCCTCGATCCGCAGCAGCTGGTTGTATTTGGCCGTCCGGTCGGAGCGCGCGAGGCTGCCGGTCTTGATCTGCCCGCAACTCAGCGCGACCGCGAGATCGGCGATCGTCGAATCTTCGGTTTCGCCAGAGCGGTGGGACATGACGGCCGTGTAGCCATTGGTCTGAGCCAGGCGCACAGCGTTGATGGTCTCGGTCAGCGAGCCGATCTGGTTGACCTTGATGAGGATCGAGTTGGCGATCCCCGCGCTGATCCCCTGCTGCAGCCGCTTCACGTTGGTCACGAACAGATCGTCCCCGACCAGCTGGACGCGCGACCCGAGCTTTTCGGTGAGCACCTTCCATCCGGCCCAGTCGTCTTCGGCCATGCCGTCCTCGATCGACGCGATCGGATAGTTGGCCGCGAGATCGGCAAGGAAGTCCGCATTCTCGGCCGAGGACAAGGTCTTCCCTTCGCCGGTCATGCGGTAGGCGCCGTCCTTGAAATATTCGCTGGCCGCGCAGTCGAGGGCGAGCAGGACGTCATCGCCCAACTTGTAGCCTGCGGCCGCGACCGCTTTCTCGATATAATCCAGGCCTTCGCGCGCCGACTTTACCGCCGGTGCGAAGCCGCCTTCATCGCCGACCGAGGTCGAAAGCCCGGCGCCGTGCAGCGCGCTCTTCAGCGCGTGGAAGATTTCCGCGCCGCAGCGCAGCGCCTCGGCGAAGTCCGGGGCGCCGACCGGCATCACCATGAATTCCTGGAAGTCGATGCCGTTGTCGGCATGCACGCCGCCGTTGAGGATGTTCATCATCGGCACCGGCAGCAGATTGGCCTCGACCCCGCCAACGTAGCGATAGAGCGGGAGGCCGAGTGCATCCGCCGCCGCCTTGGCCGTCGCCAAACTGACTCCGAGGATCGCGTTGGCGCCGAGCCGGCCCTTATTGTCCGTGCCGTCGAGCGCGATCATCGCCGCATCGAGCTGCGCCTGGTCCTCGGCTTCCGTCCCGACGAGGGCCTCGGCGATCTCGCCATTGACCGCCTGCACCGCCTTGGAAACGCCCTTCCCGCCCCACCGGCTCTTGTCGCCGTCGCGAAGCTCGACCGCTTCGTGCGCGCCGGTCGAAGCGCCTGACGGAACCGCCGCCCGCCCCATGCTGCCGTCTTCCAGCGTGACGTCCACTTCGACGGTGGGATTGCCCCGGCTGTCGAGAATTTGGCGCGCGTGGACGTCGACAATCGCTGTCATGGCTTTCCTTTGTGCGGAGGCGTAACAATATGGCTGTGCGCAAAGCCTAATAGGCCGAGCGTCCGGACGTGCAACTTTCGGCCTGGCGGACCGGAACGAAGGCCAGCGGCTCCGGGTTGAATCGGCAAGAGGAGGAGTACCCGCCATGGCTGATGACAAGACTGCGGCACTGCCCGAGGGAACCGACACCGTGATTGCCGGCGCCTCGCAATCGGACGACGGCGACACGCTGACGATGGAGGATACCGCCTTGTCGACAGATTCCAGCGACCGCGGCCTCGCCAATCGCTTGCGCGAAGGACGCGAGCAACTTTCGAGCCAGGCTGGAGAACGAGCGCGCGGGTTTGTGACCCAAGGGATGGAGCGCACCGCCGAAGCGCTTGCCAACGTCTCCAAGATGGTCGGCGACACCGCGCCGGGTATCGATGAGCGTCTGGGTGCCGAATATGGCGATTATGCCCGTCGCGCCGCGGGCGCGATCGAGAACGTCGCCAACACGATCGCGGAGAAGGACCCCGACGAGCTGATCGAGGACACGCGGAACTTCGTCCGCAACAGTCCGGGCATCGCGCTTGCCGGCGCCGCGGTCGTCGGCTTCGTCGTCGCCCGGCTGTTCAAGACCGGCCTCGCCCGCAACGAGGACGACGACGCCTGATGCTGAAGCCGGCCGATCCGCTACCGCAGCCGCCTGAACGCCCAGTCGGTGAGCTCGTCCATGCGCTCATCGAGGAAGGCAAGGCCTATGCGCACGCCGAAATCGGCCTCTTGAAGGCGATCGCCGCCGCCAAGGGCAAGGCCCTCGCCTTGCCTGCGGGCCTGTTCGCAGCCGCGTTCTTCTGCGCGCTGGCGGCGGTCACTGCACTCGCAGTGGGCGTGGTCATTGGGCTCGAACGGTTCATCGGGCCCCTCGCCGCCGGTTTCGTGGGGATGCTGATCTTCGCCGCGATTGCCGGCGGTCTCAGCTGGTATGGCTACGAACGGCTGAGGCGCGATTTCTGATGCCCGATACGCCCGAAATCGCCGCTGCTCGGCTCGAGGTTGATCGCAGCCGCGCCCGGGTCATGGCGACAGCTCATGAGCTCCAGGACCGGCTGAGCCCGAGGACGATCGCGAAGGGCGCCTGGCAGGGCGCGAAGGAAAAGGGCGCCGACCTCGCCGAGGACGCGGTCGACGCGGTGCGGGCCCGGCCAATCGCCGCCACCGGCGTCGTTGCCGCAATCACCATGTTCCTCGCCCGCGAACCGCTGATGGACCTAGCCGGCAAGATTGCGGGAAGCGTCGGCGAAAAGCGGAAAACTCGTAAGGCCGCCAAGGCCAGATCCCGAG
This sequence comes from Sphingomonas sp., assembly GCA_025935515.1. Taxonomy (GTDB): domain Bacteria; phylum Pseudomonadota; class Alphaproteobacteria; order Sphingomonadales; family Sphingomonadaceae; genus Sphingomicrobium. Next base: position 7,472 of record JAICVC010000047.1, read on the forward strand.
AGAGTGCCACGGAGAAAGCTTCATGATTGACCAGGACAACAGCCGTACGAGCGAAGACAATGATACCGGTACCAGTTCACCGCGGCAGCGCGCGATCGAGGCCTACGAAGGCGCGCGCGACCGGGCGACGGACACGCTCGGCCAGGCACCGCTGCTGGCGCTTGCCGGCGGGCTTGCCGCAGGCGCGCTGATTGCCGCGCTGCTTCCCCGCACCGACGCGGAAACGCGCCTCGTTCGCCCGACCGCGCGCCGGGTGAAGGACACTGCCCGCGCGGCGTTCGACGCCGCCCGCGACACCGGCAGTCAGCGTCTCGGCGATCTCGGCATCAGCCGCGAGAAAGGCGAGGAAACCATCCGCAACCTCTTGAACGGCCTGTCCGATGCGGCGCGGGCGTCCGCGGATGCCGCAGCCCAGGCCGTCCGCAGCAAGGGCTGACGAAACCGCGCGACTGCGCTAGCGGAGGAGCAATGAGCAAGCTTCACCTCGTCTTCGGCGGTCGCGTCAAGGATCCGCGTGGGCTCGAGTTCGACCTCGACACGATCGACCTGGTCGGAATCTACGACAGCTTCGCGGGGGCCGAAGACGCCTGGCGCGGCAAGGCTCAGCGGACCGTTGACGACGCCGAGATGAAATATGTCGTCGTCCACCTGCACCGCCTGCTCGAGCCTGAATCGGAGGGAATCACGCGCCCTAAGCTGCCCGCACGCTAGGCGGAGCGGTATTTCCACAAGAGCAGCGGCCGTTGCAGCAGCAGGCCCGCCGCAAACCCGCCGACGTGCGCTGGTGTCGCCAGCAGATAGCCCTGGCCGCCGGCAAGCCACGCCATCATCATCTGCAGCACGATCCACGCGATCAGCAGCCAGACGACATTGATCCAGCGATTGACCCGCAGGTTGCTGGTGAACGGCCTGGCCCGGCCGAAGCTCAGCGCGAAGGCGCCCATGACGGCGCTGATCGCGCCGCTGGCGCCGACCATCGGAGTCGCTCCCAACGGATCGAGCGCCCACTGCGCCGCGGCCGCGGCATACGCGCCCACCAGGTAGAGCGCCACGACACCGCCGCGCCCGATGACCCGCTCCACCTGCGTCCCGCACCACAGCATGATCAGCAGGTTGAAACCGAGATGCACCAGGCCCGAATGGACGAGGGTCGCGGAGAGCGGGGTCAGGAAGGCCGGAACCGCCGGCCACGCCACCGCCTGGGTCATGCGCAGCGGAATGAAGCCCAGCGCATAAGCCGCCTGTCCCGAATAGCCGGCGAGCGCGGTCAGGATCCACGCCGCCGCGGTCAGCACGACGATGATGTTGGTCGCGGTGCGCTGGAAGCGCTGCACGATCAGATGAACTCGATCTTCTTGATCTCGTAATAGCGGTCGCCGGAGGGCGTCGAAACCTCGACCTCCTCGCCCTTCTGGCGGCCGATCAGCGCTCGGCCGAGCGGCGAATTATAGCTGATCCGGCCGTCCTTGGCGTCCGCCTCGGTCTGGCCGACGAGCTGGTACTTCACCTTCTTGTCGTCCTCGTCGACCAGGGTCACCGTCGCTCCGAACACGACCTTGTCGCCCGACAGCGTCGTCGGGTCGATGATCATCGCCCGGCTGAGGCGGTCCTCGAGGTCGGCGATCGTTGCCTCGATCTGGCCCTGGCGTTCCTTGGCGGCATGATATTCCGCGTTCTCGCTGAGGTCGCCGTGCGCGCGCGCCGCCTCGATCGCCTCGACGATCTCCGGGCGCTCGCCCTTGAGACGTTTCAGGTCCTCGTTGAGCTTGCGATGGCCCTCGGCCAGCATCGGCACCTTTTCGGCAGTCGCCATTGTCAAAACCCTCTTTTCAAAACCCTGCCCCGGCGTGCGTCGAAGCCCGCGATCGGAGGCAGATTGTGGTATGGAAGCCTAGCCCTGGGAGGGGGAATAATAGGATTGCAGCGAGGCGACTTCAAGCGCGCGCCCCCGTACCGCCTCGATCGACCGCGCCGCGGCCAGGCTTGCCGGAGCGGTCGTAAAGTAGGGCACTTTCCGGGTCAGCGCGGTCGTCCGGATCGAATGACTGTCCTTCAGGGACTGCCAGCCCTCGGTGGTGTTGAACACGATCGCGACATCCCCATCGAGCAAACGGTCGACGATATGCGGACGGCCTTGGGCCACCTTGTTGACCACTTCCACCGGCAAGCCTCTCGCCTGCAGGTGCGCGGCAGTGCCGCCAGTGGCGATGATCCTGAACCCCAGCTCGACCATCTTCTCGACCGCCGGCACGATATTGTCCTTGTCAGCGTCCTTGACCGACACGAACGCCGTTCCGCCCTGCGGCAGGGCCATGCCCGCGCCGATCAGCGCCTTGGCGAAGGCGATATCGAAATCGGCAGCGATCCCCATGACTTCGCCGGTGCTCTTCATTTCGGGTCCGAGTACTGGGTCGGTCCCGGGAAAACGGGCGAACGGGAACACCGATTCCTTGACCGCGATATAATCGAGCGTGCGCCCAACCTCGCCGAAGCTCGCCAGCGGCTCGCCGGCCATCACCCGCGCCGCGATCTTGGCAACCGGCCGCCCAATCGCCTTGGCGACGAAGGGGACCGTGCGGCTGGCGCGCGGATTGACCTCGATCAGATAGACCTCACCCTCCTTGACCGCGAACTGCACGTTCATCAGCCCCTTGACCTTCAGCGCCAGCGCTAGCGCCCGCGTCTGGCGCTCGATCTCGGCGACGATCCGCGGCTCGAGGCTGTGCGGCGGGATCGCGCAGGCGCTGTCGCCCGAATGCACCCCCGCCTCCTCGATATGCTGGAGCACGCCGCACACTGCGACCTCGCTTCCATCGCAGATCGCGTCCACGTCGACCTCGATCGCGTCGCGCAGATAGCGGTCGATCAGCACCGGGCTCTTGCCCGATACCTGGACCGCGGTCGCGATATAATGGTCGAGCTGCTGCGGCCCTTCGACGATCTCCATCCCGCGGCCGCCAAGCACGTAGGATGGCCGCAACAGCACCGGGTAACCGATCCGCTCGGCCACCCGCAGCGCCTCGTCGCGGCTGCGAGCGATGCCGTTGGCCGGTTGCTTGAGGCCGAGTTGCTGGACCAGCTCCGCGAACCGCTCGCGGTCCTCGGCAAGGTCGATGCTGTCAGGCGAGGTCCCCAGGATCGGCACGCCCGCCGCCTGCAGCTCCGCGGCGAGCTTCAGCGGCGTCTGGCCGCCGAGCTGGACGATCACCCCGAGCAGCTCGCCCTTCTCCTGCTCCCGCCGCACGATCTCGAGTACGTCCTCGACCGTCAGCGGCTCGAAGTAGAGGCGGTCCGACGTGTCCGGGTCGGTGGACACCGTCTCCGGGTTGCAATTGACCATGATCGTCTCGAGGCCCGCGCCATCCCGCCCCAGCGCAAAGGCGGCGTGGCAGCAGCAATAGTCGAACTCGATCCCCTGCCCGATCCGGTTCGGGCCGCCGCCGAGGATCATGACCTTGCGGCGGTCCGAGACCTGCGCTTCATCCTCCGGCTCGCCGAACAGCGGCGCCTCGTAGGTCGAGTAGAGGTACGGCGTGGTCGCGTCGAACTCGGCCGCGCAGCTGTCGATCCGCTTGAACACCGGCCGCACGCCGAGCCGCAGGCGATGCGCGCGCACCTCGCTGTCGGTGATCCCGCCCGTCATCCCCGCCATCGCGCTATGGACCACGCCCGAGCCGCCCGCCGCGACCGCTTCGCTCATTCCGCGCTCGACGCCGGCGGAGCGCAACGAAAGCTGCGCCAGCCGGGCGTCCGAGAAGCCCATCGCCTTTAAGCGCCGCATCGCCCGCGTATCGCTCGGCAGGCCGTTGATGCGGACTTCCTCTTCCGCCTCAACGATTTCCTGCAAGCGCTTCAAAAACCACGGGTCGAAGCCCGCGATCTGGTTGATCCGCTGGACCGTGAAGCCCTGGCGCAGCGCCTCGGCGGCAACCAGCAGGCGGTCCGGCGTCGCCCGTGCGAGCGCGCTCTCGATCTCCGCCGGATCGGCATTTTCATAGTGCCGCACGCGGTCCAGTCCGCAGAGCCCGATCTCCAGCCCGCGCAACGCCTTCTGCAGGCTCTCGGCGAAATTACGGCCGATCGCCATCACCTCGCCGACCGACTTCATCGAGGTCGACAGCAAGGCGTCGGCGCCCTTGAACTTCTCGAACGCGAAGCGCGGGATCTTGGTCACGACATAGTCGATCGTCGGCTCGAAGCTCGCCGGCGTCGCGCCGCCGGTGATGTCGTTGGCGATCTCGTCGAGCGTGTACCCAACCGCCAGCCGCGCCGCGACCTTGGCGATCGGGAAGCCCGTCGCCTTCGACGCCAGCGCCGAGCTCCGCGACACCCGCGGGTTCATCTCGATCACCACCATCCGCCCGGTCTTCGGATCGACCGCGAACTGGACGTTGGAACCGCCTGTTTCGACGCCAATTTCGCGCAGCACCGCGATGCTCGCCGAGCGCATGCGCTGATAGGCCTTGTCGGTCAGCGTGAGCGCCGGGGCGACGGTGATGCTGTCGCCCGTATGCACCCCCATCGGGTCGACATTCTCGATCGAGCAGATGATGATGGCATTGTCGGCGCGGTCGCGCACGACCTCCATCTCATATTCCTTCCAGCCCACGAGGCTTTCGTCGATCAGCACCTCGGTGGTCGGCGACGCCTCGAGGCCGGTCCGCACGAAATGCTCATATTCGTCGCGGTTGTAGGCGATTCCGCCGCCCGTCCCGCCGAGCGTGAAGCTCGGCCGGATCACTGCCGGCAGCCCGACGGTCTCAAGCGCCGCTGCGGCCTCGTCCATGTTGTGGACGATGGCCGAGCGCGGGCTTTCGAGCCCGATCCGATCCATCGCGTCGCGGAATTTCTCGCGGTCCTCGGCCTTCTCGATCGCCTCGGCATTGGCGCCGATCAGCTGCACGCCGAGCCGGCCGAGCGTGCCGTCCTTGAACAGCGCCAGCGCCGTATTGAGTGCGGTCTGCCCGCCCATCGTCGGCAGCAGCGCGTCGGGCCGCTCCTTTTCGAGGATTTTGGCGTCGATCCCAGGCGTGATCGGCTCGATGTAGGTCGCGTCCGCAAGCTCCGGATCGGTCATGATCGTCGCGGGGTTCGAGTTGACGACGATCGTGCGGAAGCCGTCCTCGCGGAGCACCTTGAGAGCCTGCGAGCCCGAGTAGTCGAACTCGCACGCCTGGCCTATCACGATCGGGCCGGAGCCGATCAGGCA
>JAICVC010000075.1 GCA_025935515.1 Sphingomonas sp.
AAGATCGGCTGCGGCCGGAATTTGTCGACAAGGTCCTCGATGCTGTCGAGGCCGGCGACGACGAGACTGCGCGGAACCTCGTGCAGCCCCTCCACCCGGCCGATGTCGCCGACCTGATCGAGCTCGCCCGCGCCGACGAGCGTGAGGGCCTGGTCAAGGCGCTGGCCGGGATCATCAGCCCCAACGTCCTCGCGGAAATGAACGATTACGTCCGCGAAGGCCTGCTCGACGAGATGGAGCCGCAGCAGGTCGCGGACATCGCCGGGCAGCTAGAGACGGACGATGCCGTCGCGCTGATCGAGGACCTCGATCGCGACGAGCAGCAGGCGGTGCTCCGCGCGATGGAGCCGGACGACCGGGCCGCGGTCGAGGAGGCGCTCGGCTATCCCGAGGAATCGGCCGGCCGGCTGATGCAGCGCGACCTGTGCGCGGTGCCCGAGCATTGGAAGGTCGGCCAGGTCATCGATTATCTGCGGTCGACCGGTGACCTGCCCACCGACTTCTGGGAAGTGTTCGTGGTCAGTCCCGATCATCACCCGGTCGGCACGTGCAAGCTCTCGACCATCCTCAGGACGCCGCGCACCACGGCGGTCAGCGATGTCATGGTCCGCGAGCAGACCCTGATCCCGGTCGACATGGACCAGGAAGACGTCGCTCTGCGGTTCCAGAAATATGCATTGGTTTCCGCAGCGGTCGTCGACGACGCCGGGCGGCTGGTGGGAATGATCACCGTCGACGACGTGGTCCATATCATCCAGGAGGAAGCCGGCGAGGACGTCCTCCTGCTGTCGGGCGCGGGCGAGGGCGACATCAACGAGCCGGTCGCGATGACCGTCAGGCGGCGCCTGTTCTGGCTGGTCATCAACCTCGGCACGGCGATCGTCGCCGCCAGCGTCGTCAGCCTGTTCCAGGGGGAGATCGGCAAATATGCGGTGCTCGCCGTGCTGATGCCGATCGTCGCCGGCATGGGCGGCAATGCGGGAACTCAGACCCTTGCGGTTGCGGTGCGCGCGCTGGCAACCAACCAGCTGACCGAATCCAACACCATCCGCGCATTCGGGCGCGAGCTGACGATTGCGCTCGCCAACGGCCTGTCGCTGGGTGCGCTGATTGGCGTTGGTGTCACCGTTATCTTCCACAACCCCGCGCTCGGAGCAGTCATGGCCGCGGCCATGGTGATCAACAATCTGGCCGCGGGGCTTGGCGGCATCCTCGTGCCAGTCACGCTGGACCGGTTCAGAATAGACCCCGCAGTCTCATCGGCGGTGTTCGTCACGACCATCACTGACGTGACTGGCTTCTTCAGCTTCCTGGGCCTCGCATCGCTTTTTCTGGTTCGCTAACCGCTTGAAAGGGCGGTGGTTTACAGCCAGATCGACTGCCGTGCCGACACTTCACCTGACCAAGGTCGCATTTGCTTGCCGCGACCTCGAAGCGCTGCAACGGCGGGTCGCCGGCCGGACCGTCGGCGGCGAGATTCGAGTCGTGACGCGGATGCGCCCCAAGCGCATGGATGAGCTGATCGGCGGCTCGCTCTACTGGATCGTCAAGCACCGGCTTATCGCAGGCCAGCAAATCCTGCGCTTCGAAGACCGTCCCGACGGCCGCATCGATATCGTCTGCTCGGCCGAGCTCGCCACGGTCTCGCCAATGCCGCGCCGCGCGCACCAAGGCTGGCGCTATCTCGAAGAGGCCGACGCGCCGAGCTCGGAGGACGACGGCAGCGGCCTCGGCGCGCTGCCGCCCCGGCTCTACGGCCGGCTGGCGGCGCTCGCGCTCGTTTGATTGTCGCCCGGTACTGCTACCTGAACAGGATGATCAGGACGATGATGAGCAGGATCAGGCCGCCGATACCCAGGTACATGGCTTCACTCCCTTGTTGTCCGCCGCCCGCGCACCAACGAACCCGGCCCGAATTCGGTTGCGCAGCTCGTCCTGGGTCCGCTTGTCGACCCGTCGTGCCAGCCTTATTGGCGGGCCACCAACATCCAGGGGAACGACGCCATGACCACCACCTCTTCGCGCATCGATTCGAAGGTCGCCGAGCGGGCCATGCTCACGCACCCCTTCTACCAGGCGTGGACCGAAGGCCGTCTGCCGCTGGACACGCTGCGCGCCTATGCGCGGCAATATTTCCACCATGTCGAGGCCTTCCCGCGGGCGGTGAGCGCAGTCCACAGCGCGTGCCCCGATCGCGACGGCCGACGCATGCTCGCCGAAAATCTCGCGGAGGAGGAAGGGATCGAGGCCGGCAAGCAGGACCATGCGAGCCTGTGGCTGATGTTCGCCTGCGGGCTCGGCGAAAGCGAAGAAGGCGTGCGCGGGCAGGACCTGAACGCCGAAACCCGGGCACTGATTGACACTTTCCGCAAGCTCTCGCGGCGGTCCTATGCCTCCGGCCTGGGCGCGCTCTACGCCTATGAGAGCCAGTTCCCGGGCGTCGCCAGCGCCAAGATCGAAGGACTGGTCGACCGCTACGGCATCAATGACGAAGCGACGCTGCGCTTCTTCCGGGTCCACGAGAGCGCCGACATCGAGCACAGCTCGGTGTGCCGGGCATTGCTCGACCGGTTGCCCGAGGACCAGCGGGCCGAGGCCGTGGCGGCTGGCGAAGAGCTGGCCAGCGCGCTGTGGAATTTCCTGTCGGGCGTGGAGGCCCGCGAAACGGTCAATTAGCGGCAGCCGCTGACGGTCGTCGACCCCTGCACCTTGAGGTAGCAGGCGGGACGGCCGGTCAGTCGGACCATGGCTGGCCCCCAGCCATTGACCTTCGCCGTATCGGTGACGTTCGCGTCGATCGTGGCCGTGCCGTCAACGCTGAAGTCGGCGCTTGGCATTGTCAGCCTGGCCGCGTCGAGCGTCGAAATGCCGCGGACCAGCGCGGTGAGCTTCCCGGCCCTGCCGGCAATCTTCGCGTTGGCGGTTCCTTCGAGCGAGACGTTCAGTTGATCGACACTGGCGTTGCCGATCGCGCTCGCTCCCGACCCCTGGATAGTCAGGCTGAAGCTGAGGCCTTTGATGCGGTCGATTGCGACCGAACCCGAGCCGATCAGCGACGCGCTGCCGAGCTCGTGCGTGCCCAGTGTGACCTCCACCGGTCCCGGATCCGAGCCGGGATAACCGCCCCACGATGGATTGGACTGAACGACGAGCGTGTCGCCACGCACCTCGATCGCCACGCGGTCGATCGCTGCCGAAGACCCGGTTGCCCGCGCGAACGGCGCAACGCCGGTCGCGACGCTGACCTTGTAGGGCCCGCTGACGCGGATCTTGGTGAAGCTGGTCACGCCGAAATTGCGGGTTGCGGCATCGGCCGGCGTGCCGGCGACGATGATCGCCGCGGCGAGGAGGAAGGTGCGCATGGCACGCACCTTCCACGCGCATGGTTAACGAGCCGCTAAAGCAGCGCCCCTAAGAACAACGAACGTCGCCCGAACCGGCCTTGCTGATCTTGCACTTGGCGCCGCCAGAGACGTCGACATCGCCTGAGCCCATGATGCTGACGTCCGCGGTTCCGCTGGAGTGGGCGCGGATGCTGCCCGAGCCCGCAATCGACACGTCGACGCTTTGAGTTTGGATAGCGCCGGCGTCGACGTCGCCGGACCCGGCGATGTCATACTTGGCAGTCTGCGCCCTGCCCGCGCCTTTGACGTCACCTGAGCCCGCGATCGCAAGCTTCAGCTGCTGCACGTCGAACGCGCCCACGGTCAGCCCGCCCGAGCCGGCAACTACGCCCTCGAAGCTGTTGCCCTTGACCTTGTCAACGCGAATGTCGCCGGAGCCTGCGATGGTGGCCCCGCTGAGCTGGGGGACGGTTACCGCGAAGCTGGCCTTGCCACGATGGCTCCATCCGAAACTAAAGATTCCGTCGCGCTTTTGGGGGTGGATGATGAGCTTGTTGCCCTTCACCTCGACAATGGTTCGCTCCAGGAGCTTTTCCGAACCCTTGGCGGACACCGAGGCATTGGAGCCGGTCCGCACCTCCACGTCGTAGGGGCCGGCGACCTCGATCTCCTGGAAATTCCCGACCTGGTAATTGCGCGAGACGGTCGGCCCGGACTCTTCCTGGGCGTGGACCTGGCATCCCGAAAGGGCGGATGCGGCGATCGCGGCCGCGACGGACTTGCGCATGCTTGCCTCCTGCAACGTGTATTAGCGTTGCAATACAGCGACACGAAAACCGCCGCAAGCGTAAAAAAAGGGCGCCCGGTAAGGGGCGCCCATCGCCCCTCCCTGCAAGGGAGGGGAAGGGGGTGGGTGCGAGCGAAGCGAGCAATAGCTCGACCGTTCAACCCACCCCTCGGTCCCCTCCCTGCTAGGGAGGGGAGGAATCTTACGCGACTTCCTTGGCCTTGTTGTGGATCGGCCAGGCCTTGTTGAGGATCTCGAGGATCTTGGCGAGCGCGGCCTTCTCGTCGGTCTGCTCCATCGCGCCGAGCTCGCGCGCCAGGCGCGACGAGGCGGCCTCGAAAATCTGCCGCTCGGAATAGCTCTGCTCGGGCGCATCGTCCGGGCGGAACAGGTCGCGAGTGACTTCGGCGATCGAGGTCAGGTCGCCCGAGTTGATCTTCGCTTCATATTCCTGGGCGCGGCGCGACCACATGGTGCGCTTGACCTTGGGCTTGCCTGTCAAGGTCGCGAGCGCGTCCTTCATAGTCTTGTCGCTCGACAGCTTGCGCATGCCGACCGAGTCCGCCTTGTTGACGGGGACGCGAAGGGTCATCTTCTCCTTCTCGAACCGAAGCACGTAGAGTTCGAGACGGGTTCCCGCGATTTCGGTGCTTTGCAGCTCGACGACACGGCCAACTCCATGCTTGGGGTACACGACATAATCACCGACGTCGAAACTAAGCGCCTTTGTAGCCATTGCTAACCTTTCCAAATGCGGCAGAGAGAGCCGGCGCGTTCCGCATCGTCCCCCAAAACGACCCGGCGGTCGTGGCTCTGCTGCCTATTTCCTGGCTTCCCTTGAATTTAAGGGCCACTGCTGAATCGCGGCGGCCCCTCTACGACGATTTTATATCACAACTGACCTCAGATTGCGAGTCCCAGCTGCGCCGGAACCGCATTGTTGACCTCGGTTAAACTGTGAAGCCCGAGGCCGAGCAGCCTTATACCTTTGGATAAGGGGTGGAGAGAGGACAGAAGCGTTTGACCAACGGCTGCGAACGCGGCCTGGTCGGGCACCGGATCGCTGAAGCTCCGCGAACGGGTGACGATGGTGAAGTCGCCGAACTTCACCTTGAGCGTCACGGTCCTTCCAGCGACCTCTGCCCGCCTGACCCGGTCCCAGGCATAGCCGGCAATGCGCTCCAGCTCTGCGGCAAGGCGGTCGCGATCGCGCAAATCCTCGTCGAAGGTCCGTTCTGCGCTGACCGACTTGTAGGGCCGGTCGGGTTTGACCTCGCGCTCGTCGATCCCGCGGCAGATCCGCCAATACCATTCGGCCGAGCTCCCGAAATGGGCCTGAAGCGCTGGCAGGCTCCATTCGCGAAGGTCGGCGCCGGTCACGATGCCGAGCGATTCCATCTTCTTGGCTGTGACCGGGCCGACGCCATGGAAGCGGGCGACCGGCAGCGAGGCGACGAATTCCGCACCCTTTTCCGGCGTGATCACGCAGAGGCCGTCGGGCTTGCGATGGTCGGAGGCGAGCTTGGCGATGAACTTGCAGTAGGAAACGCCGGCCGAGGCGGTGAGCCGGCATTCCTCGCGAATGCGGCGCCGGATGTCCTCCGCGATGGCCCGCGCGCTGCCGAGACCGTGCCGGTCCTCGGTCACGTCGAGATAGGCCTCGTCGAGGCTCAGCGGCTCGACCAAGTCGGTATAGTCGAGGAAGATCCCCCGGATCTGCTGCGAGACTGCGCGGTACACGTCGAACCGCGTCTTGACGAAGATCAGCTCCGGGCAACGGCGCCTGGCGGTGACCGACGGCATGGCCGAACGGACGCCATATTTGCGCGCTTCGTAGCTGGCCGCCATCACGACTCCGCGGTGCTGCCCACCGACCGCGACCGGCTTGCCGCGAAGCTCTGGATTATCGCGCTGCTCCACGGACGCGTAGAAGGCGTCCATGTCGACATGGATGATCTTGCGGGTCGGGCGGTCCTCACTTTGCATCGCGGCGATGTTCTGATTAAGGCCCGCCGCCATGAACATCCACGAATATCAGGCCAAGGAACTGCTCGCGAAGTACGGCGTGCCGGTACCGGCTGGCCATGCGGCGATGAGCGTCGAGGAGGCAGTCGAAGCGGCGAAGCAGCTGCCCGGCCCGTTGTGGGTCGTGAAGGCGCAGATCCATGCCGGCGGGCGGGGTAAGGGCCGCTTCAAGGAGCTCGGCGAGTCGGTCAAGGGTGGAGTCCGCCTCGCGCATTCGATCGACGAGGTGCGCGAGCATGCGGCCGAGATGCTTGGGAAAACGCTGGTGACGGTCCAGACCGGCCCGGCGGGCAAGCAGGTCCAGCGACTCTACATCACCGACGGCGTCGACATCGCCAAGGAATTCTACCTCGCGCTGCTGGTCGACCGGGAAAGCGGCCGAATCGCGGTTGTCGCCTCGACCGAAGGTGGGATGGAGATCGAGAAGGTCGCGCACGACACGCCAGAGAAGATCGCGACGATCACCATCGATCCGGCGACGGGCCTGATGCCGCACCATGGCCGCGCGGTCGCCGCCGCGCTGGGCCTTACCGGCGATCTTGCCAAGCAAGCGGGCAAGGTCCTCGGCAGCCTCTACCAGGCGTTCCTCGGCACCGACGCCTCGCAGATCGAGATCAACCCGCTGGCGGTGGACGACAAGGGCCGTCTGCTGGTGCTCGACGCCAAGGTCGGCTTCGACAATAACGCCGAGTTCCGCCATCCCGATCTCGAGCAGCTCCGCGACCTCACCGAAGAGGAGCCGATGGAGATCGAGGCGTCGAAATACGACCTCAGCTACATCAAGCTCGACGGGTCGATCGGCTGCATGGTCAACGGCGCCGGCCTCGCCATGGCGACGATGGACATCATCAAGCTCGAAGGCGCTGAGCCGGCGAACTTCCTCGACGTCGGCGGCGGCGCCAACAAGGAAAAGGTCACCGCGGCGTTCAAGATCATTTTGAGCGATCCCGCAGTGAAGGGCATCCTCGTCAACATCTTCGGCGGGATCATGCGCTGCGACATCATCGCCGAAGGCATCGTCGCCGCGGCGCGCGAGGTCGATCTTCGTGTTCCGCTCGTCGTGCGCCTGGAGGGGACCAACGTCCAGCAAGGCAAGGACATCCTCGCCTCGTCCGGCCTGCCGATCATCGCCGCCAATGATCTCGGCGACGCCGCCCGGAAAATCGTCGCCGAAGTGAAGAGCCCCGTCGCCGCCTAGCTATTGGGTTGGTTTTGGCTCAGGCAACAAGGGCGTCGTGTCATCTATGAAGCCAAGGAAGTCTCTCCAGACGCGGTGCGTTTCCTCGTCAATGGTCCCAAGAGTGCACGACTGATGCATTGCATATCGGATAGAACCTTCACGCCACTGTTCGTACACGGCACCGCAGTAGAGCTTCTCATAAGCCTCGAATGCTACGCCCGCGTCTTCGATCGCCTTGGCCGTAGAGCCATCATGCTCTTCGTCCCTGAATCGGCTGATCGCACGCGTTCGGTAGACCCTCAGCCGGACCGTGGCCTGCGCGATCTTCTTGTCCATGCACTGCGCCATCTCGATCGTGCTCGAGCCCTTGCACGGATCGCTCTTTGCGGCCGGCGCCGAGCCGATCGCAGCGCTAATCAACAGGCTGATCAATGCGCATGCTCCCCTCCGAACGGCGTCACGTGGATTCCCGCATTCGGCTTGTCTATGGCAGCCACTGCTTAATGAAGGACTGATCAATGAAGCTGCTGGTCGCGGTCAAGCGCGTCATCGATTACAACGTCAAGCCGCGCGTGCGGATGGATGGCTCGGGCGTCGATCTCGCCAACGTCAAGATGAGCATGAACCCGTTCGACGAGATCGCGATCGAGGAAGCGATCCGCCTCAAGGAAAAGGGCGTCGCAACGGAGATCGTCGCAGTGTCAATCGGACCGGCCAAGGCGCAGGAGACTCTGCGTACGGCCCTCGCGATGGGCGCCGACCGCGCGATCCTCGTCCAGACCGAGGAGGAAGTCGAGCCGCTCGCGGTCGCCAAAATCCTCGCCAAGATCGCCGAGGAAGAGCAGCCGCAGCTGATCATTCTCGGCAAGCAGGCGATCGACGACGACAATAATGCGACTGGCCAGATGCTGGCCGCGCTGCTCGGCTGGCCGCAAGGCACGTTCGCCTCCAAGGTCGAAATTTCCGACACCGCGACGGTCACCCGCGAGGTCGACGGCGGGCTCGAGACCGTGAAGCTGAACCTTCCCGCGGTCGTTACCACCGACCTTCGCCTCAACGAGCCGCGCTACGCGTCGCTGCCCAACATCATGAAGGCCAAGTCGAAGCCGCTCGCGACCAAGTCGCCGGGCGATTACGGCATCGACGTGGCTCGCCGATTGGACACGATCAAGGTCACCGAGCCGGCCAAGCGCCAGGCGGGGATTAAGGTGGGCAGCGTCGATGAGCTGGTTGAGCGCCTGCACGGTTTGGGGATTGCGAAATGAGCGTTCTGGTCCTGGTCGAGCATGACGGCGGCCGCGTGAAGGATGCCACGCTTGCGACGGTGACGGCCGCATCCCAGCTCGGCGAAGTTCATGCGCTGGTCGCCGGCAACAATGCCGACGCGGTCGCGCAAAGCGCGGCGAAGATCGCCGGCGTCGCCAAGGTCTACACCGCGAGTTCGCCGGCGCTGGAGCACCAGCTCGCCGAGGCGGTTGCGCCGGTGGTTGCGAAGCTGATGGATGGTCACGACGCGTTCCTCGCGCCGGCCACGACCACCGGCAAGAATATCGCGCCGCGGGTCGCCGCCTTGCTCGACGTCATGCAGATCACCGATATTCTCTCGATTGAAGGTCCGGACACGTTCACGCGCCCGATCTACGCCGGCAACGCGATCGCGACGGTGAAGTCGAAGGACGCGAAGAAGGTCATCACGGTGCGCACGACCGCGTTCGAGAAGGCCGCGCCCGAGGGCGGCTCCGCCTCCGTCGAGCAGGTCGACGCGGCGGGCGACCCGGGCACCAGCAGCTTCGTTTCGCTCGACGCCTCGGAGAGCGAGCGGCCCGAGCTCACCAGCGCCAAGATCATAGTTTCCGGCGGCCGCGCATTCGGCTCGTCCGAGCAGTTCCATTCGCTGCTCGACCCGCTTGCCGACAAGCTCGGCGCCGGCGTTGGAGCGAGCCGCGCCGCGGTCGATGCAGGCTATGCGCCCAACGATTACCAGGTTGGCCAGACCGGCAAGATCGTCGCTCCCGAAGTCTATATCGCGATCGGCATCTCGGGCGCGATCCAGCATCTTGCGGGAATGAAGGATTCGAAGACCATCATCGCCATCAACAAGGACGAGGAAGCGCCGATCTTCCAGGTCGCCGACATCGGCCTGGTCGGTGATCTGTTCAAGATCGTGCCAGAATTGACGGAGAAACTGTAGCTGGCGAGGAGGATGCGATGAGAGGAGCATG
>JAICVC010000134.1 GCA_025935515.1 Sphingomonas sp.
CGCATCGCAAACAAAAGCATCGCGCATGGGCCTAGAGGACGCCCCTTCTTTCCTGGTCGAGCTCGATGCTCTCGAACAGCGCCTTGAAATTGCCCTCGCCGAAGCCTTCGTTGCCCTTGCGCTGGATGATCTCGAAGAAGATCGGGCCGATTACATTCTGGGTGAAGATCTGCAGCAGCAACCCCTGCCCCTCGGTCGGAGCGCCGTCCATCAGGATGCGCCGCTTTTCCAGCTCCCCGATGCTCTCATCGTGGCCTTGGATGCGCTCCGGCAGCATCTCGTAATAGGTGTCGGGCGTGTCCTGGAAGGGAATGCCGCGGCCGCGGATGATGTCCACCGCCTGGTAGATGTCCGAGGTGCCAAGCGCGATGTGCTGGATGCCCTCGCCCTTGTACTCCCGCAGGAACTCCTCGATCTGGCTCTTGTCGTCCTGGCTCTCGTTCAGCGGGATTCGGATTTTGCCGCAGGGGCTGGTCATCGCCTTGGAGAAGAGGCCGGTCTGCTTGCCCTCGATGTCGAAGTAGCGGATCTCGCGGAAGTTGAAGAGCCGCTCGTAGAAGTCGGCCCAGACCGCCATCCGGCCGCGGTTCACGTTGTGGGTCAGATGGTCGATGTAGGTGAGCTTCGAATCCGCGTCCGCCATCCGCTGCCGCCAGTCGGGATGGAAGTCGAAGTCGACCTCGTAGATCGAGCCATTTGCCCCGAAGCGATCGACGAAGAACAGCCGCGACCCGCCGATGCCCTCGATCGCCGAAATGTCCAGCTCGCCGTCGCCCTTGCTCACCTCGACATTGGTCGCTCCGAGCTTCAACGCGCGCTCGTGCGCCGCTTTCGCATCCTTGACGCGGAAGGCCATGGCGCAGGCGCTCGGCCCGTGGGCCTTGGCATATTCCTCCGCATAGGAGCCGGGCTCGGCATTGATGATGAAGTTGCAGTCGCCCTGCTTGTGCAGGGTGACGTTCTTGCTCTTGTGCCGCGCGACTTCCGGGAAGCCCATTTTGGCGAACAGGGAACGCAGCAGCTCAATATCGGGCGCGGTATATTCGACGAATTCGAATCCGTCGGTGCCCATCGGGTTGGCAAACCCAGTAACTGTCGTCTCATCGGCGACTTGCGTGGCCATCAATTGACTCCTTTGCGGCGCAACTGCGCTTGGCCGGACCGCATTTCAAGGGTGACGGTTACAGGCGACTGAGTGGAATCCGGGATCCTTCCACTTCCTCCACTTTGTCACCTTCGGCCTTCGCGTTGGCTTCGGATGAAGCCATAAGCGCAAGGGCCGCCTGTAGGACAGGAGAATTGCGATGGACGTTCCCAAAGGCTGGACCCTCGAACAGAGTGGCAAGGCGCTGGTCCGCACCCTCAAGTTCAAGGATTTCAGCGAAGCTTTCGGGTTCCTGAGCCGCGTCGCGCTCTATGCCGAGAAGGCCGATCACCACCCGGAGTTCACGAGCGTGTGGAATCGCGTCGATTTCCGCCTCACCAGCCATGACGCCGGCGGCGTGACGGAGCGCGACGTGAAGCTCGCCGAGGCGATCAACCGCCTCGCAATCGGCGGCTGATCGTTAGGAAAACTTACGCGAAAGCGAGCGCGAAGCCGGCGCCGACGAGTGCCGCCGTCAGCACCATCGCTATGGCGACGTTGCGCAAGGTTCCGCCAACTGTCTGGTCGAACATGATCCCTCCCCTGGAATCCCGTGATCGAGGCCTCGGACTATATGCCGGTCGGCGAATCCTGCCAGGTGAAATGCTGGCGCTTTCAGGAGCTTAGCATAGCGGCAATTCAACAGGTACGGACGCCTGAGCGTTAACCCTAGCCGGGAAGGATTTGGCAGGGCGGCAAGAGGAGAATGAGCCCAAGCCGGCGGACCAGAGCGCCGCTCATGTTAACCAGGAGTGGGCTATGCGAGGGTTAGCAAGACTGCTCCGCTGCGAGCGCGGGGCCAATGCCATCGAATATGCGCTGGTCGCGTCGCTGATCGCGATCGCGGCGGTCGGGGCGTTCAATAATCTCGGGGCCCGGGTCGACCTGATGCTCAACAATGTCTCGAACGCTCTCTGACGGAGCCAATCGCGGCCATTGATCGTTCAGCAATCAAGTGAAATAAGCACGCCCGCGATGAACCGCCCGTTCGCCCTCCTGTTTCTGACCCGCGCCGCCTCGGCCGCGCCGGCGAACTATTATTATCCGCTGGAGGCTGGAACGGGCTGACGCGCGCCTGAGCGACAGTTCCACAGCCTCCGACCCCGCCAAGCTCCGCTCGGCGGGTTTTTTGTTGCCCGAGAGAAGGACCACGAGATGTTGAAGGAATTCGAAACGGCCTCTCCACCGTCCTCCGGACGGTCCCCCTCCCCTGCAAATGCAGGGGAGGATTGGAAACGCTATGTCGTCCCGCAATGCTGGGAAGCCTTCACCGCCGACGACCACGCGGTGTGGGACCTGCTGTTCGCGCGACAGGTCGATTTGCTGGATTCGCGCGTCGTGTCGCAGTTTTTCGACGGCATCGACCTGTTGCGGCTGTCCCATCCGGGCGTGCCCGACGTCGAAGGCCTGAACGCCATCCTCGAGGCGCGCACCGGGTGGCGGACCGTCGCGGTGCCCGGCCTGGTCCCCGACGACATCTTCTTCGCAATGCTTGCGACACGCGTCTTTCCGGTCGGCAATTTCATCCGCACACGTGATCAGCTCGACTATCTGGAGGCGCCCGACTGCTTTCACGACATGTTCGGGCACATCCCGATGCTGGCGCATCACGACTTCGCCGAGATGGCCGAACATATCGGCCGGCTCGGCACCGCCGCGATCGCCGCCGGCGTGGGCGAGTACGCAGCGCG
Source organism: Sphingomonas sp. (assembly GCA_025935515.1). Lineage (GTDB taxonomy): Bacteria > Pseudomonadota > Alphaproteobacteria > Sphingomonadales > Sphingomonadaceae > Sphingomicrobium. The sequence goes on from JAICVC010000134.1 coordinate 2,836, forward strand.
GCTCTATTGGCACAGCGTCGAGTTCGGACTGGCGTTGCAGGGCGGGGAGCTCAAGATCCTCGGCGCCGGACTCGCCTCGAGCTTCGGCGAATCCCACTTCAGCCTGGAGAGCGATGCGGTCGAACGGCTGCCGTTCTCGGTCGAACGGGCGGTGCATACGCCCTACAAGCACGATGCGTTCCAGCCGCGCTACCTGGTGTCACAATCGTTCGAGCAGACGATCGCCGAAGTGCTCGCGCTGACGCCGGAGAGGTTGCTGGCGCTATAACGCCCGCGCGCTATAGCCCCGCCATGGCAGATCAGCCGACCAAGGGCGAATATCGCAGCGGGCACGATCCGCGGACGCTTCGCGACGCGCTCGGCTGCTTTGCGACCGGCGTGACGGTGGTGACCTGCCTCAAGCCCGATGGGAGGCCTGCGGGCCTGACCGTCAACAGCTTCACCTCGGTCTCGCTCGACCCGCCGCTCCTCCTCGTCTGCCTCGCCAAGCAGGCGGCGAGCGCGAAGACGCTGACGGAAGCCTCGCATTTCGCGGTCAACGTGCTGCAGACCGGGCAGCAGCCCGCGTCGATCCGTTTCTCGACCCGCGACGAGGACCGGTTCGGCGCGACGCCATGGTCGTGCGGCGAAGCCGGTGCGCCGATCCTCAAGGATTCGCTCGGCGTGTTCGAATGCGAGCGCCACGCCGTCCACGACGGCGGCGACCATCACATCCTGGTCGGCCGGGTGGTCAAGGCCAGCTTTGACGCCGGGCTCGACCCCTTGCTCTATTTCCGCGGCCGCTACCGCCGGCTCCATTTCGATTAGTCGACGATCAGCTCTTCGGGGTGCCTGGTGAAGCGGCGGACGATGAGCACGATGATCCCGCCGATGACGAGGCCGACGACGGCGCCGCCAAGCGCGGTCAGGGTCCAAGAGACAATGCCGGAGAGGGGACCGGTGAAGTCCCCGACGTGCTGTGCGATGTCATGGATGGCGTGCGGGATGAAGACCGCGACCCCGGTCTCTTCGAGGCCGTGAACGAGGATTCCGCCGCCGACCCACAGCATCGCCGCGGTGCCGATCGCCGATAACCCCGTCAGCAGCTTCGGCACGACGTGCACCAGCGCCTCGCCGAAGGCACGGGTGGCGCGGTTGCGGCGCGCGGCCATATGCAGGCCGATGTCGTCGAGCTTCACGATCAGGGCGACGACGCCATAGACGCCGAGGGTAATGGCGATCGCGACGACTACCAGCGCGATGGCGGTCGTGGTCAGCGTCAGGTGCTCGAGGCTGGCAAGCGCAATCGCCATGATCTCGGCCGAAAGGATGAAGTCGGTCCGGATCGCGCCCTTGACCTGCATCTTCTCGAGCTCGACCGGGTCCGCCATCGCGTCGACCAGCTGCTCCTCATGCTCGTGCTCATGAAGCAATTTCTCGAGGATCTTCTCGGTCGCTTCGAAGGCCAGATAGGAGCCGCCGACCATCAGCAGCGGCGTCACCAGGAAGGGCGCGAAGGCAGTGAGCAGCAGCGCGACCGGCAACAGGATCGCGATCTTGTTGCGGAGCGACCCCCAGGCGATCTTGCCGATGATTGGCAGCTCGCGCTCGGGCGACAGGCCGGTGACGTAGCGCGGAGTCACGGCGGTATCGTCGATCACCACCCCGGCTGCCTTGGTGCCCGCTTTGCCGGCGGCACCGGCGACATCGTCGAGCGAGGAAGCAGCGAGCTTGGCGATGGTGGCGACATCGTCGAGAAGCGCGATCAGTCCTGAGGGCATTGGCGGCGCCTACGCGAACTTGCAGCCGCTGCGCAATTCGCGCATCGCCGCTGCCATGCTGGGACTGGATTTCGTCAAGGCGAACCGCGAGACGGTCGAACGCGCGATCCGCGACAAGGGCGTCGACGTCGACCTGGGCGCGCTGCTCGCGTTGGATGCGGAAGTTCGCGCAGCCAAGACCGAGATCGACACGCTGCGCGCCGAACGCAACGCGGTCAGCGCGAGGTTCAAGGACGCGACGCCCGAACAGAAGGTCGAACTCGGCAAGCAGGCGAAGGAAGCGGGCGCGCGCGCCTCGGTGCTCGAAGCCGAGCTTGCCGGCAAGGATGCGGAGCTCAAGTCGATGATGCTGCGACTCCCAGGCATCCCCTACGAGGGGGCGCCGGTCGGGCCCGACGAAAGCTTCAACCAGGTCATCCGCAGCCAAGGTGAGCCGCCGAGGTTCGAGTTCGAGCCGCTCGACCATGTCGCGCTGATCGAGAAGAACGACTGGGGCGATCTGTCGCGCGTGACCCAGGTGTCGGGCAGCCGCACTTACTGCCTCAAGGGCAGGCTCGCCTTACTGGAGACCAAACTGATGGCGTGGGCGCTGGACAGGATTGCCAATGCCGGGTTCACGCCGATCACGGTGCCGGCAATCGCGCGCGAGCAGGCGTTCCTCAACCAGGGCCAGTTCCCGGGCCACAAGGAAGAGACATACGAGCTTCCGAATGACGATTTGTGGCTCGCGGGCACCGCCGAGGTGGTGCTGACCTCGCTCCATTCGGGCGAGATCGTCGAGGGCGAAAAGCTGCCGATCCTCTACGCGGGCTATTCGCCCTGCTTCCGGCGCGAGGCGGGGAGCGCGGGCAAGGACGTGCGCGGGCTGCTTCGGGTCCACCAGTTCGTGAAAGTCGAGCAATATGTTGTGTGCGAGGCGGAC
>JAICVC010000130.1 GCA_025935515.1 Sphingomonas sp.
GAGAGCCACCAGACCGTACCGCAGATCGGCGCCATGGCGCGCGGCGACCACCGCCGGAAGATCACGCTGGCGGAGTACGGCTTCCGTCTGCCCAGCTGCATCGACAACCGGCCGCTGCGCTTCAACGAATGGGACGCGATGCGCCCGCAGTCGGTGTTCGTTTCGGCGACTCCCGGCCCGTGGGAGATGAACGAGACGGGCGGCGTCTTCAGCGAACAGGTGATCCGTCCGACTGGCCTCATCGACCCGCCGGTCGAGATCAAGCCGGTCGAGGACCAGGTCGACGATCTCGTCAACGAAGCCAGGCAGACCGCGAAGAAGGGCTATCGCACGCTCGTCACCACGCTGACAAAGCGCATGGCGGAAGACCTCACCGAATATCTCCACGAGGCGGGCCTCAAGGTCCGCTACATGCACTCCGATGTCGAGACTCTGGAGCGGATCGAGCTGATCCGCGAGCTACGCCTCGGGGTCTACGACGTGCTGGTCGGGATCAACCTGCTGCGCGAGGGCCTCGACATTCCCGAGTGCGGGCTGGTCGCTATCCTCGACGCCGACAAGGAAGGGTTTCTCCGCTCGGAGACCTCGCTGATCCAGACCATCGGTCGCGCCGCGCGCAACGTCGAAGGCCGCGTCATTCTCTACGCCGACACGGTCACGGGCTCGATGGAGCGCGCGCTCGCCGAGACCGGCCGGCGCCGCGAGAAGCAACTCGAATATAACGCGGCGCACGGCATCACGCCCGAGAGCATCAAGCGCAACATCCACGACATCATGGCGCACGTCACCGCCCGCGAAGGGATCACGGTCGACACCGTCGACGACGAACGGCCGCACCTCGTTGGCCACAACCTCAAGGCCTATATTGCGGACCTCGAAGAGCGCATGCGCGAGGCCGCCGCCGACCTCGAGTTCGAGGAGGCCGCGCGCCTCCGCGACGAGATCCGCCGCCTGGAAGAAGACGAGCTCGGAATCCCCGATCCCGACCGCGTTGCCCCGCGCCCGCCTGGGGCATCGACCGAAGGCCGGCCCGGCACCCGCAAGGGCCGCTTCGGCAAGCAGCAGCGCACGCGTTTCGGCGGACGGCGCGGCTTGGCCTAGAACCGCGCCTTCACTCCGAGCTGCCCGCCAGTCTCATTCCCATGGTCGCGGCCGAGCGTGGTCGAGATGAAGGCGTCGATGCTGAGCCCGCCGGTCAAGTTCGCGCTGGCGCCGCCGGACAGCCGTCCGTAGGTGTCCTTGCCGCGTCCGACCGCCCAGCTGTTGACGATCACCGGGGCGCTGGTCTGCGAGAAGCTGATCAGCCGGTCGTTGCCGCTGAAGTCATGCTCGACGGTCGCATCGACGAACGGGTGCAGCCCGGCGAGCTCGCCGCGCAGCTCCACGCCGGCCTGGCCGGTGAAGGCCTTGAGGCTCTGGCGGCTGACGTTGAGCGTCAACGCCGGATCGCCGGCCTCAGTGTAGCCGCCGACCTTGGCCCGCGCATAATCGAGCGCGACGATCGGGCCGGCGCTGAGGCCGCCGAACGACATCAAATAGCCGCCCTTCGCGCCGGCGACCGTATGGCTGCCGTGCGGCCGCGCGGTCATGTCGTCGACCACGCCTTCGCGGGTGATGCGGTTGCGGTCCTTGCCGTAGCCGACATAGGCCTGTCCGAAGAGGCCGCCGGCGGCGAGGCTGCCGTAGGCGCCGACCTGCCAGCTGCGCGCGCGGAGGCGTGACGTATCCGTCCCGAAGTTGAGGTGGGGCCGGCTGTAGTTGCCGGCGATCCCGATGGTCCCGCCGGCGAGGCCGTATTCGGCGCCGATCGTGCCGCCGACTCCGCGGACCTCGAAGGCGTCGTTGGTGGTCGTGCTGCCGACATCGTGGGAGAAGGCATCGCCGACCGTGTAAAGCCGCAAACCCTCCGCCGCTGCGCCGCGTCCGTAAAGATCGCTGCGGCTCGACAGCGTCCGGCCCCACTGCCGTGCGGTATCGAAGCCGAGGTCGGACGGCGCCTGCAACGTGAGCGGCGCCGCGAGCTGGCGGGCGACGTAGCGCCCGACGATCGCGAAACCGACCGAAGTCAGGTGAAGATTGTCGACATAAAATAGGTACGGCGCGCTCAAATTGGTGACGCAGGTCGTGTTCGGAAGGGCCGGGCAGACCAAGCCCTGGATTCCGTACCCCGCCATATTGGCGCTCACCTGGTCGAGGACCTTGGTGAGGTCGAGATAATGGACGATCGATCCCTGGTTAGCATAGCCCGCGAGCACCTGTTGGACGCCGTTGTTGAACGCCGTCGAATAGGCGGTGCGCACGGCCGCGCCGGCCGGGTTGGCCGCGATCTCGGGAAGGCGGCCGGTGTCGCCGGCAAGGAAGCTGATGGTCGGCGTCCCGCGCGCCATCACCAGATCGAAATTCTGCTGGAAGCTGGTGACCGCCGTCGCCGCCGCCGCCGGAGCGCCAGCGACCGTGCCGTTCGACTGCTGATAGAAGCGCGCATCGTTGCCGCCGATCGACACGGCGATGAGATCGCTGCGGTCGAGCGTCGTGTCGACGGTCGGAAATCCAAACGCGCCGCCGCCTCCCGCCAGGAACTGCTGCACCTCGAACGTCAGGCCCGGAAGCCCGGACGACTGGTTGCCGTTGTTGGTGCGCGCGCCGCCGATTGCGAAGTTGAATTGCGGGACCTGGAGGATGTCGGTCAGCGTATCGACATAATTGCTGCCGCCGGAGAACCGGCCGGTCGTATAGATCTGAGTCGAGAGCGGAGGGATGTTGGCGATCCGCAGCGCGTTGCCGGTGTCCGCGTAGGAATCGCCGAAAACAACGATCCGGTCGATCTGCTGCGCCGCCGCTGGAACGGAAACGGATGCCAGCGCAAGCAGCGATGCCCGGGCCAACGCGCGTGTAACTCGGCGAGATTTCATATCGTGACCTCCACTCGGCCGCATCAAGTGCGGGTGAGACTCCCGGGGGCCATGGTCGCGATTATCGACAGCCGTGCAAGTAGCCTCGGACGCCCGGTCGCAAGAGCGCTCGCGACTGCAGCAATTCGGCAACAATGCCGGCGGGCGGCGCCGGTTGCCCCGCCCGGCCGCGTCCGGTCAGCGCAAGACGGCCTTCTTCTCCATTGCGCGCGCATAAAGGAACAGCCCGAGCGCGACGAGGATGATAACAAACGGCATGGCCTTGTCGATCGCCCGGTCGGCGCCTGCGAGCGGCGGCGCGAGCGCGATCTGATAGCCGAGGCCGAGCACCGCCCCGAGCAGCGACAAGCCGAAGGCCCAGACCGCCCAGCGATTTCGCAAGAGTAGCAGCACGGAACCGAGCAGTCCCATCCAGACGCCCAGCCCCCAACCGATCTGCGCATAAAGAGGGAAGCTGTCGACCCACGCCAGCATGGCGTTGGGATCGACGTTTGGCATGGCGCTTGCCAGATAATCGGTGTTGCGCATCCGGGTCATCAGATAATCGAAGCAGCCCAAGCAGTTCCACAGGAGCGCCAGCGCGCCGACGATCCACAAATGCACCGGCGTACGAGATTGTGCGGTGGTTGCCATTGGATTTCCCCCTCCACGGCCGCGCCGCTTGTTGCGGCCGGAGGCGATGAGGCCCCCAAATCGCCAATGCTGTCAACAGCGCCTGCGCAAGGCGTTCAGTTGGCTGCGATTTCCATCTTCAGGACCTTGCCGAGCGCGCCTGCGAGCGCGTCCATGTCATAGGGCTTCTGCAACACCGGAAAGCCGTGCGCGTCCGCGACATGCTCGCTGTAGCCGGTGGTGAGCAGGATCGGCAGCTCAGGAAAGCGGACCCGCACTTTCTGGGCCAGTTCGATCCCGCTGATTCCCCCCGGCATGACGATGTCGGTGAACACCAGCGTCGGTCGCTGTTCGCCCGACAGCCGCTCGAGCGCTTCTTTGGCGCTGTGCGTGACCACCGCTTCGAATCCGAGCTCGTTGAGCATTCCCGACGCCAGCTCGGCGACAACGCTGTCGTCCTCGACGAGCAGCACGCGGCCGCGCGCCTCGCCGCCATCCAGCTTCGCCTCGCCGCCCACTGCACCCTTGCTGGCGGGCAAGTAAAGCGTGAACGTGGAGCCATCGCCGGGGTGCGATTCGACGGTGACTGCGCCGCCGATCTGCTTGGCAAAGCCGAATACCTGGCTGAGGCCGAGGCCAGTGCCCTCGCCGAACGCCTTGGTGGTGAAGAACGGCTCGAACACGCGCTCCATCAGTTCGCGCGTCATTCCTTCACCCGTATCGGCGACGCGGAGCGCGACAAATTCGCCGCGAAGGCCCTCGGGCTTTCCCTTGAGCAGCTCGTTCGCCGCGCTGACCCTGAGCGTCCCGCCCTCTTTCATCGCGTCGCGCGCGTTGAAGGCCAGGTTCAGCAGGGCAAGCTCGAGCGCTCCCGCGTCGGCATCGATGTTCCAGACGTGATCCGAAATCTCGATCACCAGCTCGATATTGCTGCGGACCGACGGCCGGATCAGCGTCGTGACGTCGGGCAGGAAGGCGCGGAGATCGATGGTCTTGATCTCGAGCTGCTGGGCGCGCGCGAAGGCGAGCAGCTGTTTGGTGAGCCCGGCGCCGCGCTGCGCGGAATTGCGGATTCCGTCGAGCATCCGCTTGAGCCGCTCTTCATCGCCAAGATTTCGCAGCGCGAGGTCGCATGCGCCCAAGATGGCGGTCAGCAAATTGTTGAAGTCATGGGCGAGGCCGCCCGTCAATTGACCGAGCGCCTCCATCTTCTGCGAGCGAAACAATTGCTCGCGCGATTCCTGCAGCCGTAGCTGGGCATCGCGCTTCTCGGTCATGTCGCGAGTGATCTTGGCGAACCCGATCAGCTCGCCTTGTTCGTCGCGAATGGCGTCGATCACCACGCTTGCCCAAAACCTGGTGCCGTCCTTGCGCCGGCGCCAGCCTTCGGCCTCGTAGCGGCCGGTCTCGCGCGCGGTCTCGAGCGCCCGTTTCGGCACTCCCGCTTCACGGTCTTCGGGTGTGTAAAAGCGGCTGAAGTGCTCGCCGATGATCTCGTCTGGGGCATAGCCCTTGATTCGCTCGGCGCCCGGGTTCCAGCTGATCACCCGACCCTCGGGACCGAGCATGAAGATGGCGTAATCAGTGACGCCCTGGACGAGGATGCGGAAATGCTGCTCCGCTCCGAACAGTGGCTGCTCGGTCTTCGATCGCGATGTCATGTAGTGGGCAGTCTCGGCGGCAACCGCGCAGCTCCTTACAGGTGCGCAACTGTCTCGGATGCGCCTGACCCAAACCCGTAACTTATCGGACGGTTGCAGCAAATCGAAGGTGATCGGCGCCGCCCGCCCATCACCGGCGCTCCCTCCCCAGCCGGCTCATCAGGATCGCGGCGCGCTTGGCCTGCTTGAAGATCGAGGGCACGTCGACGGCTTCGGACGCGGTGTGCGAGCCGGAGCTCGAAGGGCCGAGCCCCACCAGTCCGTCGACGTCCGCCGCGACGAAGCTGATGTCGCCGGCGCCGCGCTTCACCGGATCGAGCTCGGGCATGACCGGGAGCCCGCTATCGCGGTTGACGCCATTCAGCTTGTCGAGCAGCGCGCGGTTGCCGGACGTCGGCGGCATCGGCGGGTAACCATCCTCGTCGAAGCTGATCGTGGAATGCGCTCCCGGAAGCGATCGAGCGACGATCGCGCGCATCTTCACCCTCGTCCGTTCAATCTGCCCGGCATCGATGGCGCGCAAGTCCCCGCGGGC
>JAICVC010000034.1 GCA_025935515.1 Sphingomonas sp.
CGCCATCGCCTTCTGCATCCGCACGACGAGCGCCGCGCGAGCTTCGCCGCGCTGATAGCCGTAGCTGTCGGGAAGCACCGATCCTTCCGCGATGGTGGGCGCTTGCCCGACCAGGTAGCGGTTGGCCGCGAGCTTCTCCTCGACGACGATCGACGGCATCCCTTCGGTGACGGTGATCAGCCGCTGGACCGGGCGCCCGTGCTGCAGCAGGTCGAGGATCGCCGCGCCGCCCATGCCCTTGGGAATCTCGAACTCGCCGGCCTGGATCGGATCCTTGGACCCGAAGAGCCGGGCCATGACGCGGTAGGTCCGGCAATTTCCGGGAATGAGCTGCCTCTTCGCGAGGCCCGGACAAAGACGCGACAAGTTCGCGCCTTCTTCGACGACGATCGTCTGCGCGGCTTTGGACCCTCCCGGCGCGATCCACAGGAAGTAACTGGCCGTCATGCCGGCCAGGATCAGCCATGCAATCACGAACTTGAGGCGGCTCACACTGCCTTCATGATCAGCGAGGCGTTGGTGCCGCCGAAGCCGAAGCTGTTGTTGAGCACCGCGCGCACCGGCCGTTCCTTGGCCTTGTGGGGGACGAGATCGACCCCCTCACAGCTCTCGCTCGGATTATCGAGGTTGAGCGTCGGCGGAACCACCTGGTCGCGCATCGCGAGGATGCAGAAGATGCTTTCGACCGCGCCCGCGCCGCCGAGCAAATGGCCGATCGCCGACTTGGTCGAGCTCATCGACACATTGGCGATGGCGTTGCCGAACAAGCGGCGGACCGCGCCCAGCTCGAGCTCGTCGCCGAGCGGGGTCGAGGTGCCGTGAGCGTTGATATAGTCGATGTCGGACGGCTGCATGCCCGACTTCCTGAGCGCCATCTCCATCGCCCGGTATCCGCCCGAGCCCTCGGGGTGCGGCGCCGTCACGTGATAGGCGTCTCCGGAAAGGCCGTAGCCGACCACCTCGGCGTAGATCTTCGCGCCGCGCGCCTTGGCATGCTCATATTCCTCGAGCACCACAACTCCCGAGCCCTCGCCCATCACGAAGCCGTCGCGGTCCTTGTCATAGGGGCGGCTCGCCTTCTCCGGCTGGTCGTTGAAGTTGGTGCTGAGCGCGCGCGCCTGGGCAAAGCCGGCAATTCCGATCGGGCAGACAGTCGCTTCAGAGCCGCCTGCAAGCATGATGTCGGCGTCGCCGTCCTTGATCATCCGCGCCGCGTCGCCGATGGAATGGGCCCCGGTCGAGCAGGCCGTGACGACTGCGTGGTTCGGTCCCATCAGGCCATATTTGATCGAGACCTGTCCCGAAATCAGGTTGATCAGTCGTCCGTGCACGAAGTGCGGGCTGACCCGGCCGGGCCCTTTCTCGTGCAGGACGAGGCTTTCCTTCTCGATCCCCGGCAAGCCGCCGATGCCCGAACCGATCGACACGCCGGCGCGAAGCCGGGTTTCATCGTTCATATCGGTGAGACCGGCGTCCTCGATCGCCTGGCCGGCGGCGTCGATGCCGTAGATGATAAAATCGTCGACTTGGCGCTGAACCTTGTGGTCGACGCGCCTGTTGGGATCAAAGCCATATTCATGGTCGGCGGGCTTCACCTCGCAGGCGATCCGGCATTTCTGGTCGCTGGCGTCGAACTTGGTGATCGGGCCCGCGCCGCTCTTCGACGCGATGATGTTCTTCCAGCTGGTCTCGACGTCGCCGCCCAGCGGGGTGACGAGGCCAAGACCGGTGACGACGACACGGCGCATCTGTCTCTCCGAATACATCAACAGGCCCAAACCCGTTTGGGCTGAGCCTGTCGAAGGTCTGTACTGTGTCTACGACGCCCTGAGAAGAAAAAGGCAGCCCTTCGACAGGCTCAGGGCGAACGGTGGATCAGCCCTTGTTGGTGTCGATATACTCGATCGCGTCGCGGACCGTCGTGATCTTCTCCGCTGCATCGTCGGGAATTTCCACGCCGAATTCTTCCTCGAAGGCCATGACCAGCTCGACGATGTCGAGGCTGTCGGCGCCGAGATCGTCGATGAAGCTCGCATCCTCGGTCACCTTGTCGGCTTCGACGCCGAGATGTTCGACGACGATCTTCTTCACCCGATCGGCAGTCTCGCTCATGTGGGGCTTCCTCCGTTTTGCTTTTGTGGCAGCCCTAGCGATGCACTTGGGTGGCCGCAAGTGGCGGGCGGACACGCTCCGAGCTACCACTCGTATGCATGAAGTACCGCTTCCTAACGCCGGGCGAGATCGAAATGGCGCAGTCGATCTTCGGCGACGCAATCGATTATTCGAAAGTCCGGTTGTTCGAAGGCAAATGGTGGCCCTTGCAGCCGCGGCGGTCGGCAATGGCGCCAATGGGCGACATCTGGTTCCATCCCGACGGCGGCGGCTGGTCCGAAGATTTCTCGCGCGAGCCGCTCAGCCGGCAGGGATTCTTCATCCACGAACTGACGCACGTCTGGCAGACGCAAAAGGGCGGGCGCTTCTACCTCCCGCTGATGCGACACCCCTTCTGCCGCTACGCTTATGATCTCAAGGCCGGGAAGCCGTTCGACCGATACGGGCTCGAACAGCAGGCGGAAATCGTCCGGCACCGCTTCCTCGCCGATCGCGGCGCAGGCGCAACGGTCCCTCCCCGAGACCTGCTGCCATTCGACAAGCTCAACATCGTGTAACAATCCTGCAACAGGCGCGGCGGGAAAGCGACGCGATTGCCGCCATGCTCTTCCAGACCGGCCGCGGTTTCGGGCATATCGTGCCGGACGCACAATAAATGGGGGAAATCATGCGCGCTTCGGCAGCCTTGCTCATCGGCACATCCATGCTTGCGGTGGCTTCGCCCGCAGTCGCGGCACAAACGCAGCAGGAAGCGGCCGCCCAGGCCGCCAACCCGCAGCCGGGCACCCAGCCGAGGCAAATCGAAGAGGGCGCGATCATCGTCACTGCGACCAAGCGCGCCTCGACGGTCCAGGACGTCCCTTTCTCGGTCAACGCGCAAACGCAGGCCGACATCCAGCGCGCCAATGCCCAGACCATCGAGGACATCAGCCGCAACGTCGCCGGCCTCACCGTCCAGAACCTCGGCCCGGGTCAGAGCCAGGTGTCGGTCCGCGGCGTCTCGGCCGGCCAGATCGTTCGCGACCAGCCGGGCGTCAAGGAGCAGGTCGGCATCTACCTCGACGAAAGCGTGATCTCGCTGTCGCTGTTCACCCCGGACTTCGACCTGTTCGATCTCAATCGTGTAGAGACCCTGCGCGGGCCGCAGGGCACTTTGTTCGGGTCGGGGTCGGTCGGCGGCACGATCCGCTACATCACCAATCAACCGAGGCTCGAGCGGTTCGAAGGTCTGGCCGAGGCGGGGCTTAGCGTCGCCGAAGGCGGTGACATTGGATATGACGCAAAGGCCGCGCTCAACATCCCGATCAGCAACGTCGCCGCGGTTCGCGGCGTGCTCTATTACTCCCACTTCCCCGGGTTCATCGATTCCGTCGGTCCCTACAGCAAGAAGAACGTCAATGACGGCCAGCGCTATGGCGGTCGCCTGTCCTTACTGCTGCAGCCCAATGACAGCCTGAAGATCACGCCGCGCTTGGTGTGGCAGCGGGCCAGCGCCAACGGCTTCAACCGCGAGGAATTCTACAACCTCTTCGACAATCAGTTCGTGAGCGCGCCGTCGGGAACCGATCTCGGCAAGCGCAAGCAATATCTGCTGTTCGGAGAACGGTTTCGCGACCAGACCTATCTGACCGACATTACGGCGAGCTATGATTTCGGGCCGGCGGAACTGACCTCCGTCAGCAGCTACATGCACCGTGACATTCTCGTCAGCCGCGATGCTTCGGCGTTGACGGGATCGGTGACGGTCAGCTTCGCCAGCGCCTTCCTCGCCGACGACCCGACACGGTCGAATCTCATCGCCGCGCAGACCGCCCTTCCGTCGAACCTGCGCGACACGACCGGGCTCGATCAGTTCACCCAGGAGCTGCGGCTTGCCTCAACGGGCAACGGCCCGTTCCAGTGGGTGTTCGGAGGCTTCTACAGCCATGTCGAGCGCGAATATCACCAGCGGCTGCCCACCCCGGGCTATGACGTCGCGGCCAACCTGTTCCTGGAGGAGCTTTGCTTCGACCAGCCGCAAGCAAGTGCAACGTGCCGCGTCAACAATCCGATCGTGGCCAACCGCATTCCGTTCACGACCGCCGATCGGGCGATCTCGAACGGCTTCCCGCTGAACTCTCCCTACAACGCCGACCTCCCCTATGTGATCAAGCAGAAGGCACTGTTCGGCGAGGCGAGCTACAAGTTCAACCAGTTCAAGATCACCGCCGGCGGTCGCTGGTACGACTTCAAGGAGCGCCGCAACTTCATCTCCGGAGGGATCTTCTCGAACGGCGACACGCGTATCGGTGACCGGACGAAATCCAACGGCTTCAGCCCGCGCGGCATCCTGAGCTGGGAGCCGAACCGGAACCTCAGCGTGAACGCGCAGGTCGCCAAGGGCTTCCGCTTGGGCGGCATCAACGATCCGCTCAACCTGCCGATCTGCACCGCCGCGGACCGGGCAATATACGGTCCATTCACTTCCGCGACCTACAAGGACGAAACGCTTTGGAACTATGAGGCCGGGGTCAAATATTCCCGACGCGGCATCACCTTCAACGCCGCCGCCTTCCACAACGAGATCAGGAACCTGCAGGTAACGGTCGACGCCGGCAGCTGCTCGTCGCGCCTGGTCTTCAACGTTCCGAAGGCGCACACGACAGGTGTTGAAGCCGAATTTTCGGCACGCCCGCTTCCAGGACTCGATGTGTCGCTGGCGGGGAGCGTGATCAGCTCCGAGTTCGATTCGACCATCGACAACCCGATCCTGGCGACGAGGACCGGCATCCGCGACGGGAACCGCCTCCCGACCGTCCCCAAGTACCAGGTCGCGCTCTCGGCAACATACGGCCAGCGCTTCAATTCGGCCGCCGATTGGTACGTCAACGGCAGCGTCCAGCGAGTCGGCAACCGCTTCACCCAGCCAGGCGACCAGGAGCCGGGCGCGGGCATCTTCGATTCGCTCTTCTTTGATCCACGGACTGGCGCCTTCGGAAGTCGCCCGAACACCAACTTCGGCTCGCTGAAGCTCCCGGCCTACACACTGGTCAATCTGTCGGCAGGGCTGAAGTGGGATAACGGCTGGGAAACCGTTGCCTATGTGAAAAACCTGTTCGATGCCGATCCCAAGCTGTCGCTCGACCGCGAGCGCGGCGGCCGCGCGCGGCTCGGCTACAACATCGGGCAACCGCGGATCATCGGGCTGACCGTGCGCAAGAGCTTCGGCCAGTCGACCTACGCTCCGCCGCCGCCAGTCGTCGTTCCTCCGCCGCCACCGCCCGCGACCCAGACCTGCGCGGACGGGTCGGTGATCGACGCCGCGGCAACCTGCCCCGCCCCGCCGCCGCCGCCTCCACCGCCGCCTCCGGCGCCGAGCGGCGAACGCGGCTAAACGCGAGGCCAGTGGCGATCGTGCCGGTAACGCGCCGCTCGCTCCTCATCGGAGCGGGCGGCGCTGCCGTTTCTGAGCTAATGGCGGCGCCGATGACCAGGAAAAACGGAGAAAGGATCGCGATCGTCGGCGCCGGCGTGTTCGGGGCCTGGACCGCCCAACATCTCCAGCAACAGGGCCACCAGGTCACCTTGATCGATGCCTGGGGCCCGGCGCACAGCCGCGCCTCCTCCGGGGGCGAATCCCGCCTGACCCGCGCCGCCTACGGCAAGGACGCGACCTACACCCGCATGGCCGCGGAATCGCTGCCCCAATGGAAAGCACTGAGCGCGATTTCAGGACTGCCGATCCTGGTCCAATGCGGGGTCCTGTTCTTCTTCCCCACCGAGGAACCCTACGTCCAGGAGAGCATCGCCGCGCACAAGCAAATTGGCCTGCCGACCGAAGTGCTCGACCAGCGCGAGATGGCGCGGCGCTTCCCGATGATCGACTTCGACGGGATCCGGGTCGGGCTCCATGAGCCGAGCTTCGGGGCGTTGATGGCGCGGCGCTCGGTGCTGACGCTGGTTGACCGGTTCGTGAAGGCGGGCGGTTCCTACACCAAGGGGTTTGTCCAGCCGCCGGGCCGCGACGCTGGTCGCCTGAGCGAAATACGCCTGGCATCGGGGGAGCGGATCGAGGCGGACCGGTTCGTTTTCGCCGCCGGGCCGTGGCTTCCGAAGCTGTTTCCGGACGTCATCGGTCCCCGCATCCTGCCGACCCGGCAGGAGGTGTTCTATTTCGCGGCGCCGCCTGGAGACCGCCGCTTCTTGCCCGGAGCAATGCCCGGCTGGGCCGATTTCAACGGCGGCGACATCTTCTACGGCTTTCCCGATCTCGAGACGCGCGGCGTCAAGATGGCTCACGACCAGCATGGCGTCGAAGTCGATCCCGACACGCATAGCCGGCGTCCGACCGATGCCGCGCTCGCCGAGGTCGTCGCCTTCCGTGACCGACGCTTCCCGGCGCTGCGCGGCGCTCCGCTGACCGGCGCCGAAGTCTGCCAGTATGAGAACAGCTCGAACGGCGATTTCCTGATCGACCTGCACCCGAGTTGGCCGAACGTCCTGTTGCTCGGCGGCGGTTCGGGCCATGGCTTCAAGCACGGTCCCGAAGTCGGCCGCTACGCCGCCGCGCGACTGCTGGGTTCAGCGAAGGTCGAACCGCGGTTCAGCCTCGCCAGCAAGAGCGAGAGCCACCACCGCGAGGTCCACTAGCCGGGCTTTTTCGCCACCGCGACCAGCGCCGGGCGCAACAGCCGGTCCTTCATCATGTAGCCGGTCTGCATCTCCTCGACGATCGTTCCCGGCTCCTCGTCGCTCGGCATCTCGATCATCGCCTGATGGCGGTGCGGGTCGAGCGGCTCGCCGATCGACTTGATGCGGGTGACGCCATTGCGCTGAAACACCGCGTCGAGCTCGCGCGACGTCGCCTCGATCCCGGCCAGGAACTGCGCCGCGGTCTTGTCGGCGCGAAGCTCGTCGCTGACCGCGGCCAGCGCGCGGTCGAGATGGTCCTTGATTGCCAGCATGTCGCGGGCGAAGCCGGCCGCGGCATAGCTCGTCGATTGCTGCAGCTCCTGCTCCAGCCGCCGCCGCACGTTCTGCGTCTCCGCCGCCGCGTAAAGCGCCTTCGACTTCGCTTCCTCGAGCTGCTCTTCGAGCTCGGCGATGCGATCGTGCTCGGCGACTTCGGGCGCGCCTTCCGCGGTTTCGTGCCGGATTTCCTCGGCTTCCTCGTGCAGCTTTTCGTTCTCGATCATGCCATCAATCTCGTGAGTGCTTTCGCAGTGAAATCAACCATGGGGACCACGCGCGCATAGTTCAACCGCGTCGGCCCAATCACCCCGACAACGCCGACCACCTCGCCCTGGCTCCCGCGATAGGGCGCGGCGATCACCGACGAGCCGCTGAGCGCGAACATCCGGTTCTCGGAACCGATGAAGATGCGGCAACCTGGCGCGTCGCGCGCGCTTTCGAGCAGATGCGCGATCTCCTGCGCTTCTTCCAGCTCGTCGAGCAGGCGCCGCACCCGGTCGAGGTCCTCGGCGGCGGATGCATCGAGGAGATTGGCGTGGCCGCGCACGATCAGCACCGGCCGCCGCGCATGGTCCTGGCTCCACGCCGCGAGACCCGAGGCGACCAGCTCGGCGGCGGCGGCATCGATCGCCTCCTTGCGCTCACGGATTTCGGCACGGAGGCGCTGCTCCGCCTCTGCGAGTGTGAGCCCAGCCAGCTGCGCGTTGATGAAATTGCTCACTTCGTTGAGCGAGGCCGCGGTCGTCCCCCCATCGAGCGAAACGATGCGGTTCTCGACGCTGCCGTCGGCGCCGACCAGCACGGCCAGCGCCCGTGTTGCGCTCAACGAGACGAAGTTGAGCTGCTTGAGCGTCAGCTCGCGCTTCGGAGCCAGGACGACGCCCGCGGCCTGGCTGAGGCCGGAGAGCGCCGCCGAAGCGGCCGCAAGCGCGTCCTCGATCGGCTGGTCGCGCACGATCTGGCGCTCGATCTCGCGCCGCTCATTCAGGTTTGGCGCGGCCGCCTGCATGATCCCGTCGACAAACAGCCTGAGCCCGCTCTCGGTCGGAATCCGGCCCGCCGAAGTATGAGGGTGGGTCAGAAGCCCTCGCTCCTCCAGCTCCTGCATCACGCCGCGGATTGACGCCGGCGAGAGGTTGACGCTGCCGGCGAGCACCTTCGACCCGATCGGAAGCCCGCGATCGAGATAGGATTCGACCACGAGCCCGAAAATCTCGCGCATCCGATCCGTGAGTTCGCCGATGGGTGGGGGCATGCCGCTGATGTAGTCGCCACTCCCCGGCTCGTCATCCCCGCGCAGGCGGGGGCCCAGCCAAACAAAAAATGGGTTCCCGCTTTCGCGGGAACGACGAAAGTGGCTAAGGCGCGCGAAACACAGGAAAGGAAACCCATGCGCCCGTCCGGACGCGCCCCCGACCAAATGCGTGAATTGAAGTTCGAGCCCGGCTTCACCCGCCATGCCGAAGGCTCGTGCCTCGTCAGCTTCGGCGATACCCGCGTGCTGTGCACCGCCAGCGTCGAGGAGAAGGTGCCGCCCTTCCTGCGCGGCAAGGGCCAGGGCTGGGTCACCGCCGAATATGGAATGCTGCCCCGCGCGACCCACACCCGCGGCAATCGCGAAGCGGCCAGGGGCAAGCAATCGGGCCGGACGCAGGAGATCCAGCGGTTGATCGGCCGCTCGCTGCGCGCGGTGGTCGACCTGCCCAAGCTTGGCGAGCGGCAGGTGATCATCGATTGCGACGTCATCCAGGCCGACGGCGGGACTCGCACCGCGTCGATCTCGGGAGGCTGGGTCGCCCTCAGGATCGCCGTCGACAAGCTGCTTGAGGCCAAGGCGATTCCGGTCGATCCGATCCGCACCCAGGTCGCCGCGGTCAGTTGCGGTATCCACAACGGCACGGCGGTGCTCGATCTCGACTATGATGAGGACTCGACCGCCGGCAGCGACGGCAATTTCGTGCTGACCGGCGACGCCGCGATCGTCGAAGCGCAGTTGACCGCCGAGGGCGAGACCTTCGACGAGGAAGGGCTGCTTCGCCTGCTCCGCCTCGCCCGCATCGGTTGCTCGGAGATTTTCGCAGCCCAGCTGAAGGCGTCGACGCGGTGAGGGCGATCGGCGACAAGATCGTCATCGCGACCCACAATCCGGGCAAGCTGCGTGAGATTGCCGCGCTGATGGAGCGGCTCGGTATCGACTGCGTCGGGGCCGAGGAGCTCGGTCTCCCCGAGCCCGAGGAAATCGGCAACACGTTCGCTGACAACGCCGACCTCAAGGCCCGCGAGGCCGCCGATTTGAGCGGCCTCCCTGCCCTCGCCGACGACAGCGGCCTGTGCGTCGACGCGCTTCACGGCCGCCCCGGGATTTTCTCGGCCCGCTGGGCCGAGGACGCGGACGGCAAGCGCGACTGGATTCGCGCCATGGAAAAAGTGTGGCGCGAGACGGAAGCGACCGAGCCCGACGCTCCTCCGGCCGCCCACTTCGTGTGCGCACTGGCAGTCGCCTGGCCCAACGATGGCCAGGCCGAGACCTTCGAAGGCCGGGTCGACGGCACGCTGGTCTGGCCGCCGCGCGGCGACAGGGGGTTCGGCTACGACCCGATGTTCGTGCCCGTCGGCCACGATCAGACCTTCGGCGAGTTCGATCCCGAGCTGAAGCATGCGATCAGTCACCGTGCGGATGCCTTCCGCAAGCTCGTGGCGGCGCTCGGCGAATGAGCGGCGATCCGCTCGCGCTCTATGTCCACTGGCCATTTTGCGTCAGCAAATGCCCCTATTGCGACTTCAACAGCCACGTCCGCGCGAGCATCGACCAGGATAGCTGGCGTGACGCATTGCTGGCCGACTTGGCGCACGAAGCGCGGCTGCTCCCTGGGCGGAAGCTGACCTCGATCTTCTTCGGCGGCGGGACTCCGTCCCTGATGGACCCGGCAAGCGTCGAGGTGCTGATCTCGGCGGCACGGAGCCATTGGGAGGCAGCCGACAACCTCGAGATTACGCTCGAGGCCAATCCCAATTCGGTCGAGGCGGCGCGCTTCGCCGAACTTGCAACCGCCGGCGTCAACCGGCTGTCGCTGGGCCTCCAGAGTTTCGACGACCGCGCCCTCGCCTTCCTCGGCCGAGCCCATTGCGCGCGCGAGGGCTTCCGTGCGCTCGAAATCGCCCAGAAGAACTTCCGCCGCGTCAGCTTCGATCTGATCTACGCGCTGCCCGGTGACCGCGAGGACAGCTGGTCGGCGACGTTGGGACAGGCACTGAGCCTCGGCACGGGGCACCTCTCCCCCTACCAGTTGACGATCGAGCCCGGCACGCGTTTCGCCAGCATGGTCGCAAAGCACCAGTTCGAGCCGCTCGAGCCCGACGCGTGCGCCGCGCTCTACGAGCTAACCGACGCCATGACGTCAGCCGCGGGAATGCCAGCGTACGAGATCAGCAATCATGCGCGGCGCGGGCAGGAAAGCCGGCACAATCTCACCTACTGGCGCTCCGGCGATTATGCCGGGATCGGCGCCGGCGCGCACGGCCGCCGCCTCGGCATGCGCACCGCGCGCCACAAGAAGCCCGAGAACTTCCTCTCGGCGATAGCGCGAAACGGCCACGGCATTGCCGACGAGGCGCCGCTATCCGCGATCGAGGCAGCGGACGAAGCGCTGGTGATGGGCCTGCGGCTCACCGAGGGCATCGACACGGATGCAATCGCGAGGCGCTTCGGCCTGGCGGAGATCGTCGACTGGCGTCGTGTCGAGCGGCTGGCCGCCTCCGGCCATCTGGACCGGCAGGGACCGCGCATCGCCCTGACCGCGAAGGGCCGGCTGCTGCTCGACCATATCCTTGGCGAGATTGCCGCGCCGGTACCGCTTGGCTCGCCTAGGGTTTTGTCGGTTGCGTAACGGCAGCGGGAGTCGGTGCCGGCGTCGTCGTGGCGGCGGGGGCCGCCTTCGGCGCGTTCATGTCGGCCATGAACTTATAATTGTCCGCCGGCGTCGCGACATAATCGTCGACCGTCATTTCCGCGTCCGAAGCGGCGGCCTTGCGGGCCATTCCGTTCTTCATCCGAAAGCCGATCAGCGCGTCCTTGAGCGTCCCCATCTGCGCCGAGCAGGCATTCTTGAGATAAGCCTCGATCCCGTCACCGGCGACCTTGTCGCTCTTCGCCTTGGTCGCCGCCTCGCGCAGGCAACCGCGGAAGGCGTCGGTCGGACCGGAAATCGATGCCTGCATGGCGACCAGATGGATCGCCGAAGCAGCCAGTAATGCAATCATCGCGCCCTCTCCCAAGGCCAATGAACCAGCAAAGGATTACTCTTTTCTGCTTCAATTGGAAGAGGTTAATCCCCCGCTGATGGAAAAGAAGCTGCCGCCCGGACTGTACATCGTCGCCACTCCGATCGGGAATCTCGGCGATTTGTCCCAGCGCGCGGCGGAGACGCTGCGCAATGCCGAGCGGATCCTGGTCGAGGACACCCGAGTCACTGCGAAGCTGCTCGCCCATGTCGGCGCGAAAGTGCCGATGGTGCGCTACGACGACCACAGCCGCGACGCCGACCGGACGCGCATCGTCGCGCGTCTCGGCGAGGAAGCCGTCGCGCTCGTCAGCGACGCTGGAACGCCTCTGATTTCCGACCCCGGCTACAAGCTGGTCCGCGCCGCCCGCGCGGAAGGCCATGACGTGCGGACGGTCCCTGGCCCGTGCGCGGCAATCGCCGCCTTGACCCTCGCCGGCCTCCCGACCGACCGCTTCCTGTTTCTCGGCTTCCTGCCCGCCAAGGCGAAGGCGCGGTCGGACGCAATCGCCGAAATCGCGCCGGTCCTGGCGACGCTGGTCATCCACGAAAGCGGCCAGCGCCTTGCCAACACCCTCGCGGCGCTTTCCGCCGCGCTGGGGCCGCGCGAAGCGGCGGTTGCGCGGGAAATCACCAAGCTTCACGAGGAATGCGTGACCGGCACCCTGGGCGAGCTCGCCGCCCGCTACGCCGATGCGCCGCCCAAGGGCGAGATCGTCATTGTCGTCGGGCCGCCGCTGGAAGCCGAAGCAGTGAGCGATGACATCCTGGACCGGATGCTCGATGGCGCTTTGGCGCGGCTGTCGCCGTCGCGGGCCGCGGCCGAAGTCGCCGAACAGCTGAACATTCCCCGCAAGCGCGCCTACGCCCGTGCGCTGGAACGGGCCAGGTGAACCGCCAGCTCGCCGAACGGCGCGGCCGTGGCGCCGAGACGCTCGCCTGCTGGTATTTACGGCTGAAGGGCTGGCGCATCCTCGCCCGGCGCGCGCGCGTCGCGGGCGGCGAGGTCGACATCGTTGCACGCCGCGGGCGCACGCTCGCCTTCGTCGAGGTGAAGGCTCGCGCCAGTGAGGACGCCGCCGCCTTCGCGCTCGACGAATGGCGCCTGCGGCGGGTCGCAACGGCCGTCGAGCGGCTCGCGGCGCGCTACATGCGCGAGGGCGATGACGTCCGCATCGACGCCCTGTTCATCGTTCCCAGGCGTTGGCCGCGTCATCTCTCTAATGTCTGGCATGGGTGACAGCCCTTTTGAGCCTCACTAGAGCCGCAGCATGAGCTTGCGCGTCGCCGTGCAGATGGACCCGCTCGAAGGCATCGGCATCGCCGGTGATTCGACCTTCGCGCTGATGCTCAAGGCCCAGGAGCGCGGCCACCAGCTGTTCCACTACCTCGCCGACGCCCTCACCTACGAACAGGGCCGGCTCTTCGCCGGGGCGCGTCCGGTCACTGTCCAGCCGGTCGCTGGGAATCACTTCGCCCTGGGCGATTTCACGATCCTCGATCTCGGCCGCGACGTCGACGTCGTCCTGATGCGGCAAGACCCGCCATTCGACCTCGGCTACATCACCGCGACCCATTTGCTCGAGCGGATCCGTGACGAAACCCTGGTCGTCAACGATCCGGCCGCCGTCCGCAATGCCCCGGAGAAGGTGTGGGTCCTGGACTTCGCGCGCTTCATGCCGCCGACGATGGTGACGCGCTCGCTAGGGGCAGCGCGCAAGTTCCTCGCCGAGCACGGCGACATTGTGCTGAAGCCGCTGCATGGCTTTGCCGGCGGATCGGTATTCAGGATCACGCGCGACGGAGCGAACCTGTCGGCGCTGATGGAGCTGTTCAACGCCACCTATCGTGAGCCGCATGTTCTCCAGACCTTTCTCCCCGAGGTGGCCGAGGGCGACAAAAGGATCGTGCTGGTCGACGGCGAGGTGGCGGGCGCCATCAACCGCCGTCCCGGCGCGGGCGAATTTCGATCGAACCTCGCCGTCGGCGGGACCGCCGAAGCGGCCGAGCTGAGCCCCACCGAGCGCGAGATCTGCGAAGCGCTCGGTCCCGAGCTCAAACGTCGCGGTCTCCTGTTCGTGGGCATCGACGTGATCGGCGGCAAGTGGCTGACCGAGATCAACGTCACCTCGCCCACCGGAATCGTTGCCATCGACCGATTCAACGGCACCGACACCGCCGGGCTGATCTGGGATGCGATCGAGCGAAAGGCCGGCAATTAGCGCCGGAATGGCGGAACTCCCTATCCCGCAATGGGGACAAGCCATTAATCCAAAACGGTTATTTAGCAATCGCTTTACTGGTCTGACGTAGCCCGGCCTTGTCGCGGCAAGGCGGACTCCCCACTGTCCGCCGCGCCGCGGCAAAGGTTCTCGTTCCAGGCCGCCAGTTCTTTTGCGGTCTCCTGGGCCTCTGCTCAGGCGCGGGGGTGGGCGTGGCGATAGACGTCGAGAAGTCGCGCCGCGTCCACCGCCGTGTAGATCTGGGTCGATGACAGGCTCGCATGGCCGAGCAGTTCCTGAAGCGAGCGCAAATCGGCTCCTCCCGCGAGCAGGTGAGTCGCAAAGCTGTGCCTCAGCGCATGCGGAGTCAGGGTATCGGGCAAGCCGAGGCGGCGCCTCGCCGCCGCGACCGACCGCCGCACCAGGTCGGCATTGAGCGGACCGCCGCGCGCGCCGACGAACAACGGTACCTGGCCCTTCAGCGGATAGGGGCATTGCCGCACATAATCGTCGATCGCCTCGCGGACCGCTGGAACGACCGGCACGATCCGCGTCTTCGATCTCTTGCCGGTCACTCGCAGCGTCGCGCCGATCGGCAGCAGGTTCGCCGACAAGGACAGCGCCTCGGCGACGCGCAGCCCGGCGCCGTAGAGCAGCAGCAGGATCGCCAGGTCGCGCGCGCCAATCCACGGCGTGCTTGCCCCCTCGGCAGCATTCTCGGCCAGGCCGACCGCGTCCTCCGGCGCCGCCGGCCGCGGCAGCGTGCGCGGGCGCTTGGGCGCGCGGGTCCGCGGCAGCTGCGCCGAAACCCCCTGTTGTTCGGCGGCATAAGCCAGGAAGGCCCTGACGCCCGAAAGCTCGCGCGCGGCCGATGCCGCGCCAAGGCCGCCGGCGCGGCGGTCGGCGAGGAAGGCGCGCAGGTCCGCCGCTTCGACCTTGGTCAGCGCGCCCGCATCGATCAGCTCGCCGCGATAGCGTCCGAGAAACGCAATCAGCCGATGCGCCGTCCCGACGTACGCCCGCACAGTGTGGGCCGAACGGCGACGATCATGCTGAAGATGGGAAGCCCAGCGAGCCGCGAGAGCGCTCGCCGGATGATCTAGTTGTGCGGAAGCGTCAGCCACTTGCGGATCATAGCCGCAAGGCTGCGTCCGAGGAACAGCAGCAATTCCGAACCGTGGCGGGCATCGAGGCTGAGCTCGGCGCGCTGCCCGAGCGCCAGCAGCCCGCAGGGCAAGGGCGGAGCGCAATCGATCCGGATCAGCGCCTCCGCGCGGATCAGGTCGCAAGCCGGGCCGAACAAGGGATGGCCGCGCTTGACGGTGCGCATCTGGACGCCGCTGACGCGGTCGATCGCGCGGCGCAGGATTGCCGGGTCGACATGCTGCACGCCGCCGCCGTCGGCGCGAAAGCCCTCCTGGCCGACGATCAGCGACAGCGCGACCGAATCGATGCCGAGGATCAGGGGCCATTCCTGGGTGACAACGTGAAGTAAGGCTTCGATGCTATCGGCGTCGATCGCAGCCACCACCGCTTCATGAATCGAGGCGACGGCGCCCGAATGGCCGCGCGCAAAGGCGATGAGGTCCTGGTTCGCCTCTTCAACGGCGCCGAGCCGCTGGCGCAAATGCGCCACCGCCCGTTCCTCGAAGGGGATCACTGTCGCCATAAGTCCCGCGAGGATACGCCCGCGACGGTTAATTTCCTACCAGTGCCCGCAGCGCCGCCGTAAGCATAAAACAAAAGCGGCGGCGCCTTTCGGCACCGCCGCTTCCGTTTTGAACTCGCCTTCGGCTTAGCCGAGGTTGTTCGAAACGTTGTTGAAGGTCGTGTTCAGCTTGTTGCCGATGCCCTGCATCGCGCCAATGGCCGCAACAGCGATAAGAGCCGCGATCAGGCCATACTCGATGGCGGTCGCACCCTCTTCGTTACGAATCAGCTTCAGAAACTTGCTCATGGTATTCGCTCCTTGGTTCCAAGTGCGGAGGCAGCGCCGCCGCGACCTGCAATCCACCTGCAGGATGCGTGCAAATTACCCTTCGACCTCTTGAAAAAGTGTTACGCCGGAAGGTTGCCCAATGGTTAAGCACCAGAGCGCAAGCTTTTGACCTCAGGCGATTTTCTGCCCGCTCGATTCCCAGTCCTTGAGAAAAGACGCGATGCCGGAGTCGGTCAGCGGATGCTTGAACAATTGCCAGATGATCTTGGCCGGCGCGGTTAT
Organism: Sphingomonas sp.; assembly: GCA_025935515.1. Classification (GTDB taxonomy): domain Bacteria; phylum Pseudomonadota; class Alphaproteobacteria; order Sphingomonadales; family Sphingomonadaceae; genus Sphingomicrobium. Next base: position 15,786 of record JAICVC010000034.1, read on the forward strand.
CACGTCGGCGCCGATCTTCGCGGCTTCGACCACATGCATCGGGTGCCGGACGCTCGCGGCGAGGATCTGCGTCGGGAA
>JAICVC010000119.1 GCA_025935515.1 Sphingomonas sp.
TCCGAACCGGACTCTCATCGGCGACGACGAGCACGGCTGGTCGGACACCGCGGTCTTCAACTTCGAAGGCGGCTGCTACGCCAAGATGATCCGCCTCTCGGCCGAGTCCGAACCGGAAATCTATGCGACCACCAAGCGCTTCGGCACGGTGCTCGAGAATGTCGTGATCGATCCCGTCACGCGCGAACTCGACTTCGACGACGCAACGCTCGCCGAGAACAGCCGCGGCGCTTATCCGATCGATTTCATTCCGAACTCGTCGGAGGACAATCTCGGCCCCGTGCCGAAGAATGTGGTGATGCTGACCGCGGACGCGTTCGGCGTGCTGCCGCCGATTGCCAAGCTCACGCCCGACCAGGCGATGTACCACTTTCTGTCTGGCTACACGGCCAAGGTCGCAGGCACCGAGATCGGCGTGACCGAGCCGCAGGCGACCTTCTCGACCTGCTTCGGAGCGCCGTTCATGCCGCGCCACCCGTCGATCTACGGCAATTTGCTCAAGGAGCGGATCGCCAAGGGCGGAGTCGACTGCTGGCTGGTCAACACCGGCTGGACCGGCGGCAAATATGGCGTCGGCAAGCGCATGCCGATCAAGGAGACCCGTGCGCTGCTCAACGCCGCGCTCGACGGCAGCCTCAAGAACGTTGAGTTCCGCAAGGACCCGAACTTCGGCTTCCTGGTGCCGGTCTCGGTGCCCGGAGTCGACCAGTCGATCCTCGACCCGCGCGGCACCTGGTCGAATCCCGCCGACTATGACGCCATGGCCGCGAAGCTCGTCGATCTGTTCGTCGAGAATTTCGCGCAGTTCGCTGACCAGGTGGACGAAGGGGTCCGGCAAGCGGCGCCCAGGGCTGCGCAACAACAAGCGCAACCGGCCCAAAGCCAAGTCACCGCCGTTTAGCGGCCCGGTCGGCGATCGGGCCCAGCAAAGGACCCGATCAATGACCGAATATCGACCCCGATTGTTTGCATCCGACGCTGCCGTTGCGCGCGTGGGCGAGGGGCTCCTCGCGCGCAACCTGCCGCGCGAGGAGTGGACTCATGAGGCCCATCTCGCCGCGACCATCTACCTCCTGCTCCGGCATCCGGAGATCGACCTCGACTCAGAGCTCCCAGGCCTGATCCGCGGCTACAATGAGAGCGTCGGGGGAATGAACAGCGATAGCGAGGGCTATCACGACACGATCACCCGCGTGTTCCTGCACGGCATCCGCCTGTTTCTCGGCGGCGCCGATGCGCCGAAACCGGTGCATGAGCTCGTCAATGAGCTGTTGCTTTCGCCGGTCGGTGAACGCGACTGGCCGCTGCGCTTTTACTCGCGCGATCGGTTGTTTTCGGTCGAAGCACGGCGGGCATTCGTCGAACCCGACCGTGCCGCGCTTCCCTGATCGCAAGCGCCTGCTACGACTGGGCCCATAGGAAAAGGCGGGGCATGACGATGAATTCGTTCAAATTGGGCGGTCTGTTGCTGGCGGGCGTCTTCCTAGCTCCAGCCCCGTTGTTGGCGCAGGCGTCGCCGCCGACAGCCGCCCAACAGAGCCCGGCCGATGCGAAGCTGCGCGCGCTCTACGACGGCTATGCGGCGTGGGATGCCAAGGAGTTCGAGCAGTTCGAGGATGCGCGCGGCGAAACCAAGCCAACTGCGCATTTGCCCCACGTGGATGATGCGTCGCAGCTTCGCCGCGCGGCGCATCTTCGCAGCCTGCTCGAGCAGCTCAATGCGATCCCCGTCCAGCAGCTATCGCCGGACGAGCAAGTGAATGCTGCGGTCTTCCGAACCATCCTCGAAAACGCGATCGGCGAGGCCCGCTTCCGGCAGTGGGAAATGCCCTTCAACAGCGACAGCTCGTTCTGGACCTACCTGGATGCGCGCAGGCCATTCGCGGACGCGGCCGAATACCGCCGCTACATATCGCGGATGCGCGACATCCCGCGCTATTTCGACGAACAGATCGCCAACATGCGCGCCGGGCTTGCGAGAGGGTTCAGCGTTCCCAAGGCCACGCTCACGGGCCGCGACGCCTCGATCGCCGCATTCATTGTCGACACTCCCGCCAAGAGCTCTTTCTACAAGCCGTTCGAGGACATGCCCTCGACGATCCCGCAAGGTGAGCAACAGGCATTGAAAGCGGAATCCGCCGAGGCGATCCGCCAGTCGGTGATGCCGGCGTACCGCAAGCTGCTTGCCTTTTATAAGGCCGAATATTTTCCCAAGACCCGCACGACGGTTTCGGCGCACGACCTTCCGGACGGCGACGCTTATTACCGCGCCAACATCCGCGAATATACGACGACCGACCGGACTCCCGAGGAGATCCACCAGCTCGGGCTTCGGGAGGTCGCGCGGATCGACGCCGAAATGCGCAAGACGATGCGCGAGAGCGGGTTCAAGGGCAGCTTCGAGGCATTCCTCAAGTTCCTCAAGACCGACCCGCAATTCTATGCCAGGACTCCGGACGAATTGATGGGCGTGTCGGCCTATGTGGCGAAGCGGACGGACGGCAAGATCGGCGAATATTTCGGGCTCCTTCCGCGACGCCGGTTCGCGATCGTTCCGGTGCCCGATGCGCTTGCGCCCTTTTACACCGCGGGCCGCGGCGGCCTCGAAAGCTGCCAGATGAACACCTACAACTTGCCGGTCCGCCCGCTTTACAACATCCCCGCGCTCACCCTGCACGAATGCGAGCCGGGTCACAGCTTCCAGGCGGCGCTGAGCGAAGAGCAGAAGGGTCTGCCGCGCTTCCGCCGCAACCTCTATTTCTCAGGCTACGGCGAGGGCTGGGGTCTCTACAGCGAGTGGCTCGGCTACAAGATGGGCATTTACCGGACGCCCTATGAACGGTTCGGCGCGCTGAGCTACGAGATGTGGCGCGCTGCACGGCTGGTGATCGACACCGGCGTTCACCGTTACGGCTGGTCGCGCCAACAGGCGATCGACTATCTCGCCAGCCATACGGCGCTGTCGCAGCACGAGGTGGAAACCGAAGTCGACCGCTACATCAGCTGGCCCGGCCAGGCGCTCGCGTACAAGCTCGGCGAGCTGACGATCCGCAAGCTTCGCGGCGAGGCTGAGTCGGCGCTTGGTCCGAGGTTCGACGAGCGCGCCTTCCACGACCGGATTCTCGGGATGGGCGCGGTGCCGCTGAACGTCCTCGACGACCAGATGCGGCTGTTCATCCGGCAAGAGGCGGCGAAGACTCCGAAGGCGAACTAGGCCCTGGTCCGCGCGATGTAGTCGTCGACGTTCGACGCGAGGACGCTCATCGGCACGTTGCCGCCGAGCACCACGGCGTCGTCGAACGCACGCAAATCGTATTTCGCACCGAGCTCTGCCTTTGCCCTGTCGCGCAGGCGATTGATGGTCGAGTGTCCGACCTTGTAGCCGCACGCCTGGCCCGGCCAGCTGCAATAGCGGTCGACCTCTGACGCCACTTCGAGCGGGTTGGACCCGTTGCGCTGGACGAAGAAATCGACGCCTTGCTGCCGGGTCCAGCGCTTGGCATGGAGGCCGCTGTCGACCACCAGGCGGCAACAGCGGAAGGCGATCGACTGGAGGTAACCGAGCCGCCCGACCGGGAAGTCGTCATAGACCCCTAGCTCATCGACCAGCTGTTCGGCGTAGAGCGCCCAGCCTTCGGAATAAGCGTTGAACGAGAGCAGGGTGCGGATCAGCGGCAGCTTGTTCGCATATTCGCCCTGCCAGACGTGGCCGGGGATCGCTTCGTGCGCCGCGAGGTCCGGCAGGCTGTATCTGCTGTGGAGGTCGGTGGTCCTGAGGTTGATCCAGAATTTGCCCGGAATCTTGCCGTCGATCGAGCCGGCGCCGCCATAGGCGCCTGGCGCTCCAGGCTCCTGTTCGGGCGACATCCGCTTCACTTCCAGATGGCCGGGCACCATGGTGTGGAACGCCCGCGGCAGGACCGTGCGGATCTTGGCAAGGCGCTCCTGGATATAGGCCATGATCTCCGCCCGGCCCTTGTCACCCTCGCTGAACTTGTAACGCGGATCCTTGGCCAGAGCCTGCATTCGCTCGCCAACGCTGCCTTGCGTGTAGCCTACCGATTTCAGGATCGGGTCCATGCGCCCCTGCAGCTCGGCGAGCTGCTCGAGGCCCATCCGGTGGACCTCGTCGGGTGACATTTCGGTCGTGGTCGAGGCCTTGAGTGCCCAGCGATAATATTCCTGGCCGTGCGGCCGCGACCACATGCCGGCGACGTCGCTCGCGGTCGCACGCTCGGCCTTAAGCTCGGCAATCTGGCGCTGGAGTGCGGGCACGACCTCGCTGGTCGCGATCTTGCGGGCGCGGGCATCCCAGTTTCCGGCGATGCCCTTGGCCTTGGTCCGTCGGACGAGCGAGTCGACGATGGTCCCGCCGACCTGGGTGTTCTTCAGCGCAATCCCGAGCTGGTCGAGCGCCTTGTCGATCAGGAAACTGGGAGGGGCGAGGCCTTTGCCGCGCGCGTCCTTCATCCGCTCGAGCTCGCCGTCGAGCTGGTGCGGATATTGCGCAAGCCGGGCGAGATAGGCCTCGGCGTCGGCGCGGTTTTCGATCGGATGGTCGGTGTCGAGCAGCTGGGGCGTATCGATATAGGCGCCGACGTTTTGGATCACGACGTAGGGCGTGTTGCGCCAGGCGTCGCCCGCGACCGGCGCGTCGCCGTAGGGCATTGCAAGGCCTTCCAGCTTGGTCCGAAACGCATATTTCACGACTTCGACGCTGGTGCGGACCGGGAACGAGAGCCTGGACGTGTCGAGCGCCTCGACGCGGGCGAGATCCGCGCGGACCGTCCGCGCGAGGCGCTGCTGCCCCGCGATCGAGCGATCGGGCAGCTCCGAACGGAGGCTCGCAAGCGCCCCCTTGTCGACCCCAAGGCTGGTGGCCTGCGTCGGATAGAGGCGAAGGAGATGGTCCGCGACCGAATCAAGCAATGCGTTCGCCTGTGCGTCCGTCGCCGGAGCGGCGATTGCGGAGGATGAAAGCACGGGGAGCGCCGTGGTTGCGGCGAGGCCGGCGAGCGCCTCGCGCCGGCTGATTGGAAGCATGGTCAAAAAGGAATCTCCGCTAGGCTGGGGGAAGCACGTGCTCGGGCTCGACCTTCAGGCAATTTCCCTCGATGTCGACGATCCGGACTCGGTCGCCAGCGGCCGCGGGGCCGCCGCGCGCCGACCATTCGCTGTCGCCGACCCGGACTCGGCCGCCGTTGGAATCGATCGGCTGAACGACCACGACGACTTTGCCGAGCAGCCGCGCCGCCCGATCGTTGAGGAGAGGATCGGCGGTGTAATCGTAGCGCGAGGCATAGAAGCGCCGTCCGATGATCCGTACTGCAAGGAACGCCAGCACCGCGAAGACCGCCAGCTGCAAAGCGACTGCCAGGCCGAGGCCAAGCGTCAGCAATCCGGTCGCAATGGCGGCCGCGCCGATGAAGATCAGGAAGAAGCCGGGCGCGATGACCTCGGCGATCAGCAGCACCACACCGCCGATCAGCCACAGCCATGCCGGTTCGAGGGGCAAGCCGGTCATGCGTTGCTGTCCGGGACGCCTGGCGCAGCTCTGGGCTTCGTCACGCGCGGCGCGGACTGGCCACCGATGGCTTCCTTCGCGAGCTCGGCGATCCCGCCGAGAGTGCCGATCAGTTGAGTCGTCTCGACCGGGAACAGGATCGTCTTCGCATTGGGCGACCGGGCGAACTCGCTGACCGCTTCGACATATTTCTGGGCGACGAAATAATTGATCGCCTGTGCGCTGCCCCCGGCGATTGCATCGCTGACCGCCTTGGTCGCCGCCGCTTCCGCCTCGGCAGCACGCTCGCGGGCCTCGGCTTCGCGGAAAGCTGCTTCGCGGGCGCCTTCGGCCGACAGGATGGCGGATTGCTTCTCGCCCTCGGCGCGGAGGATCGCCGACTGGCGCGAGCCTTCGGCTTCGAGGATGACCGCGCGCTTCTCGCGCTCCGCCTTCATCTGCCGGGTCATCGCATTGACGATGTCTTGGGGCGGGCGGATGTCGCGCAGCTCAACGCGGGTGATCTTGACGCCCCAATTCTCGGTTGCGTGATCGACCACAGCGAGCAGGCGCGTGTTGATCTCGTCGCGCTTGGACAGGGTCTCGTCGAGGTCCATCGAGCCCATAACCGTGCGGAGATTGGTCGTGGAGAGCGCCATGATCGCGGTGTAAAGGTCGCTGACCTCATAGGCTGCCTTGGCTGCGTCGAGGACCTGGAAGAAGACCACGCCGTCGACCGCCACCATCGCATTGTCCTTGGTGATGATCTCCTGCCCTGGGATGTCGAGAACCTGCTCCATCATGTTGATCTTGCGGCCGACGCGATAGAAAAACGGAGTCACGTAATTGAAGCCCGGCTCCGCGACGCGGACGAAGCGGCCGAAATGCTCGATCGTGTATCGATACCCCTGGTGGACGATTTTGATGCCCATCATCACGAAGACGA
>JAICVC010000059.1 GCA_025935515.1 Sphingomonas sp.
CGTCCCCAAGTGGGCGAACTGGGAGACGTTCAACAAACTCGATCGCGCCGGACTGATGATGTACGGCCAGATGACGGCCGGCAGCTGGATCTACATAGGCTCGCAAGGCATCGTCCAGGGCACCTACGAGACCTTCGCCGAAATGGGCCGCCAGCATTATGGCGGCCACCTCAAGGGCAAGTGGATCCTTACCTCCGGCCTCGGGGGGATGGGCGGCGCGCAGCCGCTCGCGGCGGTGATGGCCGGCGCCCACTGCATCGCGATCGAGGTGCAGGAGAGCCGGATCGAGAAACGGCTTGAGACCCGCTATCTCGACCGGAGGGCAAGCAGCATCGACGAGGCGCTGGAGATTATTCGCGCCGCTGAGCAGCCCACGTCAGTCGGGCTGCTCGGCAATGCGGCGGAGATCATCCCCGACATGCTCGCGCGCGGGATCAGGCCAGACGCGCTGACCGACCAGACTAGCGCACACGATCCCGCCAACGGCTATTGTCCCGCCGGGTGGAGCGTCGCCAGATGGCAGGAGATGCGCGAGCGCGATCCCGCAGCGGTTGCCCATGCGGCGCGCATTTCGATCGCTCGGCATGTCGAGGCGATGCTGTCCTACCGCGAGATGGGCGTGCCGACCTTCGACTATGGCAACAACATCCGCCAGGAGGCCAAGGACACCGGCGTCACCCATGCCTTCGACTTTCCCGGCTTCGTCCCCGCCTACGTCCGCCCTCTGTTCTGCCGCGGGATTGGCCCATTCCGCTGGGTCGCGCTCAGCGGCGATCCCGAAGACATCTACCGCACCGACGCGAAGGTAAAGGAGCTCATCCCGGACGATGCGCACCTCCACCGCTGGCTCGACATGGCGCGCGAGCGGATCGCCTTCCAGGGCCTGCCGGCGCGGATCTGCTGGGTCGGCCTCGGTCAGCGCCATCGGCTCGGCCTGGCGTTCAACGAGATGGTGAAGAGAGGCGAAGTCAGCGCGCCGATCGTCATCGGCCGCGACCACCTCGACAGCGGCAGCGTCGCCTCCCCCAACCGGGAGACCGAAAGCATGCGGGACGGCAGCGACGTCGTCAGCGACTGGCCGCTGCTCAACGCCTTGCTCAACACCGCGAGCGGCGCCACCTGGGTTTCGCTCCACCACGGCGGCGGCGTCGGCATGGGCTATTCGCAGCACGCCGGCATGGTGATCGTCGCCGACGGCAGTGACGATGCCGCCCGGCGGCTCGAGCGCGTCCTGTGGAACGACCCCGGCACCGGGGTCATGCGGCACGCCGATGCGGGCTACGACATCGCCATCGAATGCGCCCGCCAGCAGGGGCTCGATCTGCCGATGATCCGCTAATCGTCATCCCCGAGAAAGCGGGGACCCAGATTTTTCCTTTGCTAGGTTCCCGCTTTCGCGGGAATGACGAAAGAAAGTGATGAAGCTCGATCCCGAACAAATTTCGCTCGACCAGCTCCGCCAATTGTGGAGCGGGGCCGAAGCGCGCCTCGACGATGCAGCAATGCAGCGTGTTTCCAATTCGGCCGCCTCGGTGGAGCGCATCGTCGCCGGCGGCGAGACGGTCTACGGCGTCAACACCGGCTTCGGCCTGCTCGCCAACACACGCATCCCCGACGGCCGACTTGCCGAGCTTCAGACCAACCTCATCCTGTCGCACAGTGCCGGCCTTGGCGATCCGCTGCCGCGCCACGTCACCCGGCTGATGATCGTCCTCAAATTGCTTGGGCTGGGACGAGGACATTCGGGCGTCCGGCCGCTGGTTATCGAAGCGCTGCAGCGCCTACTCGATGCCGATTCGATGCCGCTGATCCCATCGCAGGGCAGCGTCGGTGCAAGCGGCGACCTCGCCCCGCTCGCGCACCTGATCGCCGCGCTGATGGGCTACGGGAGGATCTGTTTTGGCACCGAGGCTATGCCGGCGAAGGCAGCCCTCGACCGACTTAACCTCGAGCCGCTTCAACTCGGCCCGAAAGAAGGCCTCGCGCTCATCAACGGCACGCAGGCCAGCGCTGCGCTTGCGCTCGACGCCTTGTTCCACGGCGAGCGCGTATTCGCCGCCGCAATCGCGGCCGGGGCGCTATCAGTCGATGCGCTCCAGGGATCGGCCAAGCCATTCGATGCCAGAATCTCCGAGCTGCGCGGACAGCCCGGCCAGATTCGCGTCGCGGCTGCGATCCACGGCCTGCTCGACGGCAGCGAAATCCTGACCAGCCACGTCCAATGCAGCCGCGTCCAGGACCCCTACAGCTTCCGCTGCCAGCCGCAGGTGATGGGCGCCGCGTTCGACTTGATGCAGAATGCCGCGCGCACGCTGACCATCGAAGCCGCCGCCGTCACCGACAATCCGATCGTCTTCGCCGATGAGGATACGGCCATTTCCGGCGGCAATTTCCACGCCCAGCCGGTCGCCTTCGCCGCCGACATCATCGCCATGGCGCTGTGCGAGGTTGGCTCGATCTCGGAGCGGCGCGTCAGCGTCCTGGTTGATCCCAAGATGAGCGGGCTGCCGGCCTTCCTGACCGAGGATTCGGGCGTGAACTCGGGCCTGATGATCCCGCAGGTTACGGCCGCTGCGCTGGTCAGCGAGAACAAGACCCTGGCGTTTCCGGCGAGCGTTGATTCGATTCCAACGTCGGCCGGGCAGGAAGATCATGTGTCGATGGCGCCGATCGCCGCGCGCAAGGCTGGCCAAATCGCGCGCAACGCGGCCGGCGTGATCGCGGTCGAATTGATGGCCGCCGCCGAGGGCATCGACTATCACGCGCCCCTCAAGACCTCGGCCAGGCTGCAGGCGATCCACGCGAAGGTCCGGAAGCTGTCGCCGCACTTCACCGCCGACCGCTATTGGGCCGACGAGATAAGCGCGCTTCAGTCGGCAGTCCTCGCGGGCGAAATCGCCGCGGAGGGTGTCGGGCTTAGCTGACCCGCGTCCAGCGTTGCTCCTTGCAGAGCAGGCCGGCGATCGCGCAGGCCCGGACCACCATCACGTTGGGCCCCGACTGGCGAACCGTGGCCGATCCGCCGATCCCGCGCTTGGGATCGTAAGCCTTGCCTTTGTAGATGCCGTCGCCCTGGGGCTTGAGGTCGCTCAGCACGCGTGTGCCTGGAGTCACGCCCTTGTCGCGATTGTGGGCGTTGGCCCAGCCGACCGTTCCGCAATAGGTATCGCCGCAACGGGCTACGTTGACGATCACGCTATGTTTGGGGTTGGCTCACTTTCCTTCGAGCGCCGCCTCGGCCGCCGCGTGCACCGGCACGGTGGCAGCGACCGCGATGACCGCAATCCTAGCGAGAATCTTTTTCATGCGCGGGGCACTAGCCGGATTTTGTGGCGAAAATGGAACCTTCAGCTTTCTCGCTTATGAACCATCTCAATGAAAATCCCGGCTTTTCGGGATGATTTCGACGTCGCGCGGGTGCCGTGCGGCGGGCGGACGCCAGCTCCCCGCCGCATCGCCCTGGCTGAGGGTCGAGGGCATGGCCTCGTCGCTCAGCTGCCGCAGCATATGGCTGTGATCCTCTAGCCGACGGGCGATGACGTGAATGACGTCGCTATCGGGGTCGCGCTGGACGATGCCGTGCACCGCCATCAGCCGCGCCCCCATCACGATCTTGCGCTGCTTCTCGAACACGTCGGGCCAGACCACGAGGTTGGCGATCCCGGTCTCGTCCTCGAGCGTGATGAACACGACGCCCTTGGCGCTTCCCGGCCGCTGGCGGATCAGCACCAGCCCGGCGATCGACAGGCGCTTGCCGTTTCGGATGGTCTTAAGCCGGTCGGCCGCGACGAATTTTTGGGCCGCATATTGCTCGCGCAGGAAACGCATCGGGTGCGCTTTCAGGCTCAGGCGGATGGTCTGGTAATCGTTCACGACATGCTCGGAGAGCGGCATGGCCGGGAGCTGTGCAGGCTCATCTTCCGCGCCTTCGTCGCGAGCCTCGGCATGGTTGAACAAGGGCAGGTCGGGCGCCTGCCGGAGCGCGCGCGAGTCCCACAGCGCAGCGCGACGATCGAGACCCATCGAGCGGAATGCGTCGGCGGCGGCGAGCCGCTGGATCGCATGGACCGGCACGCCGGCGCGGCTCCGCAGTTCCTCGATGGTCCCGTACGGGCGCCGCGATGCCAGCCGCTCCGCCGCCTCACGCTGCAGCCCGTCGATCTGGCGCAGCCCGAGGCGGAGGGCAGGCCAATTCCCCTTCCTGCCAAGGGAGGGGCTAGGGGTGGGTAGCGCAGCGGCGGGCTCAATGCCCGACGCGGAGCTGCGCTCCGCACCCACCCCCGTCCCCTCCCTTCCAGGGAGGGGGGACTCAAGCGTGCAATCCCACTCGCTTTCATTCACGTCCACCGCGCGCACCTCGACCCCATGCTCGCGCGCGTCGCGGACGATCTGGGCCGGCGCGTAAAAGCCCATCGGCTGCGAGTTGAGCAGCGCGCAGGCAAAGGCCGCCGGATATTTCCACTTGAGCCAGCTCGACACGTAAACGAGGTGCGCGAAGCTCGCCGCGTGGCTCTCGGGGAAGCCATATTCGCCGAAGCCCTTGATCTGGTCGAAGCAGCGCTGGGCAAAGGCCACGTCGTAACCGCGCGCGACCATCCGGCCGACCATCTTCTCCTCGAGTGGCTCGATCTTCCCCTTGGAGCGGAAGGTCGCCATCGCTTTCCTCAGCTGGTTCGCTTCCTCCGAGCTGAACTTCGCGGCATCGAGCGCGATCTTCATCGCCTGTTCCTGGAAGATCGGCACGCCGAGCGTCCGCCCGAGGATCTTCTCGAGCTCGTCGGGCGGACCGTGCTCCGGGTCGGGGCAGGGGAAGGTCACCGGCTCCTTGCCGCTGCGACGCTTCAGATAGGGGTGGACCATGTCGCCCTGGATCGGCCCCGGCCGCACGATCGCGACCTCGATCACCAGGTCGTAGAAGCAGCGCGGCTGCAGTCTCGGCAGCATGTTCATCTGCGCCCGGCTTTCGACCTGGAACACCCCGAGCGAATCGCCTTGGCACAGCATGTCGTAGACTTCCGACACCTCCTGCGGGACGGTCGCCAGCTCCCAGCGTTCACCGCGGTGCAGCTCGACCAGGTCGAAGCATTTGCGGATGCAGGTCAGCATGCCGAGCGCGAGCACGTCGATCTTGAGGATTCCCAATTCCTCGATGTCGTCCTTGTCCCACTCGATGAAGGTGCGGTCCTCCATCGCGCCGTTGCCGATCGGCACCGTCTCGGTCAGCGGCCGTTCGGTCAGGATGAAGCCGCCGACATGCTGGCTGAGATGGCGCGGCATGCCGATCAATTGCTCGGCGAGCTTCATGGTTCTCCGGAGGTGCGGGTCGCCAAGGTCGAGCCCGGCGTCGTTCGCCCGCGCGTCCTCCAGCTCGGGGTCCATGCTGCCCCAGACGGTCGATGCAAGGGCAGCGGTGACGTCTTCCGAAAGACCCATCACCTTGCCGACCTCGCGGATCGCCGAGCGCGGCCGGTAGTGGATGACGGTCGCCGCGATCCCGGCGCGATCCCGGCCGTATTTGTCGTAGATGTGCTGGATCACCTCTTCGCGCCGCTCGTGCTCGAAATCGACGTCGATGTCGGGCGGCTCCTTGCGCTCTTCGGAGATGAAGCGCTCGAACAACAGCTCGTTCACCGACGGGTCGACCGCGGTGATGCCGAGGCAGTAGCAGACGGCGCTGTTCGCCGCGCTCCCACGGCCCTGGCACAGGATCGGCGGATCGAGCGAGCGCGCGAAGGCGACGATGTCGTGGACCGTCAGGAAGTATCGCGCGAAGTCGAGCCGCTCGATCAATGCCAGTTCGTACTTGAGCTGCTTCAGAACCTTTTTCGGAATGCCGCCCGGCCAGCGCTCGGCCGCGCCGGTCCAGGTCAGAACTTCCAGATATTGCTGCGGTGTCCGGCCCTCCGGCACCGTCTCCCTCGGATACTCATAGCGCAGCTCGTCGAGGCTGAAGTGGAGTGAATCCGCGAACTCGCGCGTCGCCGCGATCGCATGCGGCCAGCGCGCGAACAGCCGCACCATCTCGGCCGGCGATTTGAGGTGCCGCTCGGCGTTGGGGTTGAGCAGGTAGCCCGCGGTTGCGATCGTGACCTTCTCGCGGATGCAGGTGACGACATCCTGCAATGGACGGCGGTCGGGCGCATGGTAGTGGACGTCATTGGTAGCGAGGATCGTGCAGCCATGGCGTTTGGCCAGCCGGTCGAGCCGTTCGATCCGAGCCGCGTCGTTACCGCGATACAGCCACGACGCCGCGACGTGACGCAGTGACGTCAATGCGTCGCGCAGGCGCGGCAGCTCGGTTTCGAAGGCGTCAACGTCCTCCTCGGGCCAGGCGATGAAGGCGATGCCGTCAGCACCATCGGCGACGTCTTGCAGCGACAGCTCGCACGCGCCTTTCTCTGCCCGCATCTTTCCGAGGCTGAGCAGCCGCGAAAGCCGTCCGTAACCTTCGCGGTCGATCGGATAAGCGAGCAGGCTCGGCGCATCGGTGAGATCGAGGCGGCAGCCGATCAGCGGCCGGATGCCCGCGCCGGTGCAGGCGCTGTGCATGCGCACCACGCCGGCCAGCGTATTCCGGTCGGCGATACCGATGGCGTCATAGCCTTGGCTGAGCGCCGTCAGCGCCAGCTCGATCGCGTCCGATGCCCCGCGCAGGAAGGAGAAGGGCGAAGTGACGCCAAGCTCGACGAATGGCGATGACGTCGTCGGCGGGAGCGGCATGTCGCCGCTGCGCACCAGCTTCAGGCGCGAGAAGGCGGTCTTTTCAGGCACGTCTCGTCATTCCCGCGAAAGCGGGAACCCAGCTTTGGTCACGCGGAGCCGCGGAGGCGCAGAGTCTCCCGATGCTCCATTCTCTCCGCGTATTCGCGTCTCCGCGTGAGAAATCCATCATCCGAACAGCCCGTGGATGAACCAGCTCGGCGCACCGCCGCGCCCGTCGCCGATCAGGCCTTCGCGGTAGATCCAGTAGCGGCGCCCGGTGGCGTCCTCGACCCGATAATAATCGCGCAGACGTGTGCTCGACGGCTGCCGCCACCATTCGGGCGCGATCCGCTCGGGTCCTTCGACCCGGGCGATATCATGCACCGCCCGCCGCCACATGAAGCGCCGCGGCATGCCTTCGGGAGTCGCGTAGATGACGTCGATCGCCTCGGGCCGGTCGAGCAGGCGCTGAGGACGCATCCTCCCCGAGATTTCTCGGGGAGGGGGACCAGCGAAGCTGGTGGAGGGGCCTCTCCGTCGCGCTTCGCGCGCCACCTCCCCACGAAATCGTGGGGAGGATGATATCGCCGCAACCCACCCGCTCGCCCGCTCCGGCAAATGGCTTTCCTTGGCCCGCGGGCGCCGCACCGCGCGCTCTCCGAGCTTGACCGTCAGCCGGTCGACCAGCCGCGCCAGCTCGCGCTCGCCCGATGGCTCCTCGACCAGGCTGTCCTGCGCGGCGCCGAGGTCCTCGGTCCAGTCGGCGGTCAGCGCGAAGGCGTCGAACCCGAACTCGGGGTTCAGCGCTGCCGTCTTGTCGGCGAGCAGCCGCTGGAGGTGCCTGGGTTCGCGGCTGGGAATGGCGGTCGCGACCGAGGCGGCGCCGACGCTGCCGTCGACCCGGTAGCCGGTGAGCGACAGCCGCCGCGCGCCGAGATGCCGCTGCTGCAGTTGCTGCACGAGCTCGGGGACCAGCCGCTCGAGCGCCTGGCCGGCGGCTTCGGGATGGGTCGCCGGTTCCTCCAGCCTGAGCAGCGCGCGCGGCGGGGGATCGGCCGGCGCGGCGGTCAGCGGTTCCGGCTTGCGGCCGAGCGCCCGGTCGAGCGCGACGACGACGTCGTCGGCACCGCGGAACCGCCGCGCCAGCGCCAATCGCGGCACCTCGATCAGCGCGCCGATGGTCTTGAGCCCGAGCCGCTCGAGCGTGCGCACCGTGTCCGAGTCGAGCCGGAGAGCGGAGACGTGGAGTGGGGAGAGCTGCGCCACCAATTCCCTCTCCCCGGCGGGGAGAGGGGCGAATCGCGCAAGCGCCCAGGCGGCGAGCGCGGTCGGGGCGATCGCCACCCGCGCCGTCAGTCCGATCCGCGCGAGGCAGCCCCGGATATCACGCACCAGCTCGCGCTCGCCCCCGAACAGGTGTGCCACTCCGCTGAGGTCGAGCCTCAGCCCGTCCGCTCCGTCCACCTCGACCAGCGGCGACCAGCGGCCTGCCCAGCGGGCGAGCCGCTCGACCAACGCCGCATCGCCTTGCGGATCGGCGGGGAGCGCGATCAGCGCCGGCTCGAGCGCCCGCGCGTCGGTCAGCCGCGCGCCGGGCCGCGCTCCACGTTCGGCGGCGGCCTTGGTGACGGCATGGATGATCGGGCCGTGCGCGCCCTCGACGGTGAGGACGACCGGCACGTCAGGCGATGAGTTGCTGCCCTTCGTCCAGCGCTCGATCGCCAGGTGCGGCAACCAGATGGAAGCGACCCGCTTCATGCGCGATGACCCACCGGCCGGGCGGCGTTCCGCGCGCCCGGAACAGTTCCGCATCCCAAGCCGGCAATCCCGGCGCCCGAACGTCGAGTGGGTTCAAAAGCGACGGCGCGCTCGCGACTCGCCAGCGCATCCGCGCGCCGCTCAAGTTCGCAGTGCCGCCGAGCCGCACCAGCCAGCAGGGCGTGCCGCTGCGCTCCGCGGCAACCGCCAGCCGCCGCGTGGCGGTGAAATCGAGCGCGCGCGGGTCGCCCCATAATTCGCCGACGACGGCTGACAGGCAGGCGCATCTTACGCCCTCCTCCATCGCCCACAGCGCATCGCGCGCGTCGCGTGCCTCGACATGGATGAGATTTTGCGTCGGCAGCCCCGACGGATGGATCCGCCCGCTTTCGCGGATCGCCATGCGGTCCTGCACCCACAGCAGGGGTTTGTCCGTCGCGACCTGCGCCAGCAGGAACCCTGCCCAGCCCGAATCGCGCGGATGGACAGCGAAGAGTTCGGACAGGGTGGGACAATCGGGCAGGGGTAAATACCAGTTCCCCTGCGAAGGCAGGGGTCCAGTCCTGCGCAGCAGTTGAACGCTGACGCGCGTTTGGGCTCCTGCCTTCGCAGGAGTACATGCTTCAGCCGGCCCGGAGCGCGCGGAGACGGCTCCGCCGGCGACCAGAGACAAGCCTCTTGCCACACGACTCACAACGTTCTTGTTCTACTTTTGTTCTTATTCCCGCGACTCACGGGCAAGAGTCAATGCCGCGACTCGGCAGGCTTCTTTTTGATTGGCGGCCGTCCTTCGGTTTTGCTCAGGAAGGCTTCGATCTCGCGGACAATCCGCGCCAGCGCCGGACGCCACAGCACTGCGCCGACATGATAGGTGTCGAGCTCGATCGCCCGGTCCACTTCATGGTCGAGCCCGCGCGCGGCGCTCGGGGCGACGATTCCGTCCCGCCGCGACCAGAAAGCGAGCGTCGGCACTGGCGGCTTCCCGTCGGCGCGCGGAAACGGCGGTGTGTTGACGTCATGGCCGGCGACCCGCTCGTACAGCTCCCGGACATTGGTGTTGGTCTTGAGATCGCCTGAAAAGGGCGAGCACAAGGTCGCCACCGCGCGCACTTTGTCGGGATAACGGTGCGCGAGCTGTCGGGCGAACATTCCGCCCAGGCTCCAGCCGACGACCAGCACGCGCCGCCCATCATAAATCTCGTCGAGACGGCGGCCGAGCAGCTCAAGCGTGTCGGATTTGGCGCCGAGGTTGACCCCGAGGCCCCAGGGATACACCCGCCAGCCGCTGCGAGCGAGCGCGCGACGGATATCCATCGTCGTCCGGTCGCCGGCGAGGAAACCCGGAAGGACGAGCGCCGGCGGCCCGTCCTCCGGGCCGCGAGGGCCGACAGGACCAAGCCCCGCTAGCATTCGAGGAAGGTGCCAGGCGATTTCCCGCAACCGATGCCAGCCCGGAGGAGCAAGGTCGTCCGGGCGAACCGTGCCGGCCACTCCGGCAACCGCGGTTCGCGCCCATTTCACAATTCCAAGATGGGGCTATTTCGTTAACGAAACAAGAATGTACGGAAAATTAATCGTGCCATTTCAGGAATCTATCGATTTCGCGGACCACGCCGCCGGCCGCGCGCCGGGAGATTCCGAAGGCCATGTGGGTGCAATCAATCTCGACCGCCTGGTCGCGTTCGTGATCGAGCCCGCGGGCGGAACGCGGCGCCACGAGGCCGTCGCGGCGCGACCAGAGGGCGAGTTGCGGGACCGGCGGCTTGTCGGTGATGCGGGCCAGCGGCGGGTCGTCGACCTTGTGGCCCGCAATCAGCTCGTAAAGCCGCCAGACGTTGTTCTGCTTCGGGTCGCCCGAAAAGGGCGAGCCCAGGGTCACGACTGCGCGAACCCGGTCCGGCACGGCGCGCGCCAGCTCGCGCGCGAACAGTCCGCCGAGGCTCCAGCCGACCAGCAGGATCGGTTCCTCATCGCCGATCTCTTCGAGCCGCCGTTGCAGCCGCTCGACCGTGTCCGCGCGAACGCCGAGGTTCATGCCCATGCCCCAGCCGTGAACCCGCCACCCGGCCCGGGCGAGTTCTCTGCGCAGCGGCTCGGTCGTCCGGTCGTGCGCGACGAAGCCGGGAATGACCAGCGCCGGCGGTCCATCCGGCGGACCGATCGTTTTGGTCGATCCGAATAGCCGCCACATCCGCGGCAGCAGCCAGGCCGCCTCGCCCAGCCGCAGCCGCAGCGATGGCGGACGGTCGTCGCCTTCCCACTGCATGGCTAGAGGTACTCGCCTCCCATCAGTTCCTGCACTGCCTTGGGCAGTCTCACGCGTCCGTCCGCCGTCTGGTGGTTCTCGAGCAGCGGGACCAGGATCCTTGGGGAGGCCAGCGCGGTGTTGTTGAGCGTGTGCGCGAACCGCACCTTACCGTCGCTGCCGCGGTAGCGGATGTTGGCGCGCCGCGCCTGCCAGTCGTGCAGGTTCGAGCAGCTGTGGGTCTCGCGATATTTGCCGAGCGAGGGCACCCAGCTCTCGATGTCGTTCATGCGGTACTTGCCGAGGCCCATGTCGCCGGTCGACGTCTCGATCACCTGGTACGGGATTTCGAGGTCGCGAAGCAGGCTTTCGGCCAGGCCGAGCAGCGTCGCGTGCCATTCGGCGGACTGCGAATCGTCGGCTTCGCAGATCACGTACTGCTCGACCTTCGCGAACTGGTGGACGCGCAGC
>JAICVC010000159.1 GCA_025935515.1 Sphingomonas sp.
GAGACGAAGCCGTGGTCGATGAGCTGGAGCGGGATGCGCTCGCCGATATTCGGCGTGTGCGGGAAGATCACCATCGCGCCGGATTTCGACACGTTGATCAGCTGGACGACATGCTTGCGGCCGCGGAACTCGAGCACCGCCGTGCTCGACAGCGAGGGATGCCTCAGCTCGGCCCGCTCGTCGATGCTCCGGGTCTCGCTCCGCGGGATCATCGACCCGTCAAGGAAGTAATTGGACGCCACGTTGAACTCCCACTTCGCCGCGGCGATCCTAGCCAGCTTGGCTTAAGGATTGGTTTGCGAATCTGGGGCGTCAGAATCGGCGCAACTGTGTCGCCGGTGCGTCTGGCGAAGCGCCAGCGGGCGATGTATGGAATCGAGGGGAAGCGGGGTTATCGTTTGAAATGAACAAGTTGGTGATTGGGCCGATGAAGCGGCGGGCAAGCTCCCTACTGGTGTTCACGGCAGTTGCGGCGATGGTCGCCAGTCCTGCCCTTTCGCAGATCCGGCCGATGGGTGTGCCAACTCCGGCCCAGCCGCGGGCGAGCGTTCCCGCCAAGCCGGGGCCGGCGACGACGCCGCGGACCGGCCCCGACGCACCGGTAACCGGCAATCCCGATTACCAGGCGGACGACCAGCAGGCGCAGGCTGCGCCGGTCCCGCCGCCCTTGCCGCCCGTCATCTGGAACGTGCCAAGCGCATTCGAACTGCTTGCGTATATCAGCCGCATTGGCGCCGAGGGTCTGAACCCGGCCGATTACGACCCGGCCGGCCTTCAGGCCGCGATCCAGACGGGCAACCTGGCGGCGATTTCTGCCGCCGCGACCGAGCGCTTCAACCTGGTCTCGTCCGATCTCGCGCTCGGCCACATCCAAAAGCCGGGCCGCACCGATTGGTTCGTAGTCGACAACGACCTCAGCGCCGAAAAGCAGGATGCGCTGCTGCGGAGCGCGCTTGCGCAGCGCAATCTCACGGCGTCGCTCAACGCGCTACTTCCGACCCACCCGCAATATGCCGCGCTGAAGGTTGCGCTTTCGGCGACTCCGCCGAGCGACGCCGCGCGGCGCGATCGAATCCGCCTTAACCTCGACCGCTGGCGCTGGCTGCCGCGCGACCTCGGCAACAAGTACATCATCGTCAACGTGCCGGGGTTCCACGCGACTCTGGTCGAAAACGGCGTCAACCGGTGGAAGCAGCGGGCGATCGCCGGCAAGCTTTCGACCCCGACACCGCAGCTCAACGCGACCGCGGTCGGGGTCATCCTCAATCCGGCTTGGAACGTCCCGAAGAGCATCGAGAAGGAAGCCGCGGGCAAGAAGGGCTTCGTCGCGGTCAAGGGCTCCGACGGTTCAATCCAGCGCTGGCGGCAGCCGCCGGGACCGAGCAACGCGCTTGGTCAGATCAAGTTCGTGATGCCGAACTCGAAGGCGATCTACCTCCACGACACGAACGCGCGCAGCCGCTTCAACAGCGACACGCGGGCGCTCAGCCACGGCTGCGTCAGGACCGAGCACATCCTCGATCTTGCGACCGAGCTGCTGGGCGACGACGGCGGCGAATGGACAGCGGACCGGGTCGAGGCGGCGCTCCAGTCGAAGAAGACCGTGCAGGCCAATTTCGTGAAGCCGGTGCCGGTCTACATCGTCTATTTCAGCGCAGCGGCGCTGAACGACGGCCGTATCGTCGACTACAAGGACCTCTACGGTCGCGACGCCAAGGCGATGGCAGCGCTGGAGATGAAGGACGGTGGCGCGAGTCTCGCGATGCCCAAGGATCCGGACGGGCCGAGCGGCCAGCAGCCCAAGCCGAAGCCCAAGCCCAAGCCGGCGAACCAGGTCGCGACGCGTTAGCTAGTTCGCAGCTTGCGATGACCGGTCGAGAATGACCGGCGCGGTGAAGGCCAGCCCGACCAGCCCGTTCTCGGTCCATTTCACGATGGCCGGGACGAGGATTCCGCCCTCGAACCGGACGTGCCCTGCAGCTCCCTCGACGAGGTCGGGCACGCCGCCGCCCATCACGCCGCCTTCGGAAATATTGTGAAGCGCGAAGCTGGTCGGCGAGCCGTCAATCAATAGCTGAAGCTTGCGGCCCTTCGCTGGCATCCGCGGGAAGCGGCGTTGATCGGCCAGCTTCGAACGGGACTTGGCCGAAGCGCCGTGCGGATTCACCTCGTGCCACGATGCCTCGGCGAGCGGCCCCCCCGTGCCGCAAAAGCCGCAATCGGCGCGGACCCGGCCGATATACCATTGCGAGCGGCCGCAGCCGGGGCAGTGGTTGGAGACGTTTGCGCGGTAGACGATATGGTGACCGCGCTTCGCCAACCCCGCCGCGAAAGTCGGCGCAGCGCGCTCAAAAACGAGAACGTCAGCCATGAACGGCTCCCTTACCCCGGGCCAAAATCGGCCCGCGGCAGGGTAAGACGGCAGTGATTTCGGAGTGGTTACCGCGGCTGCAGCTTGGGCCAGCTTCTTGAACCGCCGGCCCCCGGACGGTCGTTACGCAAGCTTCTCGGCGAAGATCATCCTGCCGCCGGCGAGCTTGCGCATCACGTCATACTGGCTCTTCCGGCTCATCGCGAAGCAGCCCTCGGAGCGGCCGAGCATGCCGTGCAGCGGGATCATGTCGTCCTCGGCATACCAGGCGTTGTGGATGACAATCGCGCGGGCTTCCGCGTTGTTGTTCGACCAGTCGAGGCCATGGACCTTCATCGAAAGACCGTACTTGCCCTCGTAATAGTCGCCGGTCGTGTAGGTGCCGTTCGACGTCGCGTAGGAGCCGAAGTCATTGGAGAAGCGCTCGAGGTAGCCCGAGTGCGCCGGGTCGGATCCGCGGCCATGGGCGACCCGGTGGCTCTCGACCTGGCCGCTGGCCAGATCGACGAGGTGGAAGCGCGCCTCGCTCGAGGGCTTGGAGAAGTCGGCGATGCCGATCGTGTCGCGAGCATAGATGCGGTGCTGGTCGAGCGCGGCCTTGGCGCGGGCGAACAGCTGCGGATCGATGCCGGCTGGTGCCGTCGGGGTCAGGACCTGCGCCTGCGGCTGCGCCGGAAGCGGCGCGAGCGGGTCGCCATTGCGGTCCAGGTTCAGACCGAAAGACGCAAGCGGACTTGAGCTGGCAGCAGTCGAGAGGATCGCGGCCGTCGCTCCATAGGCACCAAGCCGCAACATCTCCCGTCGATTCAATGACACCCCGGTTACCCTCCCGAATTTGAAGCGGAGGGTTTATCATTCAATGGGTTAACGTGGCATAACCCAAACGGTCCTGTTTCCCTTTCCATCGTATCCGCCGAACGGTTCGCCGCACTCTTCACAACTCCGCAACGGGTTGAACGGCGGGCCCGGCACTGCTAAGGGCCGCGCGCCGCCGAGGACTTGCCTCTGACGGCCGCTATCTGTTGCCACCAAGGAGAGTGACGGGATTTTATGCAGATCATTGTTCGCGACAATAATGTCGAGCAGGCGCTGCGCGCGCTCAAGAAGAAGCTGCAGCGCGAGGGCGTCTACCGCGAGATGAAGCTGCGCCGTCA